>CAZNJT010000009.1:0-28206 GCA_964573475.1 uncultured Candidatus Bathyarchaeia archaeon | reverse complement strand
GCTTCGTTGAGGGCACTACGGTTAACCCCAACTATGACTCTGGATTTCCAGGTTCTGCGCATTACATGCGTGTGTATCCACTATGTGCACCAGTCCATGACAACCCACACATAAGCACAGATTTACCGCAGCCAGCCCCGTATGTATATGTCGTGAGTCTGCTAGTATGCAAGCCAGTCGCAACGAACCTTGTAGTAAAGGGAATGATGCTTGGACACAACAACTATACAACCTTAATAAGTCCTGCAGACTACACATGGACAGAGGGACCAGAGCAACCTGGTCTTTGTAAACAAACCCGTGTAACGCTTACAGTCACTACATCTTTGAAGACCTGCACATATCTCGCTATCGATTACAAGACTTGTCATTCCAAAGCCGGTGAACCGTTAGACCCAATCATATTCTATGCGAGAAGCGACGATCCTAATGCGAGACTTCTTGCAGGTAATCTCTTAAGAGACAACATGCTGAAGGCAGGCATCCCAGTCAATTATAAACCATTGCCCTCAAGCGGCACAAGACCACCAGTCATGACAGCCCGCAACTACCACATTTACACTGGCGGATGGAGTCTAGGCAGGTACCCAACAAGCATATACGGACTATACGAGAGCTCGCATTGGATGCCAGACGGCTCCGACTATGTCAATCCACCTTGTCCAAGACCAACACCAGGAATATCCGCAGTAGATCCGAACCTTGACGTATATGCTAAAGCCATATACTATACCACTGACATTCCATCAGCTATAGTTCAAGCGCAAGCAGCTGAATCAATCATCGTGATGAAATGTGTAAACATTCCACTGTGGACTGCTAGAAGCTTTTACGCTTGGCGTTCATGGCTGCTAGGCGTAGTCAACGAAATGGGCTATGGACCATTAAACGGTTACACCTTCATGAACGCTTACAAAGCTGCCGGTGCACCTGAGCAAACCGTTCTTAGACTTGGAATGAACCAGCCACCACAAAGTCACAACATTCTCTATGCCCAATGGACATACGACTACGCATTGTTGGACAGGTACTGGGAAGGTGGAATAGGACTTAACCCGTACGACCTTGGAAGAGATCAGCCGTGGATAATGGAGGACTGGACTCCTACGACATGGGTTGACCCAGACGATAGTACGGCCAAGACTGCGTGCATTTTCTGGTTGAGAAAAGACGTGAAGTGGGCCGCGCCAGTTACAGGCAACTACATAAGACCGTTCACAGCACACGACGTTGAATTCTCAAACATGTTCTATTACTTCTTTAGCGATGGTTGGAACTGGGACAACGTAGCAGATGTTGACCACATCGAAATACTTGACGACTACACTTACAAGATTTGCTTCTCAAGCGTAAGCTACTGGTTCCAGTATGCAGCTAACTATCCATACTTGCCTAAGAAAGAGTGGGGAGCAATATTCTGCACACCCACAGTCTACAACAATCCAGCGGCTAACTATGCTGCAGGCAGCAGTCTTTATCTCAATCCAGGTGAAGGTCACGGAGTCGCTCAAATACAGAACATTACTGTGAACGACGTACTGTTCACGAACTACTGGACAAGATTCAACAGTACAGGAGACGCATTTTCAGCCAACAGAATCTACTTCAACGCCGCAGTGTCAGGAAACCTTGTTGTCAACTACTGGAACATAACCCAATCAGCGAAAGGATACTATCCAGGCAGCGACACAGACTGGATACCTACAAGCTACAGCATTGGTGAATGGATACCAGTCACCATAACTAAAGACACATGGGCAGTGTTCAAGCGTAACGACTACTTCTTCCTAGACACTCCGCCACTGGGCGAAATTGACTGGTACTGGTGGTGGGACGTCGACGAATATGGCAACCCACACCCAGCTAGAGACACGACAAGGCCATTAGGCGGTCCACGCATAGGCGCGTTCGTTGTAGACATCTACGACGTAACATACGCCACAGTCAGCTACGATTCCAAAGGCTATCTTGAACCAACAGTGATTCCACCATGGTTCCCAGGCGCAGACCTAGCCCCATCATACACGGTAGACGTTCCGTATGGTGGATGGATAGACATCTACGACGTAACAACAATACTGGTCAGCTACGGACAAACATTCGGTGCACCACCACTCGGTCCATAAAATAACGAGCAAACTTCATACTCTTCTTTTTTTTGTTTCTAGCACACAAAAATTGATTGTCATTTTTATCTTGCCAAGCCATGCCAAATCTTAAATAAGCGAGTCATAATAGCCATATTCGGTGAGGAGATGGGACTGAAGGCCTTCATAGCAAAAAGAATAGTTTACATGGTGATTCTAATTTGGCTCGCGGTAACAGTGAACTTCTTGATTTTCGTCTTAATGCCCGGCAGCCCATTGGAGAGTTACATTGGTCGTCTTTCAGGCAGGATGGACCCGGCGCGTATACAACTACTAAAAGAGCATTTCGGGCTTACCAAGCCACTTCATGAAAGATACATCATTTATATCACCAATCTGATCACATGGAACTTCGGAGACTCCTATTTCTCAGGGTCAGTAAGTGTTGCCATGGTAGACAAAATGTCCCGCACATTGGAGCTCATGGGACTCGCCACAACCATAACGATTACACTCGGGGTGCTTATTGGAGTCATAGCCGCACACACAAGAGGCGGAGCAGTGGACGGTGCACTGGTCACTGGTTCACTATTAACCTATTCGGTTCCGATATTTTGGCTTGGATGGATAATCCTATACATCTTTAGCATTCAACTACACTGGTTTCCGCTCGGCGGAATGTATCCGACATCTTGGTCAGTACCAGGAAACTGGCCCAATAACATATTTGTATATTTAGCTGGAAGACTTTACCACTTAGCGCTTCCAACAGCAACGTTAGTTCTGTTCAGCGTAGGCGGCTGGATACTATTGGCAAGAGCCTGTATGCTTGAAAGTATGACTGAAGATTACGTGGTAACTGCACGAGCTAAGGGATTAGGAGAAAGAACAGTTCTCCTAAAGCACGTGTTAAAAAATGCTTCCCTACCAATAATAACAAGCGTCGCATTATCATTCGCCGGCATGATCGGCGGCGCCATAATCACTGAAACAGTGTTCAACTATGAGGGGATGGGAAGATGGACTTGGCGAGCAATAGGGCAGACAGACCTACCTGTTCTCGCTGCAGTATTCTATGTTACAACCTTGACAGTAATAGTTGCCAACTTCCTCGCTGACCTAATTTACGGAGTGGTCGACCCAAGAATAAGGTATGGGTGACCAAAATGGCATCAAGAGAAGCTAAATTCAAATTTGCTATAAAAAGATTCAGGGGATTTTGGAACGAATACAAAAGAAGCAAACGAGGACTGTTAGGAATAACCATTTTGATCTTCTATATTGGACTCGCTTTGCTGGCACCGGTTATAGCACCATACGAACCCTACTCTCCAACTCTCAAAGGGCATTACCCAGCAGGAGAAAGACCGCAAATAGCTGAAGAATTGGCCAAACCAATATGGATGAAAATCCTGCCAGGCGGTGACGCCCTTTCTGAAAACTTTTTCCCGATCAAAGACCATACGATGTCGACCCTACAATCAATTCAAACAGAATGGAACTGGACCTCTGGAAACGACACCGTCGTTCGCCCTAATCTGACTCAGGGAGACCAAAACGACGGCTGTATAGAAATAACCCACTCAGATCCATCTAACATTGGATATGCCAAGATTTGGCACGAATTTACATATCCATATAAAGATTCTCCACAGTCTTTCCTCATCCACGTATCAATCTTCACGACAAACGCATCGCGGACGTCTGTAAAAATAAACATGGCAATAAACGATACGAAAGTCTACACTTACCAGCTTACAAACCTCAAAGACAATGTGTGGTCTAGCACTCAAAATTATCCCGGCGTATCTCCTAGTATTCGAAGTAAAACATTTCCAAAACCTGGCACAGGATATTCAGTACAAGCAGAAATAACAATTGACGCCAAACAGAACGAAACTGTTCGCGTTGACAATTTTGACCTCTTAACCTACGGAGAAGCATTTGGCATCCTCGGATCAGACGGAAACCTCGGCAAACCAAGAGACATATTCTCAACATTAATCTGGGGGACACGAATCTCCCTGACAGTCGGACTGCTATCAGCAGCAATTTCGGTAACACTCGGCCTGTTCCTTGGATTGGTTGCGGGATTTGTTGGAGGACTCGGGGATGAATTAATAATGAGATTCGCGGACTTCCTTATGGTCTTGCCAACATTACCCTTGCTGATCGTGTTAATCGTCGTGACGCAAGCATCAATCTGGAATCTAATATTAATACTATCTTTCATGGGGTGGATGGGCTTCGCAAGGCAAGTCAGATCAATGGTCTTAAGTCTGAGAGAAAGACCCTTCATTGAAGCAGCTAGATCAGTCGGGGCAAGCACCTCTTACATAATAGTACGGCACGTCATCCCAAATGTTTTCGCCTTGGTTTACGTAACTTTAGCCACACATGTTCCATCAGCAATAATTACCGAGGCTTCAATAAGTTGGCTAGGTCTCTTTGACCCATCAATCGTCTCTTGGGGAAGAATGCTCTATGAGTTCAACGCTACTGGAGTAGTCGCCCGACCCTTCAGCGACTACTGGTTCTGGATGATTCCGCCAGGCATAGCAATCATGATACTCGCAATGGCGTTCATACTCATGGGATACGCTTTAGACGAAATATTAAACCCGAAGCTGAGACAAAGATTCTAAGTCTTCTCTTCCTTATCTTTTTTCGATAAGAATTCAATTAAAGGATACATATAATCCCAAAACTCTCTTTCCAACTTTCCCAATTCCTCTTCAGATCTCACTCCACGCAAGAATAACCACCCGCCACCGAACAATTTTGTCAAATCGCCAAGCCGGGCCATTGAACGTGAACGTTCCCCTGCCAGAAAGCATATTTCGAAATCTTCAGGTTTTCCACTTATGGATATCATGATCGGCTCCAATATTCTATGAACGCCTTGCTTCGGAATAGCTTCAATCTTGATGTTTTCTACTTCTCTGTTATTTTTCACAAAAAATGATCTAGCCTCGAAAAATTCCTTGATTGCCTGAGCTAGTTCATCTAGATTAATGCTTAAGCCTGTCCATTTTCTCTTCATGTCAAACCAAAGAATCTTAGTCTAGCACAAATTTAAATCCTTTTCCTCGTAATTCTCAACTAAAACTTATATATTTCATGCCTAACTACTAAGCTAGGTGTTATCATAAATTGCCAGTGCTGGACGTTCAAGGTTTAACAACGTATTATCAAATCAGAAGGGGCTCAGTTAAAGCCACCGAGGACGCGAGTTTTCAGGTTGACAAAGGACAAGCATTGGGACTTGCTGGCGAATCAGGATGTGGTAAGACAACTATAGCTCTTTCGATACTTAGAATTCTTCCACAGGGGGGCAAAATAGTTAAAGGAAAAATCATCTTTGATGGAAAAAACATTGCAGATTTCAGCGAAACTCAAATGAGAGAGCAAGTTAGATGGAAAGGCATTTCTCTGATTTTTCAAGGCGCTATGAACGCACTTAACCCAGTCTACAAGATTGGAGATCAAGTTGTTGAAGCCATAAAAATACACGAACCGAAAGTTCTTCGAAAAGATGCAAAAGACAGAACTGGAAAGCTATTCGAGCTGACCGGAATCGACCCTAGCAGAGTTGACAACTATCCACACGAGTTCAGCGGTGGAATGCGCCAAAGAGCTCTTATCGCCATGGCTTTGGCGTGCAATCCTAAACTCTTAATTGCAGATGAGCCTGGAACAGCATTGGATGTCATTGTTCAAGCGCAGATTTTGAAGCTGTTGAAGGACCTGAAGGACAGGCTTGGAATATCAATAATCATGATAACTCACGACCTTTCTATGATCACTGAGACTTGTGAAAGACTTGCTATAATGTATGCTGGAACCATAGTTGAGTATGGCGAAATCACAGGCATATTCAAGAAACCTTTGCATCCTTATACTCAGGGATTGATTGAGGCTTTCCCAAGCATTGCATCGGAAAAACAACAACTGGTTTCTATTGCGGGGTCTCCACCTAATCTTTTTGATCCTCCTAGTGCTTGTAGATTTCATCCAAGATGCAAATATGCGATGGACATCTGTAAGAAACTGAAACCTGAGTTTGAAGAGATTTCGAGAGATCACTTTGCAGCATGCCATCTTGTTGGAGGCCGAAAATAAATGAGCGAGACAATACTCAAAGTTCAGAACTTGAAGAAATGGTTTCCTCTGAAACTTGGATTTTTCAGCACCCTACTTTCAAGAAAAGCTCTTTACGTGCAAGCAGTTGACGGAATAAGCTTTGAGATAAAACGTAAAGAAATCTTTGGGTTAGCAGGCGAGAGTGGAAGTGGGAAGACGACTACTGGAAGACTCACGCTTAGACTGATTGAACCCACAACTGGCAAGATTATTTTCAAGGATCAAGACATAACTTCGTTAAATGGAGGCCAAATGAAGCCTTTTCGACGGCAAATGCAGATGATTTTCCAGGATCCTTACGAGTCTCTCAATCCAAGAATGACCGTGGAAAGCATAGTTACAGAACCTCTGAGGGTTTTGGGCGTAACCTCTGGCGAAAGCGAAATCCAAGAGAGACTTGCCAAAACTTTGGAAGATGTTGAATTAACTCCCCCTGAAGAATTCGTTTTCAGGTATCCTCATGAGCTAAGCGGAGGTCAGAGGCAAAGAATTGGAGTTGCTCGAGCCTTCGTGGTTAACCCTGAATTTGTTGTCGCAGATGAACCTGTGTCGATGCTTGATGTTTCGATTCGAGCTGAAATTTTGAAGCTGATGCTTTCTCTCGTGGATAAGTACAACTGTTCTTTCCTCTATATTACGCACGATTTAGCCCTGGCGCGACATATATGTGACCGACTAGCCGTGATGTACCTAGGCAAAATAATGGAAATGGGAACTATAAACCAAGTTATCGCTGAACCCTTACAGCCATACACTCAAGCCTTAATGGCTGCTGTTCCAATTCCAGATCCTACAGCAAAAAGGATTGAAGTCGTTATTAAGGGTGAAATACCTAGTCCAGTGAATCCTCCTTCTGGCTGCAGATTTCACACGAGATGTCCATCATACATTGGAGACATTTGCCGCACAAAGGAGCCTGAACTTATAGACGAAGGCAATGGTCATCTTGTAGCTTGTCATCTCTACCAGAAGAAAGCCTAGATAAGCAGAGACAGATCTCCAAGTTTAAACGCAGACATTGATCGAAGTGTGAAAGGCTTTAAAGAAAAACGGTTCTCCTTTTTTCAGCCCGTTTTCTTCTTTCTCGAAATTTTCTGTCTCTTGGTTTGTCTTCTAGCCCAAAAAGACGAGAATCCACCAGAAACAATTAACACCACTCCTATTGGCCATGTCTCGCGATAAGGATAAGATTCTTGCATAACATACTGATCAAGCGTTATTGATGTTGGAGGAATATTAAGCTCATACAGTACTTCAGGGTCTGCTGGGGTTCCTAAGGTTTTGGCTGTATATGTCCCGCTGGTCTCAACTATTCCTTCAATGGCACCACCTTCTGCACCTGCCCCTCCAAGGTTGGCAAGACCTCCTGTTGTAAAATTCGTATATGCCATTTGCAAAGAGAGTTGCGCGTATTCGCCTGATGTCGTAGCATACGTAATATAGACTAGGTCTATAGCCGTTCTTTGCCCCTCAGTGTTGTTTATTTCAACCCTAATCGTCGCATCATAATAATCTGGCATATACCCTAACACGTCGATGTAATCGAGCCATGTATCACCAGGCACCATGCCAAGTACGAGTTTTTCTCCCTTATTGAAATAGCCTGAAACTTCAAAAGCATAAGTGTTTGTGTGGCCTTGTTGATACACGTAGCTTTTACTTGGCGCATTATACAATGAGGTAATAACTATTCCTGAAAAAACAAGCACAAGTCCTAATAGAAAGAATTTACTTCTCATTGTAAACTTAATCCTCTTTCACTCTAAAACTATCTTAAATCCCACGTTCTAATTAACTTTCTGGAACAATCTTATATCAGTTAGATTTTTCCTTTTTCTTTTTTGATGTCGCTAACTCTTCAATTAATTCTTTTCTGCGGTCAGGTTCTGGGAATTGTCCAAATCCGTGTAATGCTTTAAGATATCGTTTATCCTTAAGACCATATGTTAATTTGATTCTTTTTTCTTCCATGCGGATCACATAAATTATCAATGCACCGGGCAATATTGTTCCTACTAATGGATGAATGTTAATCATCATCCACATATCAATATATACTCCTGCGCAAAACAGAACTGGAAGCCAAAACCATGAACTAGCAAGTGTCGTTATTACAATTGTGAGAATCTCTTCGATCTCTTCCTTCCAAGACTCAAACATCAGCCTACCTCACATTGTTTAAGGCAAGGGCGTTACTTAAGTCTTGACACGTTAAATCTACTTGCCAAAGATAAGCACTCTCATAATTGACCCTAAAGCTACTCCAAACAAACACGTAAACAAAGCTGTTGGAACAAACATCCTGAAAATGTTGATGACAGCCATATAAAGATAGTATTCCCATTCGTATTCCAATGCAAAGACTGGATAGTTTAAGACCAACCAGATGTAACAGAACGAGAATGCAACGGCTATTAAGAAAGAGATGATTATCGTAAGGGAGTATGCGAAGATAAGGCTTCGAGAATCGCTTATAATGTACCCGGCAACGACGCTAATAATCGCCAATACTATCACGCCTATGACGCCAATTGATGGTCCTTCCCAAGGGGAAACAGAAAAGGCAGTTTTCCAATAACCCCACGTGGTAGTTAAGTAGATCGAGTAGTAGCTTATGATCACAACTGTAGACACTATCGCAATCCAAAATGTAGTAAACATCACTTCTTTTTTGTTCCTTCGAATCAAATTATCCAATTTTGCACGTATCATACTAATCTACACTTTCTCTAACCTTTCTTCTGTACTGCACACATTTAAGTTTTAACGTCGAAAACGACCATTCTTTGCAGCAAAAAGGTTTAATTAACGAAGGTGGTTCATAAATTGATTATCATGAAAAAGACGAATTTGCTGAATCTTGCCATTTTGGTTATTATTTCTGCAATGTTGACGGCAATTATGTATGTTGTGAATTTGACCCTGTTTTCTACAAACCAATATGTTTCTACAGCAGACGCATTTTTTGTGGAAGGAATAATGTTCATTATTTTCGGTACATTATTTCTTCTTGGATCAGGCGGTATTAATAGAAGCAGTTTTCAGGCTGCGATTTTGGGCGCTGCGGCAGATGGAGTTTATGGTAAAGGTGGTGTTGGCCCATCAGAGCTTTTTAGAAGGGATTCTTGGAAAGCACGGGGATTTCCGCGCATAGGATTCTTGCTATTATTGACAGGTTTTATTATGCTTATTATATACTTTGTTTCGCTGATGTTTGGATAAAAAAGGGAAATTGCGAGAGTTTTGTGCGAGCTTATGGGTCAGTCTTTCCGTAGTTAATCAATACGGTACAAACATCGTAGATGTCGATTATTCCGAACTCTGGGGCAAGGTCTGCGTTAGGATTCCAGTTGGGATCGTTTGGACGAGAATCATAGGCTATGCATACTGTTGTTATGTCATAGATGTCTACTGTTCCGTCCCGATTAACGTCTCCAAACATTGGAAGTTTGGTTTCTACGTGACCGTCTGTTGTTGTATAGTCTATGGGTATTGAATAGGGTACGCACCACTTGTTTTGGTTTGGAAAAGCTGACAGCTTTACATCACGAAGTGTGAAGTCGCCTTTGCCCACAGCCGTGACCAAGAAAGCTATATCCACCAGTATTCCGCTACCTGAAGGCGGCGTGTGTTCCTTTGCCGGGTTCCAACTGTAGGCTACCAATACGTAGCCTGCGGCGTCATCTATTTTCTCCGCGATCTTCAATGTCAGGTTAAAGTACTCCGCAAAAGCACCTAAGCTGATTGCCGTCGCGTTCAATATTGTCGTGTTGTAGTATAGTTTGATGTTGAAACCTGCAAGGTCCCAATATGCGTCTAGATTGTTAATCGTTATGTTGAGTTTGACTGTGCCGCCAACCACTCCTATTACAGAGGGTGGTTCTACTTTTAATATTGCTGGTGACGGTATGTTGCTAACTAGTGCGACGTTGGTGTCCCTGTAGTTATTGTATATGCAGGTCTCTAACGGAACTGGGTTAACTAACGCGCTTATTGTGTGGAGACATGTTCCTTCACCAGTTGTGTCCCAAACGTAATGGAACGTCGTTGCATTTCCAGGCGCCCAGTCTTTTATTGGTATAATTATTATATGGCTACCGTAGGTTATAGTTAGAGTAGTGTTTTCATAACAGTTGCCTAAGTTCTTCACGGTAACACTGATATATACTGCTCCGCCAATTTCAACCATCGCTGGAGCGGCCGTTACATCAGAAACAGCGACATCATGAACAAATGGCAGAACTTTCTTCGCATGTAACCAAGGAGCAAAAGCCACGTAATCGCTTACCTTGTTTCCCTGACCGCCAGGATTAAGTGTCATGTGATATGGTCCACTTGCTTTGCCCCACCAGTTGTAGCGTGCGTCAAAGGTTATGTTGTTGTTAGCGAAGTCGGGGTCTTGGATAACCCCATAATACGTATTATTGTAGATGTTGTTGTAATGGGCCCACGAGTATGGGTTCGCGACTACCTCAATGCCGTAGAAGTTGTTGTATACGTCATTGCATGTCATGTTGACTATTGAATGTGGCAGATCATAGGAGGCTACCCATCCGTCTATAACTACGCCAGCAGAAGACCATGATGGCTCTGGATTCGTGTTGTTGCAGTTGTAGATCTTGTTTCCTTTAATTTCAATGACGCATGGATCGTACCAAGATTCTATCTCGATTCCGTAGTTCACGTAGTTTAGGTCGCTATAGATTTGTCCTTCTATGATGCTGTTGTATACGCCACCGCCACAGCCATTATAATAGAATACTCCTACTCTGCCAAACTTCTTGACTGTGCATGTGTCAACTTTTAGATTAGACCCGTCCCATGCAGCTATGCCCGTATCGTACATGTCGCCAATCATGTTTGTCTGCACGATGCAATTCTTGATGGTTCCGCTGGACTCTTCATATATGACGCCGTAGCTTTTAGGCTCGCCAGGTCCGAAGCCAAGGCCTTCAATGTCAAAACCTTGTATGATTACGTTTGCTGCGTTCTCAACGAAAATCACTGCTTCCCTGGTGCCATAGTTGGTTGCAACCAGTTGGCTACCTTGGATAATTGGAGTGCTGGCTGCTTGGAGAGTGAGAGTCTTGTTGATGTACAATGCTTCGCTGTAAGTTCCATTGTATACGAATATTGTATCGCCTGAGTTTGCGGCGTTTATGGCGTCTTGAATGTTGTAGTAGAATTGTCCAGTGCCGGCGATCTCTACAGTGTGTATTATGGAGAGGTCAATTCTGATGGGCGTATCATATGTTGATGGGGGAGACTCCGAGTAGATTTTTTCACCTGCATCCCAGTGTCGATTTGCGTTTGTATCGTTGAACGACCATACGGCTATACTATAGCCTGAACTCACCTTAGTCAGATCTTGAATGAAAGTTGCTCTGATATACACTGTGCGATTGTCGCCTGGGTTTAGAGTTTCGCCGCCTGGTGGACCGATGATTAACTCGACTTGATACCCACTTGACGCATCAGCTGATTTGACCTCAGAAGGATCTATAGCATACCAAGTGGAACAGTCAAGAGACCATTCAAATGACATGTCCAATGGTTGCACACCGCCGGTGCCTTCTTTAAAGAATGCAGATGTAAGCAAATTGTTTAACGTCTTACTCCCGACATTTTTAATGAAACCTTTAATTGCCATTTTGGAGAGAGATTTGATGCCAAGAGTTGCATTGATTCGGTTTTTTGCGTCATACACAACAAGACTTGGACTGTAACCAAGGTCAGCGTTTACAGGCTCTAAATGCAAAACCATTGGAGTTATAGCTATTAATAGCATTAAGAGCATTGCCATTGATATCAGTTTGTTTTTCATTTTTCCTTTCTCCTCTTTTTTACTTCAAACGCACCTAGCGTTGTACGATCTAGGTGTGAGGAAGAGTATTGTTTCAAACCGCTTATAAATTTTGTGAAATTTAATTCGAGTATCTAAAAAACCAATTCTATTATCAAAAAAAGCGAGCGCGTTGATGTATCAAATGAAAAAGAAACAGATAAAAAAGAAAAAAAGTAGGCCAAAAAATCCACTACTTTCAACAACGTGGGAAACAAAAGTTGAATCACTTGATGCACATAGATGTAACCCTAAAATTGCACAAAAAGTTCTGAAAAATAAGACAACAAATGTTATATATCGAATACAAAAATAAAGGAAGGGGGCAAGAGACACTATATTTGCAAAAATGTCAAAAAACAGGCGCCTTCTCTTCTTTCTCCTTCCTCTCCCCCCAAAAAGAAAATGAGAAGCATAACTTTCAAAGCCTTAAAGCGTTTGCTAAACACCTGTCATTTCTTTGAACTTAAGTTTCACCGATTCTTTTAAGCTGACTACGATACATCTCCAATATTTCAGTGACAGTGGTTGCATCTTCAGCTGATTTATCAAGTCTATATTTTCCAGTAAACCTTGGAAACCTAATGGCCAAGCCGCTTCTCTTACGGATTGCGCTCATCGCACATGTGTGAATTGGGCTTAACGTTATCTCAGCTCCCAAAATTTCAATCACTACAACAGGTTCAAACCAGACATCCGCTTCAACCATTGAATCAACCCTTGGATGCTTATGCTGTATGACGTTCTTCTGCAACATTTTAGGCAGTTTCGCTAAATCTTCATCCGTAAATCCTGTCCCACACTTAGTAACGGTTTCAAAAGTATCAGTTTCATGGTTATAAGCCGCTAGGAGAAGGGCACCATAAGCTCCCGCTCTTTTCCCTCTGCCATGAAAGGCTCCAACAATAACTAAATCCACAGTGTCCTTCATCTCACTTTTGTAGTCTCGCTTGTACTTTATCCAAAGCCAACCTCTAGCCCCAGCTTGATAAACCGAATCTTCTGCAATAGACTTACAAACCAAGCCTTCACAGCCATTTTCTATGGCTTCTTCAAAGAATTTTTCCAGTTCTTGCGCGTTGCTAGTGATTATGTATTTAGCAATTTTTACTCTACCACTTTCTTTTATGGTTTTTTCAAGTCCCCGACGCCTAACAGGGTAGGGTTCTAAGGTCAGGTCTTCATTGTCAACATATAATGCATCAAACATAAAAAGCGAAACAGGATACTCTTCCATAGCTTCTTTGACTCCATACTTGCGCCTGCGGTGCATCAGCTCCTGGAAAGGGCGCATCTCCCCTGTCTCAAGATCCATGGCAACGCATTCCGCCTCTAAAATGGCATCTTTTGCTGTTACATGTCTCTTGAGAAGTTCAATAGCGTCTGGGTATTGATCAGAAATGTTTTCTAATCGTCTAGAAAAGAGAACAACTTCATCACTTCTCTTGTGAATTTGTATCCTTTCACCATCGTATTTGTATTCGGCTATGCATCTTCCGCCAAGCTTTTCTAAAATTTCCTCTGGTGAGGATAGCCTTTCGGCTAGCATGGATCTTATGGGTTCACCTACTAAAACTTGAAACTTCTTAATTCCTTTCAATCCTTTTTCAGCCACGGTTTTTGCAACTCTTCCAAGGTCCGAAGATATGTTGTAAGCTCGCTCTACGAGTTCGCGGGCTTCTTTTCCACCACCATAGGCTATGGCTAAAGCGTCGAGAACCGTCATGTCAGCAATGCCTAAACGCAAATTTCCAGTAACGGTTCGCATGATGTATTTGGCCTCTTTGGGAGTTGCACCAGCCAAGAGCCCGGCTAAAAGCGCCATTTTAAGATCAACTGCCCCAGAGCCTGAAGTCCTAGCCATTTTATCCAAGGTTTCGTAAACCTTTTGAACTGTTAAGGGCTGTTGGAAAAAAGTTACTTGTCTTCTTTTAGCCATGAATCGCTGAGCTGTTTCTCCAATGTCTCCGGTTGTTTTCAAGTCTTCTTCTATTTCGCTTTCGCTTCGTCCTGAAGCACGGGCTATGGCTTTTATTGCGAGTTTTTCGGCTACACCGATTTCGAGGTTGACAAAATCGGGATATAATCTGCCTTGAGTTAGATATACAGCTTTGTCAATGATTTCTTTTGGTGTGTTTTTTAGGAGATTGACTAGAAGGTCTGTCATTTCCAGTCTTTTGGTTGTGGCTTCGATTTTTTCGTAAGCCTCCGCAATCACAGCGTATCTCAATGATTAGCCTCACAAGTTAAGATGTGCAGGCAAGATATTAAAATTTCATTTCGTGCGCATTGCACTCTAATGCTACTCCATGGTCTCCCAGCGTTTTGTTATTTCGCAACTTGCTGCTTCAGGTTCTTTGCCCAGAAACGTTACTCATTTTCGTTCCGCAGCGTTGCTAGAGAGTTCGGAAGTCTGAGGAATTGTCTTACTCTAGAACTGTTAAGACATTCCTGAGGTTTGCTTGCCAAGAAAAAGCTGATTCCAAAATGAAACACACTGTATCCGAATTCAAGCCATTATGTGCAACTTGAAATGCTCGAGAATATAGGCGATGATAGAAAATGTCACCGCAAGAGTTATTTTATTGATTGAACTATTTGTTAGTAGGAGAAAGGGAATTGTCAAAGAGAAGAGTCTGTGGAATATTGTTGCTAACGCTTTTGATATGCTCAGCTTTGGCACTGAATGTAGCGCATGTTTCTGTCTATTCCAATCCCGATGCAATAATAAGAGGAGTAGCTGACAAAAGTCAGATTGGCCCGGGACGCGTAATTGGACGGGAGTTGAAGATTGCAATAACCATTGAAAACGTTGAAGACCTTTATTGTTTCGATATAAAAATGTACATAAACACCACATATTTCGCTTATGTAAGCCACCAAACAACTGTCCCATGGAACACGTCACAAGTGCCAGTATCGCCAAGCCCATACGCAGGAATACTCTATGCGCCATGCACGGCTGTCAGAAATCAATATGACTCCGGTACTTCCGTTTTGTGGATGGCGTATTCATCAAATGCTCCTGCATGGCCCTTCTTTGGAAACGGAACTTTCTGCATAGTCACTTTAAGATTGATAAAACAACCCTTAGATTGCGGTTATGTGAATGTAACTGCAATCAAGTTTTTGGAAATCAAACTCGCATCCCCCGGGTTACCCGGTCCCCCGATACTGTTCGGTTACGAGAATTTTACGATAAAAGTGTACGCTCCTTCCACTGTGCCGTACATGTATGCGACGATACAAGAAGCAATTGACAAAGCAGACGAAGGAGACACAATTCTGGTTTCAAATGGAACTTACTATGAAACTGTGAACATAAACAAGTCTTTGAATCTTGTTGGCGAAAGCCCCAGCGGGACGATCATAGACGGTCACGTTGAGATAAGCGCAAACAACGTTCAGTTCAGAAGGTTTACAATAAAGAGTGGGACTGGGGGAGCTTATGGCGAAGGACTTGAAATGTATGGTTCTAGTGGCTGCATTATCAGCAACAACATAATAACCCTTTGCGTTCATGTTTATGGTATCGGCGTGTTTATAATGGGTTCTGATAATAACACATTCAGCGAAAATCTGGTAACACAGAATTACGGCCCAGGCATCTGGTTCTATTTTGATTCCAACTTTAACAGGATTGTCAATAACACGATATCACACAATCGAATTGGAATTTTTATGGACGACTGGGGTGGTCGCTGTTTCGACAATGTAATCATGGGTAATGATATCCAATACAATGATGGTCCGGGTCTCTTCATGGTTTGTAGTGGAAATGCAAAAATCATAGGCAACCGAGTGATGTACTGCTATGCAGGCATCGAATTTTGTAAATGTAGTTATCACTCCGTTTACCAATGCAACGCCACAGTTTTGGGAAATTGGATAGCAAACTGCACGTACGGTATACTTAGTAGAAATGCTATTGGCAGCAATATCACGGGCAACACCGTAACGAACTGTATATACGGCATCTCTCTCGGCGGTGCATCCAATAACCATACTGTTTACCATAACAACTTCATCAATAATATCCAACAAGTAAACGGAACAGGAGTTAATACTGTTTGGGATGGTGGTTATCCTTCTGGTGGCAATTATTGGAGTGACTACAACGGCACAGACTCAGATGGAGACGGAATAGGCGACACACCCTACATAATTGACGAATACAATCAAGACAATTATCCACTGATGTATCCGCAGCCATTTCTTATGGGCGACATAAACTGCGACTGCCAAGTCGACATCTACGACGTAACAACAGTCTGCATCGCATATAATTCCAAACCGGGAGACCCAAACTGGTATCCGCCTGCAGACATAGCTGAACCGTACGGAATAATCGACATCTACGACGTAACAACAGTATGCATCAACTACGGAAAAAAATGGCCACACTAAACCAAAACTTCCAACCACTCACCCACAGGCACAACAACCACATCATGCACTGCCAAGAACTCCTTTACATCTGGCTACGTAAGTTCGCCCTAGATAATAACTGCACATTTTCTTAGAAATCCCATCTAGAAGATCTCGTAATGAACTAGTTGATTTATAGGTCTTCTATTTCGTGGCAGAGGAGTCTCCGCTGGATAACCGACTGGAACTATAGCTACTGGTTTTATCCTTTGAGGAATTTTCAGAATTTTTCTTGCTTCTTCTTCTCTGAAAGCACCAACCCAGCATGTGCCTAACCCAAGGGAATAAGCAATCAACAAAATGTTCTGTATTGCCGCAGCCGTGTCTTGTAAACAATATAAGGTTCTGCCACGGACGCCATATCTCTGAGAAGACCGATTCTTATTTGCACAAACAACTATCACGACGGGAGCTTCTTCGATGAAAGTTTGGTCTAAGGCTGCTTCTGCTAAAGCGCTTTTGATTTCTGGTTTTCGAACAACTATGAATTCCCATGGTTGAATGTTTCCGGCAGAAGGCGCCCAAATTGCCGCGTCAAGGAGTTTTTCAACAATTTTTGGTGAAACATCATCACTTTTAAAAGCTCTTATGCTTCTTCTCCCTTTAACAGCCTTCAAAACATCCATAATTTCACCTTGCTGCTCAGCTTACTAGTTTTAAGCACAAAAGCCTTAAGTTTTGTTGCGCTTCTCATTTCTTTAGGATGATGAAGCAGAGAGTCAATAGAGCCTAGGCAGTGATATGACTCGACGGGCGAACTGACACCTTCTTGTAAGGAAAATTTATCAGCTAAAAACACGAATGAGAAAAGAAATAAAATTTAAAGTTGTGGGAGTGAAGCTCAGGCGGAGAAATAATTGCATAAACCTAAGATTACAGAAGCTTTGGATAGGCTTTCATCAAAAAAGTCTGTCAAGTGCGGAGTATACTTAACCGCGGTTATAATATTCTTTGCATTAATACTGTTGCCGCCAATACTCGGAATAATAATCAAATGGAACACAATGCAACAGGTTCTGAACCAACCACAACTCATGGCCCGCGCACTGAGCGCAATTGAAAACTCCTTCACAGTAGCCTTGTTCGTCTCCGCTTTAGACATCGTAACTGGAATCCCGATGGCATGGCTCATCACGCGTGGAAAATCAAAATGGCTAAACGTCCTTGACACGTTCTCCGACATTCCATTCATTGTGCCAACAGCCGCCCTTGGCTACTCGCTATTCCTTTTTTGGAGTGACCCAGGCGGAGTATCTTCGCTTTTCGGAAATACACTTGTTTCACCTGGTTGGCTCCTCGTCATATTGCTCCACTTCACATTTTCTTTTCCGGTTGTGGTGAGAGTGGTTGTTGGAGCCTTGCTTGATTATAAGATGGAGTATGAGCAAGCATCAAGGACCCTCGGTGCGTCGCCATTCACAGCATCAAGAACAGTCACATTATCAATTCTAAAACCTTCATTAATAGCAGCTTTCATACTTGCATTTTCAAGGTCAATTTCAGAGACCGGAGCCACAATGATGGTTGCTGGAGTCTTCGAAAATGGACCAGTCTTCATACAAAACATGAAAAACGACTTTCTAGTCGGAGAAGTCAGCCAAGCTACCTATGAAGGTTCAATAGTTTTCGCAAGCTTTATACTTATAGCTATCTCATGCGTAATTTTTGCAATAATCCGCATCCTCGGACCAAGACTAAAATTACCCATAAGAAAAGTTTGGCCAACATTCGAGAGAAAATTAAGTTACTCAAAAGCATCAACCTCAAGAAACAGCATCACACTCCTAATCTTTTTTGCAATAGTACTTATCCCATCCCTTTTCGTTGCGCTTCCGGCACTTGAAGCCATTTTCACCGACACGCTGCCCAAATCGCTGTCAGGTGCAGGTGTTTGGGGAGAATATTGGCAAAGCCTCATCCTTTCATATCTTCTAGGAGCAGTGGTCACAGTCTTAAACGTTATTATAGGTCTACCAATGGCAATAATTGTTGCAAGAAGAAGGTTTGGAACTTTATCATCAGCAATCTTGGATGTTCTTGTTAATATACCGTTAATAGTTCCATCAATAGCCCTGGGGGTCTCACTCAAATTCTTCTGGAATAACTTTGCCTTTATACCCGAGATCTGGCTGTTAATTTTTGCCCACTTAGCAATCACGTATCCATATTTTGTAAGGTCAATGTCTGCTGCAGTTGAAAGAATAAGCGTGGACTTGGAAGAAGCCTCAAGAACCCTTGGAGCTAAACCTTTAGGGGTTTTCAGAACAATAATTCTGCCATTAACCAAATACTCTATACTTTCAGGCGCTGTAATGGTTTTCACCAGAAGTATAAGCGAGACTGGTGCAACAGCAGCGGTGGTTACTACACTACGGACAGCGCCACTTGTCCTTGTTGATTGGGTACCTCGCTTGGGCAAACAGAAAATACCCGCCACACCGTTGGAAATTGGTTTAGGCTGCGGCTTCCTGATATTGTTCTCCTTCATAATTCTGCTTTCTTTACGACTTATTGTTAGAGGAAAAGGAAGATACTAGCATGTTTAATATACAGCCTAAAATTTATGCAGTAACTCTGCTAAATCACATGCAACATGTGGAGGAAGCCTGAAAGATGCCTGACGTTCGCATAGTCAACGTTACAAAAAAGTTTGGAAAAATTGTAGCTGTGGATAATGTAAACCTCCATGTTTATGATAAGGAATATTTTTCTTTGCTTGGTCCAAGCGGATGTGGAAAAACAACTTTGCTGAGGCTTATTGCGGGGTTAATTCAGCCTGATAAAGGTGAAATTTACATTGGAGACAAGCTCGTTAATAATGTTCCGCCTGAAGATAGGGACATAGGATTCGTCTTCCAGACTTTTGCATTGTTCCCACATATGAACGCTTGGAATAACGTGATTTATGGTCCACGGGTGAAAGGCTTCGACATGGAAAAGGCGAAGACTATAGGGCATGAGGTGTTTGAGATGGTTAAATTACATGAGCGATTAGATGCTTTTCCAAGCGAGTTAAGTGGAGGAATGATGCAAAGAGTAGCCGTGGCAAGAGCCCTAGCTGCAGGAGCCAAATTACTACTTTTGGACGAACCATTGGGACAGTTAGACGCAAAAGTAAGAAACGAACTCAGATACGAGATAAAAAAAATGGTTAGGGATTTAGGTTTAACGGCTATGCATGTAACCCACGACCAATCTGAAGCCATGGCAATTTCAGATAGAATCGCGGTTATGAAGAAGGGAAAGGTTTTGCAGGTTGGAACCCCAGAGGAGCTTTACATGAACCCGAAAAGCGTGTTTGTGGCACATTTTATAGGAGAATCAAATTTCCTAGAAGGTTACGTTTCAAGCATAAGTGGTAAGGGAGCAATAATAGAGCTCCGTGGCGAAATAAAAGTTCAAACGGTTGATGAAAGCGCAAAAATTGGTGAAAGATTGATTTTAGCCGTAAGACCAGAAACATTCATTGTCGAAAAGGGAGTAAAAAGGAATAAAAACTCTATTTTAGGCACAATAGAAAGAGTAACCTTTGAGGGAACAAACATGCGGTATGAGATTAGACTTGAAAATCAGGATTTAATAGTGATTGTTAAGCCTTCTTTAATTGAGGAATGGTTTAATACAGGGGAAAAGGTTACTGCGAGTTTTCCACCTGAAAGAGCACATGTGTTTGTATATCCGGAGGCGGGATTGAGGGAGGAGATAGCTGTTGAGTGAACTAATAAAATGGTTTGAAAAGAGAAGGGAAACAAAGGCGTTAGCAACCATACAGCGACACCTAGCTTTGATAACAGGAATCGTTGAAGATTTAGAAAAAGCAATAAGAGCAGCAATAAAAAGCGAAGAGAAGGAAATGCGCATATGTATTGAAAGAGTGGCAAGCAGCGAAAGAGAAGCAGACGCATTGCGAAGAAAAGTTATGGACGAAGTGTCAAAAGGAGAACTTTCACCGGTTGACAGAGCAGACTTAATGGATCTTGTAAAGAGAGTAGATATGGTTGCAGATTGGAGCAGAGAATCTACACGTGTACTAGGAGCCATACCAATGGAGCATGTGCCTAGATCAATTAAAGATGAATTTGTAGAAATGGTTAAAAGCGTTAAAGAATGTGTAGCTTCCCTTCAAAAATGCGTGAATAAAATGATGACGAAACCTGAAGAAGCTCTCAAAGCTGCGGATGATGTGGAACGAGAAGAAGAAAAAGTTGACGATATACACGAAAAAGCCAGAACACTGATTGGAAAAGAAGACTTACCTAAAGCCGGGGTAGCAGTTTTAGTAAGCCAGCTCTTCGAAGCTATAGAAATGATTGCAGACGCATGCGAAGACACATGCGACCAGGTGAGAGTCATAATGATTCGAAAATAAGGTGAATATGTATGGCCGAAACAAGAATTAACATATCTGAACTGAAAAGTGAAGGAAGCGACTTAATCAAAGAGTTGGCTGGCTTCTTAAAAGAAAAAACGAAAGCGGAAGTTGAAACAACAACAGACATAATAACCGTAAAAGGTGAAGAGACGAATATTTCCAAAAAATATCTACGAGTGCTTCTAAGAAAGTTTCTACACAAAAACGAACTAAAAGATTATTTCAGAGTAATAGGCAAAGAAGAAAACACTTTGATGATTAAGGAGAAGAAAACTGCTGAAGAAGAATAGTTACTATTTCTTTTTGAGCATCTCACGTTTCTTTTTAGCAAGGTCTTCCTGAACCTTAAGTATACAATGTCTTGCAATGTAAGCACTCTTGTAGGCGTCTAGCAACCTTTCGTTCACAACAAACCTTTCAGCTTCGTTTAGCAAATTCCCCACATCCACCAGCATTGAACCAGTTTCACTTTTAAGTTCAGGGTTTGGCTTCCACCTCGATAGGTCGCTTTCGTTTGGAAATGTTATTGAAAATAGGAAGAGTATGTATTCCAGTTCTGCTGCAACATGCCAGAGGCTATCAGCAAATGAGTTTTCATCTTTTTTGTTTAACGCCAACATTGAATTTTCTAAGTGGGTTGTGGCAGATTTCAGAGCCTTCGATATTTTTTCATTAATCTTCATTGTCTCAACTCATTTTAGCACATTAATACCTATTTGTCCTTTTTTATTATTTCGTCAAACTTGAACACTTTCAGCTTTTCTCTTTAACAATAAAAATGATTCCTAGCAAAATCAAAGTAGCGCCGAAAACGAATAGATATTGAGGTATTTCTTGGAATAGGATTATGCCTAAAAACGTTGCACCAACGGGTTCAAGCAAAGCCATTGTTGCGGTTTCGAAGGATTTCAGGTTTGATAAAGAAGAAAAATAAAGTGTATGGGCTATTGCCGTTGGCAGTATGCCTAAGCCCACTAGTGGAAGGATAATTGCTGTTTCAGTTGGCAATGTTAAAATTTTGTTCGTGGCTGGTATGCTTAACACTCCTACAATAACGGCTGTCAGCATATAAATCGGAAACATTGTAGAAAGTATAGTCATTTGATTCCTGATTTTCCGACCATAATTAAGATAAAAGGATTCAACCAAGGCAGCTAAAACAGCTTCCAAATCACCTTTTAAGTTTCCAGAAAAGATTTCTGATTGAGTGTTTGCATTTGCCGTTATGGTCTCAGTACAAGCAATAACGCATACGCCTATGAATGATATCGTTAAGCCCAAAATTGCTAGGCGAGATGGCTTAAGCTTGAAGAGGAAACTTGAGACAAACATTGAGAAAATGGGGGATGTGTTGACAAGAACCGTTGCATTTAAGATTGTTGTATCCTTTACCGCAGATATGAAGAATATAAAATGCAAGCTGAGGAAAAAACTGAGGATGAAAAGTTCCTTTAGATTTTTTCTAACAAGGTTAAGGTGGAACGATTTCCCAAGAACCATCAATATCATAGCCAAGGCTAAGCAAGCGATTATTAACCGCCAGAAGGCTATGGAGAATGCGTCCAAGTTTTGCAGAAACCTTATGAAGATGGCTGCTGTTCCAAAGAGGACGCCAGCTGTTATGCCTTCTGTTAAAGCCAGTTTTCTTGTTCTCACACGCATTCTAGATGCCCTTTTTACTTTTCAATTGACGTATTTACTATAAGTAAAGTTTTTAGCTCCACTTATTGGAAACATCTCCCGCAAAACCCCTCTTTTCTAATTACATAACAATTTTACTGATTTCTTATCAGCGCTTCTCTGTGGACAAGTCCTATGGCAAATAGACGAGAAGTTCAACCTATATATAAGGGAGGGTCTAGTCTCGTAGAGAGCAAAAGCGAAAGGATAGTTAAGGTCAAAATATTTCACAAAGCCACCGTCACATTTTTTACGTGTAAACGAAACTAATACTAACAATGTTTCAAGAATTAAAGGTGAAGATGCAATGAATACTGAAGAAATTATGAAGCTATCTTTGAAACTTGCGGGACTAAAGGAAGTTCCAGAAGACAGCGCTGTATACGTAAGCGGTGACAACATTAGAAAAGCCCTGTTTGGCATAGATGTTGGTGTCGCAGAGCTTTTGCTTGCCACACAGTTAGGTTATGATGCTGTGATTGCTCATCATCCGCCAGGCGGAACCGCAGCCATAAACTTCCATCAAGTTTTCAAGAGGCACATTCAACAAATGGTTGCGGCAGGAGTTCCCGTGGAAGAAGCAGAAAAAACTGTTAAGAAAAAGCTTGAACAATTAGAAGTGGAAGCACATACACGAAACTATGCTCAAGCCGTGGATGTTGCAAAGCTTTTGAAAATGCCCTACATGAACATACACACGCCCCTAGATGAAGTTGGAAGAAAAATAATGAGCGAACAGATTAACAGCAGAACCAGAAAGGAATCCAAAGTGCAAGAAGTGGTTTCCGCTCTGAACGAGATAGCTGAATTCAAAAAGGCGGTAACCGATATCAAGATTCGACTTGGAAAACCTGAAAATCCCGCAGGAAAAGTTGTCGTTTCACATGGAGCTGGAACTAATGGCGGTTACGAAATTGCAAAAACATACTTCAAACACGGCATCGGAACAGTTGTATATATTCACATAAGCGCAGGAGATTTAGAAAAACTAAAAACTGAGGGCGCAGGCAATCTCATTGTTACTGGGCATATTGCAAGCGATTCCGTAGGCATAAACCCGTTAATTAAGGAAATGGAAAAAAGAAATATCTCCGTGACAAGTATTGGCGTTATCCCAAGCTAAAGGAAGGATTTAGCCTTGAGACTAGTTCGCTATCGCGACAAAGAAGAACATTACGGTGCTTTAACAGAAGACAGAGCAGTATGCTTGCCAAGGCTTGCAAAACATCTGAGCGAGAGATTTCCAGAGCGGTTAGAAGGCTTCATAGCTTTAGGGATAAAAGGTGTCGAAAAAGCTGAAAAATTAATAAAAAAAGCGAATGAAAACGCTATTGCACATGCTTCTTTAAAAGTTAGCGAAATAACTTTGTTGGCGCCGATACCTTCTCCCCCTAAAATTGTTTGTTTAGGCTTAAACTATCGAGACCATGCCGCAGAACAAAATGCCACCATACCAGATGAACCTATAATTTTCATTAAACCCCACACAACGATAATTGGACCAAACGAAAGCATCGTTAAACCAAGCTTTGTCAAACAGCTCGACTATGAAGCTGAATTAGCCATTGTGATGGGCAGAAAAGCCAAAAACGTTCCAGTTTCAAAAGCTAAATCATACATTTTCGGATACACAATACTAAACGACGTTTCAGCGCGAGACATTCAGTTCAAGGATAAACAATGGACTAGAGGAAAGAGTTTTGACACTTTCGCCCCAACCGGACCACACATAGTCACCACAAACCAGCTTCAGGACACGTCTAACTTATCCATTCGCACATGGGTCAACAAGGAACTTCGGCAAAATTCAACAACTAAAAACATGGTTTTCAACGTTTACGAAATAATAAGTCACTTAAGTCGTGTAATGACCTTGGAACCATGTGACATTATCGCAACTGGCACTCCTGCAGGCGTAGGATTTGCGTTAAAGCCGCAACAGAAATTCTTACAGAGCGGAGATGTGGTCAGAATAGAGATTGAAGGAATTGGCATTTTGGAAAATAAAGTTGTTGAGGCAGATTAGACTCTCAACGTGTTGTTTGTTTCTTTTCAAATCAAACGAATAGAGGCCAGTATATCATTTTTCAATTATGCCTTAAGCTCTTTCTAGAAGTAATATCCACAAGCTTTTTTAGCATTTAAAAGATAATATGTGTAGTGCAAAAGGCATAGAATACCCTTTTGCACTAAAATGAGGAGAAAGGAAAATGCCGAAAATAAACAGAAAGATAGCAGTCTCTTTAGTACTTTGTCTGCTGTTGACTATGCCAATATTTGCTAACATAAACGTGCATAGTGCGCCACCATATCCAACGACCCTTCGTGTTGACCCACCTTTTCAAGAAGTTCAGGTGGAGTCATTCTTCGACGTATTCGTATATGTTGACAGTTTCTTCGATGTCTTCTACTTTGGAGTAGTGCTAAGTTACGATACCTCAAAGATAGATGCTCTGGATGTGACGGCCTGTCCTCCTTTCGAAGTAACATTCAAGATGATTGACGACACCTCAGGATATGTTGTCATCGAAGGCGCAGGAGGACCAATCAATGGCACTGCCAAACTGGCCGCTTTCCGATTCCATTGTACAGGAGCTGGACTAAGCCCTATGACCATAGGTGAAGCCTATCTTCAGAACGCACAGGGTGAATACATCCCTATTGATGTGGTTGGTAATGGAAAGGTTTCGCAGACTACATGGTACTTCAAACCTTCATACTCCGATTATGCTCCAAGCGGCGTCCCAGACTTTGACCAGAAACAATGGGGCCAGCAAATGTGGAAAAACCCGTTCCCGCCAGCTGGCACTTGGAGCTATTGCGGACCAGTAGCAGTGGCAAACTCTTTGTGGTGGCTTGACTCAGAGTACGAACCAAACCCCAAACCTCCAACAACCGCAAATGACGGCTTCCCACTAGTTCAAACCTACATCCCAGGTAAGGACGATCATAACCCACTAAATGTTCCATATCTCGTCGAAGACCTTGCACTTCTAATGGATACCAACGGCCTAAGATATGGCCATACGCATTGCGGCACAGAAGTTCACGAAATGACAATGGGGCTTAACGAGTACATACATCGCCAGGGACTTGACTGGAAACTTTATGTCCACCTACAGCAAGCTCCAGACTTCTTCTGGATAGAAGATGAAATCAAAAAGTGCCAAGATGTAGTTCTTCTTTTGGGCTTCTGGCAAACTGGTGACGGCGTCAACTATTGGCGTGTCGGCGGTCACTATGTGACCTGCGCAGGCGTTGACTCGAAGGACATGATGCTTGCAGTGAGCGATCCGTACATAGACTTTGCAGAGATGGGAGGACCAGGCATAGTGTTACCACCGCCCCCGCATCCTCACACAGGACCACCCGAGACACTTCACAACGACGCTGCATATGTTTCACAAGACTTCTATCCAATCGGGACGTCACCAAGTCCAGGTGGTCATTTTGGATTCTATGACTACCCAGCAGAATACGTTATTGACAACTTCGCCTCATGCCAGAACACTCCAGACGAATTCATTCCACGCGACGGACAATACGTGCCTACCCTACCTATATACACTGAAATCGAGTATGCAGTTGTAACTTCGTGCAAGACAGGCCTCGTAGCTGCAGGCAGCGAAGACACAAATGTCTACTGTTGGGATTTCAACGGCAACCTGCAATGGACATGGGCGACCACGGCACCTGTCATTTCCGTTGCCTTCGATAATGATGCGAAGTATTTGGTTTCCGGAAGCAGAAGTCTGCCTCAAGGCCCAGGAGTGCTTAGTTTCTTTGATGCGAAAGCTGTAAGCAACGGAGGGCTCAACATGCCCTTATGGGCTACGCAGTTGCCCATATCAGAGAGCTATGATGGAGGCTTTGCGGGCACTGAGTCGAAGTCAGTCGACACCAAGTATAACTACTACAACCGATACAACGTAATAGCTGCTGCAACAACCGCTGGCCTATTCCTGTTTGACCAGTTGGGTAACGTTATCTGGATATACTATGATCGGTCTCCAGAGACTATCGTTAGAATTTCACAAGACGGCAACTACATAATATGCGCAGACTACAATACGGGATTCATCCACTACTTCTCGCATCTGACAGATGGAGTGCCAGGTTGGGGACCAAACGATGGAGTGCCCGTGTGGACCGCATGCGGAGGATTGAACGAACTATATGCATTCTGGGTCGCAATATCAGGCAATGGAGACTACGTTGCTGCAAGCGTCTATCCAAATCCAGTGATGTATAATCCGATGATGTCAGCAGTCACCCTGTTCGATAGAACAGGCTCAATCGTATGGTTCTGGATACTTAACAAAGGGGGCTATGTAAGAGTCGACATGCCTTGCAGTGGAGAAAGCGTCGTATCAGTAAACGACGACCCAAGTGATGGCGTTGGTTGCGACCTAACCTATTGGAGTGATGGCGGCAATGGTTGGGACGGTGGAGATGCATCTCCAGTCTGGAGTTACTCAACAGGCAATTTGCTCACGGACTTCTACACTGTGGCAATCTCTGAAAACGGTGACAACGTAGCAACAGGCGCCGTAGCTCCAACGAACACCTATCTGTTAAAGAATGATGGGACAATCCGACAAATCGTCGGGTTGATGCCGGGCGCCGTCCAGTCAACCGATTTGACATTCACAGGAAAATACGGCGCTTCAGTAGACAATGCAGGGGCAATCTGGTTCTATTCTGAGGCAGCAGGATTCATTTGGGGCGCAATGCCAACACAAGCACCATTCCATTGCGTTGCTGTTTCAAAGCTCTATCCATGCATGTTCCCATACCCGAACCATGATGTGGCGGTCACGAATGTGCACACGTGCAAGACTGTTCTATGCCGGGGACTAAAGGCAAACGTCACGGTCACTGTTGCAAATCTTGGGGACTTTGCAGAGACAACCACAGTTTCGCTTTGCATGCAGAATGGCACAAACTTTTACGTTGTAGGCACTAAAACAGTATCCATAAGCGTTGGTGAAACCAAAGTCTTGATCTTCACCATAGACGCCACAGGTATGCAAAAAGGACGATATGTGTTATTCGCAAAAACAAGCATTGTATACAACGAGATCAATGTGTATGATAATTCCTACAGTGACAACTACCTAATTATCTCATGCGAAGGCGACATAGTCTACAGTCACCTCGTAGACATATACGACGTTACGTACGTATGTGTCTGCTACAATGCAAAACCAGGAGATCCTAACTGGAGCTGTGACGCTGATCTTGTCGAACCATACGGTCTAATAGACATATATGATGTCACCTACATCTGTATCTGCTATGACAACGCCGGCTGCTAGCTCCCCTTTTTTTGTCTTTATCATACCATCTTTTTATCTGTTTTAACGCTTGTCACTTTTCAATAGAGACTTTGCTTATTCCTGCTTCCTTTTCGAGTCTTACAACATGTTCAGCCTTTTCCGCAAAGGCTTCGCTATGAGTTACTGCTATTATTTGCTCTATGGCTTTGAACCTTGCTATTGCTTCGGCTAATCGGTCTATTGAGCCGTCTTCTCTTCCAAGACTTTCAGTTGGTTCATCAAGCAATAGCATGCTTAATCCATGGCCTGTTCTAGACTGTATAATTAACTGACCTAACCCCAGACGATACGCAAAGGCGAGTAATGTTCTTTCTC
>CAZNJT010000008.1:3560-29291 GCA_964573475.1 uncultured Candidatus Bathyarchaeia archaeon | reverse complement strand
AATCTCTTTCGTCGCAAGAAGGCGATGTTAATATAACCGCATAATTTCTTGGTATGCCGCCAAACAGCGATTCGTCAAGTTCTTTATACCCAGTGCTAACGTAATCAGGAAGAGTCTCTGAAACCGTAATCGTTGCAGGTTCACGCTTTGATGCTGTCTGTTTTCCAGTTTCAATGCAAGCCATTTTTGATTTTATTTTTTCTATATCCTTTTTAGCGCCCATTTTTTGGAATATTTCCAACGCTTGACTAAGAAGGTCGTGGGCTTTTTCTCTGTCGCCTTCTTGGTCTCTTTCCAAGTACATTCGGGCATATTCACAAAGTACCCATTTGGCGAAAAGGTAAACGTTCCATCGCCTTGCATTCAAAGCGTCAAACTCCTGAATGCTCTTTTCAAAAAGTTCAAGAGAATTTTCCCATTTCTTCTGTGCACGGAACAGCATTGCTTTCAGCGCATCCGCAGAAGCGGTGAGCTCTTTGTCCTTTACTTCGATAGCAAACTTTTGCACGTTATCGATTAGTTTGTCGGCTTTCTCGTTTTCCCCAAGCTCTATGTACGTTTGAATAAGCCATCGAGAGATAAACATTTGGTTGTCTTTTGCTCCAGCTTTTTCACAGACTTCACACGCTTTTTCGAGGCTTTCTCTTGCTTTGGCGTGTTCACCTTTTTCAAGATGGAGCCATCCGGGCGCCCAGTAACTAAAGTTGATTGCCTGCCAATCTTTTAGCCTTTGGGAGATGCTCGAAGCTTCCTTGTGGTATTGTTCGCTCTTGTCCCATTCTCCCAATATCTGGTACACGATCCCAAGACCATCCATAGAAGAGGAGAGGTGAGTCATGTTGCCGGCTTTCCTGTCCAAAGCAACTGATTCTTCCGCCAAGAGAAGTGCCTTGTTCATATCTCCCATGCCAATGTATATCCATGCCAGAATAAGGTCAATCCAAGATTGATAGGAGATGTGCCCTACCTTTTTCGCCAACTCTAATCCTTTCTCGTAACATTCAAAGATTCTTTCATTTTCTTCTGTAGGAAGTACTCCAGCAAGATTATTATATGCACGCAAAGCGGTTTCCATGTAACCATTATCAAGTGCTATTTTCAATGCTTTCTCCAAGCACTCAAAGGATTTCTTCTTTTCTCCAGCGAAACCATGAATTGTTCCCAAACTGGCGTATGAACTTGCCACAACTTCATGTGCGTTCAGTTTTTTAGCAAGCTCCAGTGCTTTCTCAGCTCGAGCAAGAGCTTTGGACAGATCTCCAATACGATAATACATGTGAGCCATATCCTCGTAGAGGCTCGCAAGTTCAACACTTTCAGGTTCAGCTTCCAGAATCTTCAAAGCCTCACGGTAATGTTCCTCGCTTTTTTCCGTGTCGCCTATCTGTTCCCAAAGAACGTTCGCAATTTTCCGGTGTAGTCTCGAAACCTTTTCTTTCTCACGCAATTGGTTCCCCAACAGCAACGCTTCATTCCAATACTTCATGCAAGCATCATGCTCTCCAACAATTCCTTTGACGTCTCCAAGCGTCTCGAGAATCCGTCCTTTTTCCTGAAGTTCACCTTTCTTGTCTTCAAGAAGCCTAAGAGCAGATTGGAAATAGGAAACAGTCTCGTTATTGGCATAAATCTTCAAAGCCTTTTCTCCAGTCTTCAAGAAGTAGCCAAGCGCTTTTTCTTTATCTCCACTCTCAAGAAAGTGTAACGCTAACTCTCCAAAGTGCTCATCAATCTTCTCGGCATACACCTTCTCCAAGGCTTCTCCAACAATGCCATGAAGTTTCTTGCGCTTGAAAGGACCAACTTCTTCGTGAACAACATCTCTCATAATGATATCGGCAAAGGAACAAACGTCTTCTCCTCGGATAACTGTGTGCTTGACAAATCCTGCTTTAAGCAGTCCATCCATTATCTCAAGAAGCTTATCATTTTCTAAGCCAGTGATCCCACTTAAAGCGTCAAAAGTAAAATCATTGCCAACAAAAGAAGCGAGGGTCAACACATGTCGAGATTCATCGTCCAATCGACTTAGCCTCTTCTTTATCACACTCTTAACAGTCTCTGGAAACTCGATCTTCGAAACTTCCTTGATCTTCCATTCATTCTTGTCACGGTAAATGACTTCTTCTTCCTTCAGAGAACTTATCACTTCTTCAACAAAGAAAGGATTGCCCTGCGTCTTCGCATAGACAAGCTCACAAAACTCTCTCGGAACATCATCCTGCTCCAGTATCCGCCTTATCATTTCTAAAACATCATCAAAAGACAAACGTTTCAATGGAACCGACTGAAGCAACCGTTCTCTATTCAATTCCGCCAAAACCGAGGACAAGGGATGCTTATCATCAATGTCAGTTTCACGATAAGCACCCAAAAGAAGCAACGGTGCCCTATAGACACCACGAGCCAAATAATGCAGAAGTAGAATCGAAGACTGGTCAGTCCACTGTAAATCGTCAAGAATGACAAGCAACGGAGTTTCTTTAGAGATGTTGGTGATAAATTGAGAAACTGCCTCAAAAAGTCTGTCACGGCTGTGCTCTGGACTCAAAGGAAAAGCTTCAGGAACAGCCCTAAGTCTTTGCTTGAGTTCTGGAACTAGCCTACAAACTTCAACTGGGTAAAAACCAACTACTTTGTATAATTGTTCAGGGGTGCAGACTTCTAAGTAATCTTTAATCACTTCTTGCCAGAGAACATAAGGCGGAACCCCATCCATTCTGAACAATGCAGGGCATCTTCCATACAAGACTTGCATGCCTCGAGAACGTGCATAAGCCTCTAGCTCTCTAGCTAACCTCGTCTTGCCAATCCCAGCCTCCCCATGCAAAAAGATAAGCCCGCCTTCGCCATTGACTGCCCTGTCTGCAGCCTCTCGGAGAAGATGCATCTCTTCAACTCTGTCGATAAGCTGAACCTCTCTCATAACAATAGGACGAAGGCTAGGGACAACAACCCTTCGATCAGTAGACCGCATAGGAGCTACCCCTAAAGTATAATTCATAATGTGCCATATAACCTTAAAAGAATATAGGACATTGATATCCGCCTATCTGTAACATTGATTGCTTTTCTTGCGCTGCTTTTCTGTTCTATCGTGGGGCTTTATTGCGAAGGATTTTGATTCCATCTACATCTGGAGCATAGTGAGGTAATGGTGTGTTCGAGAAATGTTAATGAGCGGACGACGTCTGTTATGCTTAAAAGACCAATGAGAACGTCGCCTTCGACTACAACCAGCTTTTTGATTCTTCGTTCATTCATGAGTCTCACGGCTTCACGAAAGTCAGTTTCAGGTGTTGAGACCATGAGTGGCGTCGACATCATGTCGCTGACTCTAGTTATTCTGGGGTCTTTAAATTGGGGCAAAACTCTTTTTAGCATGTCTCGTTCAGTTATGATTCCGATGGGTTTTCCTTCGTTCACTAAAATTAAACATCCAAATTACAGCATCTATGTTAATCCACACTTGCCTTGCCGATTTCAAAGCTGACGAATGCATCGAAAGAGCCAGTAGCGGGCGGGGGGTGAGATTTGAACCCAGCACTGAAAGGCGAAATCTCCCGCATTCCCCTCTTTCTTTTTCAAAGACAATCCACTGTTTTCCATAAAGGATATTTACTGAAGCTGCTATGGAAATTGCGGGTTGATGTATTGTCTCTTTCACTGAAGAATGGTTGGGATAGAGTTTCTGAGAACTATCAACAGAAAAGCGGGATTCCCACTGATGATGTTTATTGGGGGGATTTTGTGGCTACAGAAAGCCAGCTTAAAATCTTGGGCAACGTTAGAGGAAAGCGAATCCTTGAAATCGCATGCGGCGGCGCTCAAAACTCTGTTGTGCTTTCGAAATGGGGAGCCAAAACGTTTGGAGTTGATTTGTCGCGGAAACAGATACTGTATGGTAGGAAACTTGTGCGAAATGATAGTGCAGAAGTGAGTTTGTTGGTCTGCAATATGGAGAAACTTCCTTTCAAGGATGAGAGTTTCGACATAGTCACGACTGCTGTTTCTCTTCATTATGCGCCGGATTTGAATGCGGTAGTTGCGGAAGCCAGCAGAGTCTTGGTGGAGGATGGTTACTTCACTTTCAGCGCAGCCCACCCATTCGCGGAGGGCAAACTTGTCAAGTACAGAGGAAAGAGCGCGGTCGCTTTAAGGAATTATTTCAAGAGGAGAATAATTCGCTGGGTTGACAAGCTTCAGGATGGTTCAAGGGTGAAGATGCACTCCTACTATAGGACTTTGCAAGACTATTTTGACGCCTTGACAAAGAAAGGGTTTATTGTCGAACGGTATGTGGAACTGGAAAGACTTTCTGAAAACATGCTTCATCCATTGGACAAGGACAAAATAAGGAAGGAAAGAGAAGCCAAACAACAGTACAGGATCATGAGGGAAGTACCATACTGGATCATCTTCAAGGCCTGCAAAAGGACATAGTTTTGTAGACGGGCGGGGTGGGATTTGCACTCCGGACTAAGTGGCGAATTCTCCCGCAACTCCCATTTTCTTTTTCCCTATTCTGGGGTGACATGCACTAAATGGCGCATCCATAAATCAGTTTTTTTAAATATCTGGTTAATCCATAATACTTTGTTTAAAAATATTGGGGAATCATAGGAGAGTTTGTAAACTGACGGTTGAGAAACCAGTTTCAGTAATGTTCAGGAGTAAAAGTTCAAAGATTCGCGGCCTCTTCTACAAAGCCTCTGGAGCCAGACCATTTCCAACAGTTATCCTTTGTCATGGGTTTCCTGGAAACGATGCAGATGTCCTTGGGCTTGGCCAGAGATTGATGAAAGAAGAATTCAATGCTCTTGCCTTCAACTACCGAGGCACATGGGGAAGCGAAGGAATGTTCACGACAGCGAACTCGGTGGAAGATGTAGTCGCCGCCATGCATTATGTGAAATCTACCGCTGCCTCGCGAGAGTTCAATGTCGACCCCTCACGAATTGCCATCATAGGAGCCAGTTTCGGAGGTGGCGTGGCTTTGCTGGGCTCGTTAAATGATCCTGCTGCAAGAAGAGTGGTCTACATTGCCGGAGGCGACTTCGGCGAACTGGGAAGAATGATGCAGCAAAGCGCTGAATTCAAGCGAGCAATTGAAAAAGGCATAGATCAGGGCATTTCAAATTCAGGTTTCACTGCTCCAAGAGCCGAGCAGCTTATTGCCGAAATACTTGAAGACATAGGCAAATACGATTTGGTCAAGCATGCTAAGTCGCTGTCCTGCAAAGACATTTTCTTGATCGGTGGGTGGCGCGATCAAACGAACGACATAGAGCATCACATATTGCCTCTCTTCAGAGCTTTGCAGAAACATGGAGCCAAGCAAGTGCAAATAGAAATCTTTGACGCAGACCACTCGTTTTCGAATGTTAGGGATCAGTTGGCAGAGAAAATAATATTCTGGCTGAAGAGAAACAACTAACACTGGCTTCTCAAGTAACGGGCGGGGTGGGATTTGAACCCACGATCACCGACTTAGGAGGCCGGTGCTCTATCCGTACTGAGCTACCCGCCCAGCATTTCTTAGCTTTTCAAGTGTTATAACCGTAACGTTTCTTCGCAGAGTGGACTGAGGTGCCAAGTTTCTGAAAAGCAACGATGCGCACCGTTTTAGATGTGTGTATTTGTTTACGTGTAATGACAGGAATTCCACAAACCTTTTAGCTAATCCTAAGATTAGAGAATTTTGAAGTAGAATGTTGAGCCGCATCTTTGCAAATTTAGGTTTCCTGCTGCAGATTGCTGGTTTGCTGACTGTTTTGCCAATTGGACTTGGGCTCTACTTCAATGAAACCGAGTCCGTGATCTCGCTTCTATTGGTATGTGTTGCCTTTCTAGGCTGCGGGTTTTTAATGAATGCGCTTTGCGAGAGAAAGGATTTAGACTTCAAGTCTGCAAGCGTTCTTTTTCTGGCAGCCTTCATTGTTATGCCGTTGATAGGAGCCATACCCTACATCTATAATGACCCGTTCAACAGTCCAAACTTGGCTGATAGGTTCTCGAATAGCTATTTTGAAAGCATTTCAGGTTTCACTACGACGGGCTTCAGTTTCGTACAGAACAGCGAAGTTCTGCCCAGATCATTGCTTGTTTACAGAAGCTTGACTGAGCTGATGGGCGGCGTCGGCATCGTCTTTCTGTTTTTAGCCTTTTTCCAATCGAGAAAATCCCTAGACAACCTAAGCAACACTTTAGGCATAGACAAGCTCAACAGCAATCTCAAAAGGATGTTCTTCTCGGTTTTCACAATCTACGGCATATACATAATCGCCTTCATCGTAATTTTCTACTTTCTGGGGTTTCAGGATTTGATCAAGACAGGCTCATTTGTTATTGATACGATAACTGGCGGGTTCCAGCCTTCTGTACAACAGTTTCAGCAGTACCTGAGCCTAGCACCAAAGATATGCATGATAGTTCTGATGTTTGTGGGTTCAGTTAATTTTGTTTTCAACTATCACCTGTTTACGCTTAAGCCTAAGAAAGCGCTGTCCTCGGAAACAGCCTTATACCTCTTGATAATTGCGTTTGGAACTTTCTTGGTCTTCTACTTCGCAAGAATAGAAGTTGTAGACTCGCTTTTTCATGTTGTGAGCATGTCCTCTTCAACGGGATACGATTACATTAACATCGCTGGAACCAGCAGCACAGTTCTATCCATTTTCATTGTGCTCATGCTTATCGGTGGATGCGCTTTTTCAATGGCAGGTGGCATACGCGTCTCAAGACTGATTACATTTGCGAAATCAGTCAAACAAAACATCAAGGGTATTTTGATCAAAGAAAAAGTGATAACAGAACCAAATAGGCAGACAAAGGCAAACAACAATCCTGAAAACCTCTCAGCTTTGGTTTCCATAATGCTTTTCATTTTCACTCTGGTCATCTTTGCAGTGGTTTTCACAACAATGGGTGTATCATTCACTGACGCAATTTTTGAAATGGGCTCTGCACTGACAACAAATGGTATATCCATGGGCGCCACGACAGCCGCAATGCCAATAGCCTATAAATGGTTGATGATTGCAGCGATGACCATTGGGAGAGTTGAAATCCTCTCAGTTCTGATCGCATTAAGCCCATATCGCGCAAAAGAATAGAAACTTATCCAAGTCTGCAAAAAACTTAAACTATACACAGACATCAACCTTAATGGCTGTTGCGGGGGTACCCGAGCCAGGTCTAAATAGGCGGCCAGAAGCCTAAGACATGGGGGAGGACTTAAGATCCTCTGGCGTAGGCCTCCGTGGGTTCGAATCCCACCCCCCGCACCAATCTATAGTCCAAAATACCCTTTCTTGGCTGAAAATTGCTAAAAATTGAGTAAAAATTTTGCAACTGCATTTCTTCTACTCTGATAGAATCTCTACTGCCTTCTCGACTGCAAATTTCAATCTCTCGACGCATTCGTAGTCATGAACTCTTGCATAGTATTCTTTCAGTCCTTCTGGCGTCTTTAAGTTCAAACGAGTGAGTTGCCTACAGTTCACTGCTCCAAACTTGTCCTTGAAGGAGGCTACATATTTATCGATCTTGTTCCACGCCGCCTGCGGATTTTCCTCTGCTCTGTTCCTTCCGTGTTTAATGCCTATTGCCATCGCTACGCCTGAAATGGAGCCACATAGAAGTCCATTCAAACCGACGCCCGCACCTACCGCTGTGCCAATTTTGGGAATCAGCTCAGAACTTACGCCAAGATATTCTGCTAAGGCCAACAGAACACTCTCACAACAATTGTATGGTCGCCCGGTAGGAAAGTTGCTGGGTCTGTCGCAGAAATACCGAGTCACTTTTTCTTGTAGTTCCTTTACGCTGGTTTGTCTTTTTTCAGACATCTATACAGCCTCTTTTCTTTTATTGTAGTGTTTGTACATAAATAATGTGTTCTCATTTTATGGAAAGGCTAATTTCGCTAAGGCGAGTATAGTTTGCTTAATGGAGTAATGTGTAAGGGAATGGACGCATCCACTAAACGCATAGCAATGCAACGTATTCAAACACTCTTCCGTCTGGCAAAGGAAACTTTTAACGAAAACCCATCTCTGGCACAGCGTTACGTGGACCTAGCTAGAAAAATAGCCATGGCTGCTAAGGTTCGTTTGCCAAGGGAGTATAAGCGCCAAGTCTGCAGACATTGTAAAAGCTTTATTTTGCCCGGTGTGAATTGTCGTGTGAGGGTAAAGCAGCGGAGAGAACCGCATGTGGTAATAACATGTCTCAACTGCGGCAAGCAAACACGGTTGCCCATGAAAAAGAAGGAGGAGAAATCGAGAGCATGAGCGAATTGACTGCTGGAAAGAAACGATTCGTCAAACGCACGTTGAGTGAAGAAAGCCCAACAATATTGATAGGCAAGGGCGGCGTTTCTGAAGAGGTGCTGAAAGAGGTTGAAAAGCAGCTGGAGAAAAGGAAAATGGTGAAAGTCAAGCTTCTGGGCACGGCTCTCAAAGGAGGCGAAACCAAGCAGATTGCCACCCGAATCGCTGAGAGAACAGAAGCGTCATTAGTGGAGGTTAGGGGTCACACTTTCATGCTTTATAGACGACGGAAAAAGTGAAAGCCTTTATATTTGGCTCCGTGATTTACTGAAGGAAAAGTTAAGAGGATAAGATGTCTTGATAACACCCTACGATGTTCCAGCATCCAAACTCATCGAAAAGCTAGCCAAGTATCTAAAAGAAAATGTGGACAAGGTGAACCCGCCTTCATGGGCTAGCATTGTAAAAACTGGTGCACATGTTCAAAGGCAACCGCAAAACCCAGATTGGTGGTATATTCGATGCGCTTCACTGTTGAGAAAAATTTACGTTCATGATCCAATTGGCGTGGAAAAATTGAGTGCCAAGTATGGAGGAAGGAAAGACTTCGGCGTCAAACCAGAACATGCAGTTAAAGCGGGCAGAACAATAATAAGAAAAGCTTTACAGCAGTTGGAAGCCGCTGGTCTGATTGAAACGTTAAAACCGCGTGGAAGAAGGGTAACACGGGAAGGTAGAAAACTTCTACAAGAACTAGCTGAAGATATCCAAAAGGAATTGGCGAAAGAACTTCCTAAATTAGAGAAATATCAGAAAGGTGAATGAAATGTCAGAAGACGAGCTAGAAGAGCTTCGTAGAAGAAAACTTTTGGCTTTGCAGCAGAAATTTGCCGAAGAGCAGAGACAAGATCAAATGGAGCAGCAACTAGAACTGCAGAAACAAACATTGTTAAGGAAAATATTAACTCCAGAAGCTAGACAAAGATTGGCAAATCTAAAAATGGTTAGACCAGAATTCACGGAACAGTTAGAGTTACAACTAATCCAGCTGGCTCAGCAGGGAAAATTGCCTATACCCTTAGCAGATGCGCAGCTAAAGCAAATACTCATTCAACTGCAATCCCAAAAACGTGAAACAAAAATAAGAAGGATATAAGGCATGGCTCGAAACAAGCCAACAGCAAAAAAACGGAGATTAGCAAAAGCAGGAAAACAGAAAAAGGCTGTTCCAACATGGGTTATAGCGAAAACAGCCGGAAAATTCAGAGCACATCCTAAGAGAAGGCAATGGAGAACTAGAAAAATAAAGGCTTAGGAGGAAATGTCTGATGGAAGAAGAAAAGGAGAAAGAAGAGCAGAAAACTGGTGAAGAGCCAAAGGAATCAGCTGAAACTGTTGAAGAAGCAAAAGCAGAAGAGGTTGAGGAAGTCTCAGAAGAAGAAAAGGAAGAAGTTCCAGAGAAAGAGGGGGAAGTTGTAGAAGAGGAGGCTGTTGAAGCCAAAGGCGAAGAGATGCCTGCGCCTGTTGCAGAGGAGGAGGCTAAACCATCGCCACGGGAAGAGAAGGTAGAGGAAGAAGAAATTGTTGAAGAGAGAATCTATACTGTTCCATTAGGCAAATGTTGGATTGTGCCGCCGAATAAGAGGGCGCCGAAGGCTATGCGAATTATAAGGAGTTTTGTGGTGAAACATATGAAGCTGGAGCAGCGTAAAGCAGAAGGAGAGGAGGAGGAAGAGGCTAAGAGGCTTGTTATTAGTAATGATGTGAATGAAAGGGTTTGGATGAGGGGCATAGAGAAGCCTCCTAGAAAGATTAGGATAAGGGCTGCGAAGGATAAAGAGGGCAACGTTACCGTTTATTTGGCTGAAGGAGACTAATCCTTGGCCATTTACCTATACAGCCTTGTTGGAAGCGCAAGCATAGGCGTATATTCCCTTGCAACAGACAAAATGGTAATAATTCCCAAATTGGTTCCGCTTAAGAAAGCTGAAATGTTAGGGGAATGGCTGAAAGTTAAGCTAATACAAACATCAATTGGAGGTTCAGTCCTCGTTGGTGCGCTTGCATGTGCAAACTCAAATGGGATTTTGCTCCCCCATTTTGTAAGAGATGAAGAGATTGATGCCGTAAAATCTTTTTTCGAGGGAAACATAACGGTAATGGAAAAAAAGAAAACCGCATACGGAAACATAGTTTTAGCAAACGATTACGGCGCAGTTGTCGACCCCCATATAAAAGAACCTGAAATCAGGGAAATTTCTGAAACTTTAGGCGTTGAGGCTGTGCCAGGTGAAATTGCAGGCTTACCCTATGTTGGATCGTTGGCTGTCGCCACAAACAAAGGAGCCTTAGCTCACCCTCTATTGAAAGATACAGAGCGAAAGCTTCTGGAGAACGTGTTGAAGGTTCCAGTTGACGTGACCACCATAAATTGCGGTATACCCTATGTTGGCACAGGTTTGATTAGCAATCGTTACGCAGCCGTTGTAGGTTCCTTAACCACAGGACCCGAGATATTTATAATTGGGAATGCCTTGGATGTTGTGAAGGAAGAGGAAGTAGATGAAAGTTTTCAGAGTGTCCGGTGAAATTCGGAAGCCAAATTTAAAAACTTCTTTCAAAAAAGAAGTGATCGCCCTCAAACCTGAGCATGCAGTTGAAAAAGTTTACGCTGAGTTAGGAAGCAAACACCGTGTAAAACGCGTCCACATAAAAATACTTAGTGTTGAAGAGGTTCCATCTCAAGAGATCGAAGATCCGTTAATTAAAAAACTGATTATTGGAGAAGAAAAAGTTGGAGAGGAAAAGTGAAGAAGAACTTCGCAGACTAAGCGTTGAATTGCGATTTCTTGAGCAGACTGCGGAAGCAATACAGTCTAGAATTAACATGGTAAACGCTGTCATAACAGACCTAACATATGCGAGCATAGCGCTGGAAGGCTTAGAAAAAGAAAAGGAAAACTCAGAGCTTCTTGTTCCAATAGGCAGCAACTCCTACATCAAAGCTAAACTTGAAAATCCAGACAAGATAATTGTTGGAATGGGCGCCGGGGTTTCAGTTGAAAAAACATTGCAGGAAGCAAAAGAAATAGTTAAAAAACGTCAGGAAAACTTGGAGAAAACTAGGGTGTCACTCCAGCAGCAACTGTCCCAAGTTGCAGAAAGAATTAGTGAAGGTAGAGAAAAATTTGAGAGTTTGGTGGCTGAGATGAGAGAGGAGAAAGCTCCAGAAAATGTTTGAGAAGCTGAAGTCTGGACTGAAAGGGCTTGTAAACAAGGTTACAACAACAGAGCTTAAGGCTGAAAACCTACACCCTGTGCTCTCAGAATTCAAGATAAACCTCGCAGAAAATGATGTTGCCCTTCCAGTGGCAGAACAAATATGCGATAAACTGGAAAAACGCTTAAACGGAGTTCAGGTCAAGCGACTCGAAGACCGCAGAAAAATCGTAGAGAAAAACCTGCGAGAAGTCCTTTTGGAGATCATGCTCACAAATAATAAAACAGATTTTTTAGAGGCTATTGAAGAAAAACGCAAAAAAAACGAACCGTTCATAATAGTTTTTGTTGGAATAAACGGCACTGGAAAAACCACAACCATAGCCAAAGTTGCCCACTTCTTAAATAAGAAGGGCTATTCTGTTGTCCTTGCATGCAGCGACACTTACCGAGCAGGCTCTATTGAACAGTTGGAAGAGCATGCAAAACGTTTAGGAATACGCATGATCAAGCATAAGTATGGTGCAGACCCAGCGGCTGTAGCCTACGACACAATAAACCATGCAAAAGCCCATGGAATAAACGTTGTTTTAATCGACACCGCTGGGAGAATCCAAACAAACAGAAACTTGATGAATGAACTGGCAAAAATTAAACGCATTGTAAATCCCGACTTGACTGTTCTAACTGTAGATTCGCTCACTGGAAACGATGCTGTTATGCAAGCAGAAGAATTTCACAAAAGCGTTGGCGTCGACGCAACAATATTAACCAAGGTGGACGCAGACGTAAAAGGGGGTTCAGCCCTAAGTGTAACGTATGTCACACAAAAACCCATTTTGTTTATTGGAACAGGACAGAGATATGAAGATTTAGAAGAATTTAACCCGGAAAATTTTGTTCAGATGATATTGAAATAACTGTAATTGCTATTTTCTTACTTTACATTTCTTCATAAACTCTCTAAATTTCTGTAAGTCAACTGGAACAAGAACTTCTCTTTTTAGGAGTTCGCATGGCCATTGTTTACATTCATCACAGTATTTGATTCCTCTTTTTCCGGCACATTGCTTCCTTTTCCTCAACCAGTTTTTCTTCTTTTCCAAAAAATTTGCCAAGCTCATCTGTTTGATTTGTTTCATGTTACTCCAAATATCCAAAAACCAAGAACTTGACTCTAATGTTTCAGCTTTGAAGAAATCAAAAAATTCGCATGGGAATTCTTTGCACTCCAAACAAATTCTGATTTTCTTACCGTTTGAACATTCGTAGATTTTGCAATATTTTCTATATTCTTTGCTTAAACCCTTGTTAGATCTGCAGCCTCTACATTCTCGGTTGAGAAAAGCTGTGCATTCTCTACAATAAAGTCCACAAGGAGCGACTAAATTCCATATGTTTTGGTTTGACATCTTGGGCTATCCTTTAATTGGAAAAGTTGTGGGAAACTATTTTTCCAATAGATTTAGCAATATTGCTTTTGCCGAGTACAGTCTGTTCTCGCTTTGCTCGTATATCACTGATTTTGAGCTTTCGATAAGATCTGCACTTATTTCATATCCTCTGTGGATGGGCATGTCATGCATTATGTAAGCATTGCTTTTCTTCATTAATTCCTTGTTTATTTGGTATGGCATCATAAGTTTGATGCGCTTCTCCTTTTCTGCGGCAAATTTCGGGTCTTGGAAGAATTCCATGTCAACCCATGTGTCTGTATAAACGAAATCTGCATCTTTAACTGCTTCTTTAACGTCTAGTGTGATTTCGTACAAACCGGTTTTTCTAGCATTTTCCAGCAGTTCTTCGTCTCTTGATGGTTCGTTGAATATGGGTGTTACTGTGGTTATTTTGACGCCTGTTTTTGTGCATCCTTCGATAAGTGAATTGCAAACGTTGTTGTGGGTACCTATGTAAACTAGCTTTACACCTCTTAGTGTGCCCTTTTTTTCTTTTATGGTCATCAAGTCTGCTATTGCTTGGCTTGGATGATATTTTTCGTCGCATCCATTGATTACCGGAACGCGCGAGGCTTCAGCCATAACCTGCAAGTCAGCATTCTTCATCAACCTTGCCATTATACAATCAACGTTTCGCGACAAATATCGAGTTTCGTCAGATACGTCCGCTAAAGCAAAGTTTGTTGTTCTCCAATCTATATATAGGGCGTGGCCGCCAAGTTGTGTCATAGCCACTTCGAAGGCGACCCTAGTTCTTGTGGAAGTTTTCTGAAAAATCATAGCCAACGATTTGCCGTTTAAAGCAGTTCGATATTTTTCTGGATTAAGCTTAGCCTCGATAGCCTTGTCGATTATCTTCATAAACTGCTGACTAGACAATTCTTTAAAGTTAATTAAATGCATGTTTCCACCTTTATCCGACCAAAACCATTAGGTTTGTGTTATAAAACTTTTCTGAGGTAAGATGACGGTTCATGATCGATTTTATTATTGTCCCTTACGTGGCGGTTGTTACGAACCACATGTCAGTATGCTCATCTTCCTTGAATTTTTCTTTCATGGGTCCAGAATAAGTTGCAATTATTTTAAAGCCGTTTTCTGTCATTATCTTCTTAAGCGTTGAAAACTCGAACCATCTAAGTTTATGTTCTCTTATTTGCAGGTCCACTTTGTTGTTTTGTTTCATAAGATAGATAGGATTCCATACGATGATGTTTGGGTTTTGCGAATCTCGTATATTGTGGGCTAATATTAGAAGTTGCAGTTTTTCTTCGTTTAGCATATGGTCTAAACGAAGCTTATTCAAATATTCTTCATTGATTTTCTTCGTATTTCTGGCACTGAACACGAAAAGACCGTTCTGTTTCAGTATCTTATGCAGTCTGTTAAGGAATGCTTGTACGTCGTTGTTTGTCATTAAATGAGAAAAAACTTGTCCTAAACAAATTGCTGCATCAAATCTTTGGCCTTTTTGAATAACCTTTTCGAGTTTCTTCATGTCCCTTTGTAAGAATCTGATTTTCGCTTCTTTGTCCTTCGCTTTGGCAATTTTTAGCATGGTTGGGCTTACGTCAACTCCTGTTACTTGATATCCCAATTTGCTCAATCTTAAGACGTGGTTTCCTGTTCCACATCCAATGTCAATCACACTTTTGCAATGATACTTTCGAAAGAAGCTGGCCAGAAACTTTACGTCAGCATCATAATCGTGTCTTCCCCAAATCTTGTCATAGAATCTTGCTTCTAGGCTAAATTCATCTTGCATTTTCATTTTCCTCAAGCTTCACTTGGCTGATTCACTTTAAAATCAACGGCAACTTCATTACCGTCATGACTATTTATTAGTTATTACAAAATCATCCAAGGAGACATAAAAAATAATCTTACTTGTCGCCTCGAACAAGGATACTGCAAGCCTAAACATCGCTAGACAAATCTTAAGCCATTACCCTTTCGAAAAAACGGCTAAAAATTTTCAAGAAAACCCGATTTACGAAGCAAATGTTGGAGGTAGAAAAGTTAAACTTGTAACTTTGAATGAAGAATCTGTTTATGCGCAAAACTTACCTGATTTCTTTAACAATCTGGAACTTGTAGTTTTCATCTCGAGGCATAGCAGTGTAAGCGGTACTCCGACGCTGTCTGTTCACACTCCGGGTAATCTGGGAAAAGCAGAACTTGGCGGGCTTACAAGAAGAGTTTCTGTTTCACCAGCAAATGCAATGAGAGACGCCTTAAAGGCCATGATGCAATTCAAAAAAGAAATGCAGCTCAGCTACGAAGTTTCTTATGAATGCACCCATCATGGCCCATCCCTAAATATGCCTACAATATTCGCTGAACTAGGAAGCTCGCCTAAACAATGGAATGATTTGAAAGCAGCAGAAACCGTTGCCCACGCAGCAATGAAAGCCATTTCAAAGTTCGGCGAATCCCAAGCTAAAGCTGTGCTTGGTATAGGCGGACCCCACTACAGCGAAAAGTTTAGTCGTATCGCATTGGAAAGTGAAATAGCTTTCGGCCATATAATTCCTAAATACGCAGTTCCATACATAGATGTGGAAATTCTTAGGCAATGTGTAGAGAAGACACAGGAAAAGGTGGAATTTGTAGTTTTGGATTGGAAAGGAATAAAAGGCGAACACAAATCAAAACTAGTTGAAATGCTTGAAGAAATAGGCGTACCATTCAAGAAAGTTTAACATTAAAAAGGAAAAAGTTAATAGAAATGTTCAGATTTATCTAAACCAACAGCTACAGCAACGTTTATATCAGATTGAAATGTTGAGTGTGCGATGAACCATGGGCCTAAGATCGTTCCTATCTCAAAGTGCAAGAACATTAAAACTTGCAGTAAAACCAGGAGGAAGTGAGCTTTGGCTATCAGTAAAAATATGCTTTCTGGGCATAGGTGCAATCGGCTTAGTCGGATTTATCATTAAGCTAGTGTCTTCTGTTCTGCAGCCAAGCGCGGCTGTAACTTAGAAGGATGAAACTTTATGGAGAAAAGCGAAGAATATCCGACAAAGATTTTTGCTGTAAAAACAACAACAGGGCAAGAGAGAAACGTAGCTAAACTTATTGCCGCAAGAATTGAAATGAATAATATACCCATAAAGGCTATTCTTGTGCCTGAAACTCTAAGGGGCTACGTCTTCGTGGAAGCCGAAGGACCACATTTTGTGGAAGAAGCCATAGCAGGCATAAGACATGTACGGTCCAGGATTCCAGGTGTTGTAAGTTTTTCTGAAATTGAAAGATACATTGTCAGGAAACCCGTAATTGAAGAGTTAATCGAAAACGACATAGTGGAAGTGACAGGTGGACCATTTAAGGGCATGCGCGCAAAAATAACTCGTATTGATAAGTCCAAGGGGGAAGTCACACTCGAGTTGTTAGAGGCATCTTTCACTTTGCCAATAACTGTTCATTCTGATTACGTAAAGCTAGTGGAGAAAGCAAAAACCGAAGGTGGAGAAGCGTAAATGGCTGATAAAAAAGTTGTGGAATTACTTGTAAGCGGGGGGCAAGCAACAGCTGGGCCACCATTAGGTCCAGCTCTGGGTCCATTAGGCGTGAATGTCATGATAATTGTGAACAAAATAAACGAGCTTACAAAAGACTATGCTGGAATGAAAGTTCCAGTGAAGGTCGCTGTTGATCCTGAAACCAAGGAGTTTGAAGTCAGCGTTGGAACGCCCACAGCATCCGCTTTAATTGTCAGCGAATTAAAAATAGAGAAAGGCTCTGGGACACCAAGTACGGCGAAAGTTGGAAACCTTAACATGGAACAAGTCTTACGCATAACAAAGATTAAGCACCATGAGCTTCTGGCAAAAAACCTGAAAGTAGCCGCGAAGGAAATCTTGGGAAGCTGCGTTAGTATGGGAGTTACTGTTGATGGAAAAGACCCCCGCGAAGTTCAGAGGGAAATTGACGAAGGCAAGTACGACGAAATATTTAGTAAGAGTGAAGCATAAGAATATTTTTATAACCGCATTCCATTCCCTCATAGGCACGAGGTCTCTAAAATGCCCTTAGACCAGAAAACAATACTCGGTGCAGTTAAAGAAGTAAAGGAAAAATCCGAAAAAAGAAACTTCAATCAATCAATAGAGCTTATTCTAAACCTGAAAGACATAGACATGAAATCTTCTGAAGGCAAGCTTCAAGAAATCATAGAGTTACCATATTCACCAGCAAAACAAAACAAAATATGTGTTATTGCCTCCGGAGAATTGGCTCTAAAGGCAAGAAGGGCAAATGCGGATCTTGTCATTGAAAGAGCTGAGCTTGAGGGATTTGCTGGTAAAAAGCGGGATTTACGGAAGATTGCTAATGATTATGATTTCTTTATTGCTGAGGCTCCCTTAATGCCCTTGGTTGGTAAAATTTTAGGTCCCGTTTTAGGGCCTAGGGGGAAAATGCCTTTGCCAGTTTCACCGACAGCAGACATAGCAAGTTTGGTGGAGAAGCATCGTAAAACAGTTATTGTAAGAATGCGTAATCAACCAATTTTGCAGTGCCGCGTAGGGTCGGAAAACATGAAAGAAGAGGAAATAGCTGAGAACGTTCAGGCGGTTTTAAGGGTCATAGAGGGAAAACTTAAGAGAGGATTGAAGAACGTCAAGCGTGCCTATATAAAAACATCTATGGGTAAACCAGTAAGCATCAGACCATAAGCGAGGAAAAACAATGCCATCCCAACAAGTTTTACAAGAAAAAATCAGCGAAGTTGAAGAGATAATACAGATAGTAAAACAGTATAAGGTCATCGGAATTGCCAACCTTCAGAAAGTTAGATCAGCTCAACTTCAAGAGTTCAAGAAGAACTTAGCAGACAAGGTGTATATGCGGGTAATAAAAAACACGATTATGAAAATATCGATTGAAAACTGCAAAGAAAAAACAGAACTGAAAAAGCTTGAGGAATACTTAACAGGGTCAAACGTTTATCTGTTCACGGATTTAAACCCGTTTAGATTGGCGTTACTTCTAGAGAGGGGAAAAGTAAGAACAACAGCTAAGTCTGGTGACATAGCAGCTTTTGATGTCATAGTTCCAGCCGGAAACACTGGACAGTCGCCTGGTCCAATAATCAGTCAGTTAAATGCTGTTGGTTTGCCTACAAGAATTGAGGCTGGGAGTGTTTGGATAAATAAGGATACGTTGGTTGTTAGGAAGGGTGAAACAATCCCTGAAAGGCTTGCAAGCGTATTGTCAAAGCTTGGAATAAAACCCGTTGAAGCGGGGCTTATCATAAAGGTCGCTTTTGACGACGGCTTGATAATAACTCAAGAGCAAATGCAGATAGACATAAACGAAACTAAGCAAAACATTGAAAAAGCTCATTCAAGCGCCTTCGCATTATCGCTAAGTATAGCTTATCCAACTCCGGAAAACACAGTGATGCTTTTGCAGGTTGCCCATCGAGAAGCCTATTTGCTTTCGTTAAACGCGTCTGCGCCTACTAAGGAAACAATGGCGGATTTGATTAGAAAAGCACATATGGAAATGTTAAGTTTAAGTAGTAGATTGCCCACCTTAGAGAAAAAGGCTGCACCAGAAGAAAGTTCTGAAAAAGGTTAAAATAGTTGAGTGGAGAGGTGAAAGGGTATGGAATACGTTTACGCTGCGATGCTTCTTCATAAAGCTGGGAAAGAGATAAACGAAGAAAACTTAACGCAGGTTTTGAAAGCTGCGGGCATCAACGCCGACGCGGCAAGGGTAAAAGCGTTAGTGGCTTCCTTGGCTGAGGTCAACATTGAGGAGGCAATTAAATCTGCTCCAACAATGATGGCTGCTCCGGCAGCGGCACCAGTGGCACCTGCTCCTGCGGCAGAAGCTAAGCCGAAAGAAGAGAAGAAAAAGAAAGAAGAAGAAGAGAAAGCCAAAGAAGAAGCAGCGCTTGAAGGCTTAGGCGCCCTGTTCGGTTAAAGAACGAGACTGCTACTTTATTTGTTTTCCAATTTGCATTCTTCTAATGTCATGCCTGCTTTTCCACAACGCAAGAGGTAGCCATCCCAAAATAATTATTAAAGTGGCTGGGAAAGGTTGTGATTGATAATTCAAAGAGTAAATTTCGAAAATAAAGAACGCAACTGCAATTGCCATCGCAGATAGGATCGCAGTTTTTTTACCGTCTCTCTTGAAAATCTGTATAGAAAGTAAACCTGCAAAGAAAAAATCGCCCAACCCCAATATCGTCCACCACATACCTTGCTCTGTAACGATTAATGGAATGATGGGCAACACGATCGCAACTGGCAGTCTAAGTCCTATACCAACTTCTGCATATTCAACCATCGATTTTGTCACAAAGACCAAAATTATATCTGCGATTGTAACTAGGATGGCAAAAAGCCATGTAGTTTTCCATGTGAACAAAGTTCCCATGTAAAGAATGACTAGAACAGCGAAAACAGCGGCATAAATGTTCACCAAATAATAAGACCATAATACTGTGTCTTTTAAAAACAAGTACAGTGATATGAAAACTACTGACGGTAGTATCGCCAGATACCATCTTTTGTTTGAAAATATATAGGTAAATATGAAAAGCAGCGCTGAATATGAGAATAGGAACAATATCATTATTGGGTTAACGAAGCCGTACTGCATGCTCAAAGCTATGAAAGAAACCATGCCAGCCATAAAAATCACAAGCAGAACCGCATATCTTGTAGTGAATTGTTTTTCTTCAAAAGTCACCTTTAACCTGCTTTCAGTTTTCTGATTCAAGAATAAAGACACTAGTGTAATCGTGAAAAGCGTCAAGGGCATGACAATATCGAAATACATACCCACACCTAAACAAAACAAACATTTAAACCTTAAAAGCGAAATTGCATGTTTAAAATCGCTAAAGAAGCAAACAGTGCCTCTTCGGTTCGAATGGTTTCTGTTCCCTGCGTCGGAACTGTGTTAACAACAAAATCTACAACGTCGTCCAAGTTAAATCCTTCATTTTTGACTATTTCGTATAACCCTTGCGATGGTGCCCCAAACGCTACAAGAATACTGTCTGCTTTTTTCCATTTTTCAGCTATTTTCTCCGCAACATTGGCAAATGGAACACCACGTTTAGAAGTGGCAACAGTCAAGTCAAAGCTTCCACTTCTTACAAACTTTCCAAAAGGATGTTTTTCCATAGTAACCGTGTAGCCCCAATAAATTGGTATTTTATCACGATTTGCTACTTCAACCTCAACCCGCTTTTCAACCTTTGTAATTTTCGCTGTAACCCGCTTGCCTATGAGCAATTGACTGTTCACAATTAGTGCTGGTTGCTCAACTCCAATGTCGATGAGTGTTCCTTCCTTTGTTCTGGATAACGTAACACCTTCACGGTATTCGCCGACCTTCAGATTTTTCATTTTACGGTTTAAGGGATGATGAGGTGTCCGCAATGGTGGCAGTATGCCCGCGTACTGCAACTCTGATCTAAGCTTGAAAAGTCTTTTCCGCAGGTATTGTGGCGTTTCCATGTAAACAAGTAGAGTGGCTATTAAATCCATGTCGGCTGTTTGATTAACCTTTGGATTGTCTGGGTAAATTATGATTTCGTCAACTCTGAAAATTGCGGCGGCTCTTCCAACTAAACCTATCTTCGAGGTTTTCTCGCGTAAGTGAGGAGTATCCGAGATAACAGAAGCAGGTATAGTTATGGAAAGTTTTTTCCTTTGCAACCTTATTTTTCCGCCTTAGCTCGTTTAAAACATTATTTTTTCGCAGATAAAAATCTTAAAAATGGCTATGATATGGCTTCTGCTTAAAAGCTAAAAGCGCGATATAAATTTTTACAAATTGAGGAAAAGAGTGAGAGAAAATTGTCAAAAACAAAAATTTTGGATAATCTTAACGAGATCAAAAGGATTGATAAGAGCGATATGGTTTCTTTTTGCGTTGAAGCTCCCAAACACTATGCCGAAGCTGCAAAAACAGCCAAGACAGTTTCGATTAGTTATCCCAAGCCGCAAACAATAATCATCGCTGGCATGGGCGGCTCCGCCATTGGCGGCGAGCTTCTAAAAGACTGGACACGAGACAAAATAGCCGTTCCCATAGAAGTTTGTCGAGAATATTCATTACCAGCATATGCAAACAAAAACACTCTTGTGTTTGTTATAAGCTATTCAGGAGAAACCGAAGAATCGTTAAGCGTGTTTCTAGACGCTATTAAGCGGAAATGCATGACTGTTTGCATAAGCTCCGGAGGAGTGTTGCATGAATTTGCTGAAAAACTCAATGCTCCGCATTTGTGTGTCCCTTCTGGGATGGCTCCACGCGCAACCCTTCCATATTTGTTTATGCCCTTGTCTATATTGCTAGAGAAAATAGGCCTAGTCTCTGATGTTACTCCTGAAATTTCCGAAACCATCAAAATCTTAAGACAAGTTAGTGATTCAAACTCGCCTGAAAAACCGTTCAAAGACAACTTTTCCAAGAAATTGGCATCAAACATTTGCGGGACAGTTCCAGTCGTTTATGGATTTGGGTTTTATCGTGCTGTTGCTCAGCGTCTTAAGACACAGTTTAATGAAAACAGCAAGGTTCCAGCAAAATGGGAGTTTTTCCCCGAACTTAATCACAACGAGATTGTCGGTTGGGAAGCAGTGAAGGAACTTGCAAAATATTTTTCAGTAATCTTCATTCGAGACAATGATGAGTCAGAAGCGATGCGACAAAGAATCCAAGCCACGAAAGAGTTGATATGCAAAGAGTCAGTGAAAGTTTTCGAGGTTCAGAGTATTGGCAAAAGCGGACTGGCAAAAATGTCATCCGTAATCTGCACAGGCGACTTCACGAGCGTGTACTTGGCTATAATGCGAGGTATAGACCCAACGCCAGTGAAAACTATAACTTTGTTGAAGGAGAAGATGAAACGGAGCGGGGTAAAGGAAAAAATAATACGTGAACTGCAAAAATTTTCCGCAAAATAAACGCTTAACCTACGCTTTTTCCATGATAAAGTCAGCGAACATTTTCTCCGCAGTTTCAAGCGACATCATTTGCGGCGGATGCTTAAAGGCGTAAGCACAAATTGGAAGTATTGCCCCTTTCAGCCTCTTATCTAAAGCTATTTTCACAGCCCTTATCACATCAAACAAGACGGAGCCAGCGTTCGGCGCGTCAACTACTGAAAGTTTCAAATCTATTTGCATGGGCGTCTTGCAGAAGTATAATCCCCTAATCCAGAAGTAGCTGTCACGTCTGTTCTGCAGAAAGTCCACGTAATCCATTGAGCCAGCCACCACCTCAGCCTTGTAGGGCAAAGCAGCCTCAACAGAACGCGTCTTGACAGTCCTTTTAACGTCCCTTGTCCTTTCAAGCGTATCTAGGGATTCCGTGCCTCCGCCGACATCCAGCTGATAAGTTTCAGTAATGCGAACGCCATTCATAGAAAGCAGTTTCAACAAGGTTTTATGCAATGTTGTTGCACCCACCTGGTCAATTAAGTCGTCGCCCGCAAGCGGTAATTCAGCCTCCTCAAAACGTTTAGCCCATGCAGCGTCGCTGGCAATGAAAGTTGGCGTAGCGTTCACGAAGGCGCAACCAGCATTTAACGCTTGTTCCGCATACCATTGAGAAGCCTTCACAGCTCCACTTGGAAGCAAATGGAGGACAATTTCTGCATCACTTTCTTTCAATGCATTTGTGATGTTCACATCTGGCTGATTGCTTATCTGCACAACGTTTTTCGTGTATTCACCAACACCGTCTAATACTGGACCCTTAAGCACGGTGACGTCGGATTTTGGGGCATTAACTAATTTTGGGGCGTTATTTGGTGGCGCGAAAACGGCCTCAGACAAGTCTTTTCCAACTTTTCGACTGTCAATGTCGAAGGCTGCAACGATTTGGATATCTCTAGGGTGGAAACCTCCCAAAAATAGATGACGCAGTCCAATGCATTCTTCCTTTTTTTCGCATTTATCATAATATTGTAAGCCTTGAAGGAACGCCGATGCACAGTTTCCAACACCCACTAAAGCGACTTTTATCTTCGGCAAGCTTAACACCTTTTTGGCTGTTCTTATTTGCGATTGTCTTATAAAATGCTATGCTGCTTTATGGCTGGAGTGAGGATGTTTGAGATGAAGGCTTGGTTGGATGTGGCTCTCTTGCGTTGTCCAAACTGTGGACATTATTATGTGGATGCATCATGGTATGTTGTAGAAATGGAATCAGACATCGAATGTGGGCACTGCGGAATAGAATTTAACAGCAAGAAAAACGCGACAGACCGCGCGATGCTTGAGGTTCAGCTAGATGAAAATGGGAAAATGCAGAAAGCGAATATTGTCAAACACCTAAATCTAGAATGATGGGTTCTTTTCTACAGTTGAACAGTGTGCAGTTGGGAAATTTGCACATGAGGTAGACAATCGATTTATAATGAAAAAGGGGTTTTCTTGATTAGTAGGTGTTTAGTGCTTATGAAAGACGAGTTAGAAGAATTCCTAAAGAAGTTTGGCGCCTTTAAGGTAGGAGTTGCTGATCCCAAACGAGGATTTAGAAATGCTAGGAAAGGCTGTCATCCGAGAGAGGTTATGAAGAATTGTAATTCTGTGGTTGTCTTTGCCTTGCATGTTGGTTTGGACTATTACACTACATTGGATTATTGCCAGAAAGGAGACGTTGAATCAAGAGTGTTTAACATTTATCGTGATTGGGTTTCACTTCAACTTGCCAACTTTCTCGAGGACAAGGGCTATGATGCGATTATTCCATACGGCTTTAAAGATGAAAAAGAGAACGTTGCCCGCTTATCCTTCAAGTTAGCTGCATACGAAGCAGGACTTGGAGTCTTTGGAAGACCAAGCATCTTGATAACACCAGAGTATGGACCTAGGGTCAATTTTGGCGTAGTTCTCACAGACGCTTCAATAGAACCAGACAAACCTTTGAAAGACTTTGACCCATGCAAAGAATGCGACGTTTGTGTCAAGTTTTGCCCAATAAACGCTATAAACAAAGAATGGCCGCCACCAAAAGGGTTTGACAGAAGCCGTTGCGTTCAACTTGTTTATTGGATTCGAGAAAAAACTAAAAAGAAAATAATGTTATGTGGCTACTGCTATAGCAATTGTCCGGCTGGAGAAAAAGTAGATAAAACATTTCATTTAGATAAATGGAGAACCTTGCTTGACTTAAATGAGCAGGAAAGAAAAAGACTTTTACAAAAGCTAAATATGCAGAAATAACGCTGTTCAGAAGTAAGGAGTTGTATAGAGTTGGAGGAAAAGTTTGAAAGATTGTTCGAACTTTTTAATAAAAAGGCTTCAGAGAAGCATCCAGTTTTTCAGGCTGCTAAGATAGCTGAAGAAACAGGTGAAGCAATAAACTTGGTTTTTAAGCTTGTGGGTTTTAGAAGAGAGAGCTATGACGTTGAGGAAGTAAGAGAGAAGCTGGGTGAAGAGCTGGCTGATATCGTGATAACCACTTTTACCTGTGCAAAAGTTTGTGAAGTTGACTTGTGGAAGGCAGTTGAAAGAAAATTAGACATTGAAATAGACAGATGGGAAAAATTTGAACCAAACCTCAAATAGACTTTTCATTTTTCGAATGGCTACTATGCTTTAGAAAGTTAATCAATTCTTCAGAGGATAAGACTCCTTCCACCATCTTCATAACCGGTGGGTCATCTATTGGATACATGCAGTATACGGGCTTGCCTTTTGCATAAGCATATCCTATGTCAACGCAAACGCTTCTTCCAACATAACCATCCGGATTAACCACATAAACAACATCTGCCTCGTCAATCTTCTCTAAACATCCCAGAATGCCACGACTGCCAATTTTCTTAGACATCCGAAATTCAATGTTTTCCTCTTTGAGCCTTCCTTCCAACTCACTCATTTCGCGTCTGAACCTAAAACTTCCACAGACATATAACACTCTCATGATATCAACCTAACTTCAATCCGAGTTTTTCAAGTTTAATCTTTGTGAACTGAAAATAATAGGTAACTTACTGATTTACTCTTGTGGTCTCTCTGTTTTTCTTCGACGCTGTAGAGGAAAATGCGTGCTGAAGAGGGCCCTAATCGACTGAATTTTTTGAAGTTCGGAAACTATCTTTTTCAGCTGCGTGTGTGAGATGCTAACTTCTCAATCGGTACGTATTCTTCAAGTATGTTAGACCGTTGAAGAACGTCCTTCCACAATTCTAAGCCTTTTTTGGTTCGCCATTTCTCTGGTGCCGGTAAACCCAAAACCGCAAGTTTGTCGCCTTTCTCAATTTTTTCTGCAGTTATACACTTGCCAGTTTCTGGGTGCACCGGGGTGATGATGTCCGGCGCAATTGCAGCGAGCCTTCCATCTTTATAAGCGACAAGCACTTCGTTTTTAGCTTTAAATTCAAAACTAATCCCTTCGTATTCACGTGTTCCGCGAAGTTTTATGTCAATAAATGTGAAGCCACCTTCGGTTTTCCGTTCAGCACGCTCTACAACACCTTCAAAAAGTTTGAAGCCATTGTTTTCTTTCAAGACCGCTTTTATTGGCTCTACTGCTGTCCGCAGTAGCTTTCCAATGTGCATGCACATTGACAAACTAAGTTGAATTGGCGACGTTTTCACCTGAGCGCCTGTTAAGATTCTCCTAGCCGTGTATGCGCTATGATTCCATTCGGCAGCGAGAATGCGGGCAATCCTTTCAGCGGCTCTCGCATCCATCGTTTCCTTCACAATAACCATGTTTTTTGCATGTAAGTCTGCAACAACCATCGGAGTTAAAGGAATGCTGTCAATTGTGTAAACTTTTAAATGAACTTC
>CAZNJT010000008.1:0-3460 GCA_964573475.1 uncultured Candidatus Bathyarchaeia archaeon | reverse complement strand
CAACCATCGGAGTTAAAGGAATGCTGTCAATTGTGTAAACTTTTAAATGAACTTCAGGAACAGATCTGCCTGCTCCATCAGCGTCCACGACTGGAATGTTGCATCTGGCGGCAACGTCAACTGCAGCTAAAGTGTTAAAACCGCCCAGTTCTACAGGGATTGTGGCATAAGCCGAAAAACCTGCATATTCTTCTAAAGCCCTTAAAGTTTTTACTGCAGCATCGGAATCATACTCTATCGCGGTTGTAGCACCGACACAGGCGAAATTCACAACTTTTGCGTTGTCTGGAACCTCTAAGGGAGCTACAAGTTTAACAGTGTAGCCTTGAGAAGCTAGCTTGTCCGCTATCCTATAGCCTACTTCAGGGTCGCCTCCTCCTCCAGCGGAAAAAATTGCAGCCCCATCCACCAAATCCAGAAGGTCTTGATAGTTAAGTGCTCTCAAGCTTGAATCACCAATCTTGTCGATTTGAAAATTTATTATTAAGTAAGTCTTAAAGTCTTTGGATATTTAACTGTAGAGAGGCTGAATAAAATTGACAGACAAAACAAAAACCCCTGACAAGTTCACGATAATAAACGAATTAGCACGTCGACGAGGCTTCTTTTGGCAATCATACGAAATATACGGCGGTGCAGCTGGCTTTGCAACTTATGGTCCTCTGGGTGCAAAATTGAAACAGAACATTGAAAAGAAACTTAGAGAGCTTTTCGTGAACAAACTTGGAATTTTAGAGATGGAGTCGCCTGTAATCACTCCAGGCAAGGTCTTTGAGGCTTCAGGTCATATTGACCACTTTAAAGAACCCATGGTGGAATGCCTAAAATGCAAGAAAAGATTCCGTGCGGACCATCTTCTTGAAGAATTTGCGAAGGTCAGCGAATCAGAAGCTGAGAAATTAAGCTTAAAAGAACTTAAAGAGACTATCAAAAAGCATGATATTCGCTGTCCAGAATGCGGCGGTGCTTTCGGCGAACCAAAACTATTCTTAACAATGTTTCAAACAACAATAGGTCCGTATTCAGAAGCAGTTGCTTACGGAAGGCCTGAAGCAGCACAAGGAATATTCGTAGAGTTCAAGCGTCTGTATGAAATGGCGCGAGTGAAGCTTCCGTTCGGTGTTTTGCAGATGGGTCATGCGCTAAGGAATGAGATTTCGCCGAGGCAGGGTCTAATAAGGTTAAGGGAATTTACCATAATAGATTTGGAATTCTTCTTTGACCCGGAAGAGCCCAATTGTCATCTATTAAAAAATGTTGAAAATGAAACGTTGCGACTTGTTTTGGCTGAAAATAGACTGCGAGGTTCAGAGGAAATTACCGAAGTTACGGTGAACGAGGCGTTAGAGAAAGGTTACATTAAGGCTGAGTGGCAGGCAGTTTTCATGGCTTATGCCAAAAAATTATTGACAGGCTTAAGTGTTCCAGCTGAAAGTCAACGCTTCATCGAAAAACTTCCTTGGGAAAGGGCCCATTACTCGCTTCAAAGCTTTGATCAACAAGTTTATGTTGAACGTTGGGGGTGGGTGGAAGTTTCTGGGCACGCTTACAGGGCAGATTATGATTTGAAGCGGCACATGGAGTTCAGCGGCGAGGACATGCGTGTTTACAAAGAATATGAAAAGCCCGTTGAAAAGGAACAAGTAGTCATAAAGCCTATAATGTCTAAGCTTGGACCAGCCTTCACAACAGAGGCTGCGAAAGTGGCGGAAATGCTTTCAAACGCTGACCCTAAGGAGGTTGAGGCTTCGATAGAGAAAAACGGCTACTATATGCTTGGAAAATACAAGCTTCTGCCAGAGCACATAGAAATTGAGCATCAAAAGGTTGTTGAACGTGGAAGACGCTTCGTTCCTCACGTTGTTGAACCTAGTTTTGGCTCTGACAGGCTTGTTTATGTAGCTCTCGAGTATGCCTACAGTGTCAAGAATGACAGGGCAATACTAAGCTTTCCACGAGATATTGCACCATTGCAAGTTGGTGTTTATCCTCTTGTTAGCAAGGATGGGCTACCTGCAAAGGCGTTGGAGTTGAATAAGTTGCTGGTTGATGAAGGCTTTGTAACTGAATATGATGAGGCAGGTTCCATTGGTAGGCGTTACGCTCGCGCAGATGAAATCGGCATACCTTTGGGCATAACAGTGGATTATGAAACGCTTAGTGATAACACGGTTACCATTCGCGATCGTGACTCATGGAAACAAGTTAGAAGCCCAATTGAAGACTTACGAGAGCTTTTGCACAAGTATTTTAGGTGGAAAATCAATTTTGAGGATTTAGGTAAGCCTTTTGAAAGCTGAGTTTTCGTTACCTTTTTTAATAGATCAATACATCTATTATTAGAAAAATTAGCCCTGTTTTGTGGCGGGAAAAAGTTTGGTGCTTCCAGCAGAAACTGAAGAACGCGTAAAACGAAGAGCGTTGAGCGTTTGCCAAGACCACCTTAGAAAGGTCTTAGAGTTGACTAGAAAGGTTCCTCAAATAATAGATTGTTTCATAAGAAATGATAAGGAAAAAGCAAGACAGCTTTTCACCGAAATTAGGGGCGGTGAAGATGAGGTTGACAATGCTAGACGGCTGGTTTCACAAGAGCTTGCCGAGATAGGGGCTATTCTACTCAGCAGAGAAGACTTCTTAAGGTTTACAAATTTGACAAGCGAGATTGCGGACTTCTCTGAAGGCATAGCTTTCCGCTTGGTTGAAATTATGGAGCATAACTGGAATATTCCCATGGATATAAAGAAGGATTTGTTGAAGCTTTCAGAGGCTGTTTTTGAGGCTGTGCTTAAGCTTAGGGAAACAGCTATGGTTCTCAGCTATGGCTCAACTAAAGCGATGGAAAAAGCTAAGGATGTTGAGGTTGCCGAACGGGTTGTTGACGAACTTTACCGTGAACTGGAGATAAAACTTCTAAACAGTAAGCTTGACTTTCCAGCACTGATCCTATTGAGGGATGTTCTGCAGCTTTTAGAGGATTCAGCAGACAAGGCTGAAGATGCCGCGGACGCTGCTCGAATCTTATCTTTCATTTTGTAAAGGCGAAAAATCAAATGCCTAAAAAAATCGAAGTGGAATTTATCGAAAACTTCTTGGTTGTATGGAGTCCAGCAGAAGGCTCAAAACTTTATAAAATGGGTTTTTATGGGAAGCCTCTCGGAATCCCTAAACCAAAAGTCCCAGAATTCAACGTTCCCTTGATTTTGGATTTGATGGAAGGTCTGTATCTTGCTGAAAAGGAAATTATAACCGTTTATGAAGGTTTAGAAAAGAGAAAAATCAGTTTAAAAAAGCTAAGTCAAAAAACTAAACAATTGTCTGAGGATTTCAATGAGAAATATGCTGTTTATCATGATTTGCGGGATAACGATTTAATTGTCACGCCGGGGATAAAGTTTGGATGTGACTTTGCTGTTTACAAACATGGACCCGGCATTGAGCATGCACCATACATGGTTTCTGT
>CAZNJT010000007.1:27871-29787 GCA_964573475.1 uncultured Candidatus Bathyarchaeia archaeon | reverse complement strand
TCGGTCGACATTCAGCAGTTAAAAGGTGCAGATGGCTTTATGAAACTTTAATCCACGACAGACCATGCTACAAACAAAAATTTTACGGAATAAAAACACATCAATGCATACAAATGACGCCCGCGCTTTTTTACTGTACAGAAAAATGCCTATTTTGTTGGAGAGCCCAAAGCGGTGACCATCAAATCACGTGGGATGAAATGAGACTGCCAGCATGGGACTCTCCCGAAGAGATTGTTGAAGAAAGTATCAAGGCGCAACTTGAAATCTTAAGTGGATACAAGGGCAACCCCGAGACAAACCAGAAAAAATTCAAAGAAGCCTTAACTCCTAGGCACGCAGCCATAAGCTTGACTGGAGAGCCAACGCTGTATAAGCACGTAGGAGAGTTAATTCACGCCTTTCACAGAAGAGGATTCACAACGTTTCTCGTGTCTAATGGAACTGCGCCTTCAGTTCTAGCTAAACTAGAGGAAGTACCAACGCAGCTTTACATTTCTGTTTGTGCTCCAGATGAAGAAGCATTTAAGCATATTTGCCGTCCTCAAATTCCAAAGGCTTGGGAAAAACTGAATCAAACTTTGGAGCTTTTGTCCAGCTTCAAATGTCCAACGGTAATCCGAATAACCATAGTGCGCGGGTTAAACATGAAAAACATAAAGGGCTACGCCAAACTTGTCGAAAAAGCTAACCCAACCTATATTGAACCTAAAGCCTACATGCATGTTGGGTTTTCCAGACTTCGTTTAGGTTACGAATGTATGCCAACTCATGGAGAAATTCGTGAATTTGCAACGCAAATAGCGAAGGAAACAGGCTACAATATTATTGATGAATCGCAGGAAAGTCGAGTTGTATTATTGAGCAAACTTGAAAAGTCTATAAGATTCGGTGGCGGCTAATTTTTTGCAAATGATTCAAGTTTCTGTTATTTTCTATAAGGGTGAAGACTAGTTTTTGAATACGATGAGAATAAGGCTTAAATAATTCTTGTTTCCTATTCCCTACAAACTTGAACCACTGATTTAAGCGAGGTGTAAACAAAATGGTTAACGATGGAAGAGGACGCTTGTTCAGAAGAAAAGACGGCAAATACTTGATTTACTTGCCAAAAGACTTCGCCGAAGACAGCATGTTCCCATTTAGAGGCTCCGACTCTATATTCGTAAGAGTGAGCTTCAAACTTGGAGACAACAAGCTCCTCGTAGAGAAATGGAAAGAACCAACAGAACAGTAAAATAACAGCAAAACTACATAATTCCCTCCTTCCTTTTTAGGGACAGAATAAAATACTTATCTGCTTCTACCTTAGACTAAGTAGGTGCGAACTTATGCCTTCTTTAAAAAATATTTTGAGGGAGATTAGGAAAGAACTGAGAGAAAAGGAAAAAGTGCGAGAAAACGCTCAAAAAGACATGCGAAAGGCAACAAGCCTTTCCAAACAAGCAATTCTCTTAAGTCATCAAAAAAGATTAAAGGACGCAAAAAAGCTTATTGAAAAAGCTACACAGATCATTTCAAAGCTTAATGACACGTCAGCTAATTACCCATACATTGTTTACAGCGGCCTATTTAGCGCTGCTCTTCAAGAGTATTCTGAAGCAAACATATTTCTTAAGTTAATCGAAGAATCAAAATTTGTAACACCGAAGGAAATTAACGTGCCTTCAGTTGATTATGTACTTGGGTTGGCCGATGTTATAGGGGAATATAGACGTATGGCGCTGGATGCTTTACGTGAGGGAGACGTGGGGAAAAGCGAAAAATGCTTAGAAACAATGGATGAAATTTATATTGAACTTATGGCCATGGACGAGGCTTACATGTTAGTTCCTGGTCTTAGAAGAAAATGCGATGGTGCAAGAAAAATTATTGAAGCCACGCGGGGAGATGTAACACAGGAAATTCGGAGGAGC
>CAZNJT010000007.1:0-27771 GCA_964573475.1 uncultured Candidatus Bathyarchaeia archaeon | reverse complement strand
TCTATCGGCGCCGTAGCAGTTTTGGACTACGATTCTCTTAAACTTGTAGAATCACAAACAGCCCTTTGTAAAACTCGTTTCCCATATATTCCAACACTGCTTTCTTTTAGGGAAATACCGCCCGCGGTTCTAAGCATCAAAAAACTGCACATGCAGCCAGACATTTTTCTTGTTGACGGCCAAGGTTTTGCACATCCTTATCGGTGCGGATTTGCCAGCCATCTGGGTCTTGCTATAGGAAAACCAACAATCGGTGTTGCAAAGAGTAGACTGTTTGGCGAAGCTGAAAGGACTAAGACTGAAGACGAAGTTGCTTTTTTAAAAAACAAAGGTGAAGTTGTCGGGGCAATAGTTACAATCAAACGTGGATGTAAACCGGTTTATGTTAGTGTTGGACACATGGTTTCATTAGAAAAAGCCATAAAAATCGTTAAACACTGCACACGCTATAACCGTATTCCAGAACCCGTTTTAAAAGCCCATGAAACAGCAACGCTGGAAAAGCGAAAAATCAATATTGCCTTGGCAACTAACAAATAGGGAGCGAGCGAGATCAAATTGCTTCACCCGAAGCTTAAGGCGTTAGCGGACAAAATTCGAGATAAGAAACTTCGAGGAAAGGTTATTGAATTATTGGAAAATCCAACCTTCGAAATAAACGGGAAAAAACATGCAGGTCTGCCTCTCGAAGTTTCGCCGGCAGGGTTATCCCACCACCATTACTATCCAGGAGGTTACATCGAGCATGTTGTTTCAACAGCCAACATCGCACTAGCAATTTGCGATTCAGTAGAGAAGGTTTACCACGGAAAAGTAAATCGTGACCTTGTTATAGCTGGCGTTTTATTGCATGACATTTTTAAGCCCGTTACATATACTGTGAATGAAAATGGAAGTTACGGCACAACAGGCTTAGCCGATTACATGGACCATTTATCCCTTGTAATTTCAGAACTTGTTCGAAGAGGCTTTCCACTAGAGGTGGTTCACGTAGTATCCGCCCATCATGGAGATTACGGCCCAATTAGGCCACACACCGTTGAAGCCTTGATTTGCCATTTAGCAGATTTAATAGATTCACGATTGAACGGTGAAATTTTAAATGCAGCACGATATCTCGCAAGAAGAGCTGCTGGCGAAGAATTGTTTGGATTAACTTCGAAGGAAGCCTTCGAAATAATTCACTCGAAGTCTGTCGAAGACTGGGAAGGCGTAGCGAAAACAGTTGAAAAGATAAAACGGAAGAGAAAAACACACAAAGCTTAATAGATTTAATGCTTGAAAGTTGGAAAACGGTGGCTGTGAAAATGGAAATATCGTTTAAAGATTTCCGAAAGCTGGATATGCGTGTTGGAAAAATTTTGGAGGCAAACCAAATCCCGGGTTCGCGAAATCTCATAAAGATGATTGTAGATTTTGGAACAGAGAAAAGGCAAGCAGTCGCTGGTCTTTTGCAATGGTATAGACCTGAAGATTTGGTTGGTAAAAAATATGCGTTTATACTGAATCTTCAGCGGAGAAAGTTGATGGGTGTGGAATCTCGATGCATGATTTTGGCTGCTGAGGACGATAAAGGAAATGTTGTATGTTTGCAGCCGGAAAAAGATATTGATGAAGGAAGTAAAATACACTAAGCGGGCGCAATAGACTTTTAACTCAACAGTTTAACGATGTTTTCAGCTTTTTCTTTGCTTCCAGCTAGATGTTCAACCATCTCCGCATCCAAATCAAGCCATTTAGCAAGTCCCGCAGCCATATCCGCATTGTTTTTAAAAATAATTTTCAGAAATGGAAGAACCTCTTTTGAGGCTCTGTTAGCAGAGATGTGACATCTACGCTTAATCTTGCGCCCTATGTTTAGCTGCATGGCACGTTCAGCCTTAGACCTTGACAACATTTGTATACGCGCGGGAAACTTGAACGGTATCCAACCATGGGCTTTAGTGTTTTGCCTAGCCATAGCCACGCCTGCAGTCATGTAATCAATAACGTAGCGTGTAAAGCTCCAGTCCTGAGTGGCGCGGATTCTGCCACGATAAACATCTGCAATTGAAAGTGCGTCCATGGCTCTTGCCAAGTCATGCGGGTCTGTTAGGTGTTCTGGAACGTTCTCATATATCCATTCAAAAAGCATGTCAATGTCCACGTCAGCCATATCCACTGCTTGTTTTGCGCTAAGACAGGTTCTTCCATAAATTATCATTCTTAACACGTTGAAAATTGTATCTTGTCTGTCGCGGTAACCAAGCCAAGAAACATCTTCATAGGTTAGTTTTTTCTTGCCTTGAGCTAAAGCTTGTAGGTCGTTCACTGCTGAGCGAATGTCGCCCCCAGAGCGTTGGGCAATAAATTTGAGAGCCTCTTCATCGGCTTGAATGCCTTCACATATACATATGCGCTTTAAGTGTTTCGTTACTTCGCCAGTGGGCGGCTTCTTAAATTCTATTAGAAGGCAGTAGCTGCGAAGATTCGAGAAGCGCGGGTCATAGGCATTGTTAGCAATTAGAACTATTGGACATTGAGCAGTTTTCACAATATCAGTTATTGCTTTCACTCCACCTTTATCGGCCGTTCCTGTTAAGCCGTCCAATTCATCGAGCAAAACAATCCTTTTTCCACCAAATAATGATCCATATTGTGAGGCTAACCCCGCAAAACGGTTTATGGCATCTTCTGTTCGATAGTCACTTGCATTTTTCTCCACAAGCTCCATTTGGAAATCATAAGCCAAGGCTTCAACAGTAACCGTTTTTCCGATGCCTGGCGGACCATACAAAAAAGCAGCTCTTTTTTTAGGAGCACCTTCATCCCAAGATTTTATCCAATCGACGAATTTTTGAATTGTTTCCTTGTTTCCAATAACCTCTGCCAAAGACTTTGGTTTGTGCTTAACAGTCCAAGCGGCATACAAACATTTGCACCTAGTTCGCTTTTCTTAATTCGTTACCAGCTTCGACAAGTCTAGCCAACAACGCGCTTAACTGAACCTCTTCGTCTGCACCTTCAACAAGTCTATAATCTATTTCGCCGACAACGCCAGCTAACTTTATCTTCCATGGTTCTGGAATTTCTGTTCTAAAGATTTCTGTGTGAATTTGACGGATTATGTCGCTTCCAGCCACCCCATATTTTTGAATCATGTCGCGCAGTTGTTTTCTTGCTTCTAAAAAGTTGCCAGCCATAACAGTTTCAATCATTTTCTGCACATCTGCCGGGCTAGCCCTTCCTGTAATGGAATAGACAACTTTCGCGTCCACAGGTTTGTTTAGTGAAGTTGCTGCTTGTAGGGTGTTTATTGCCTTTCTTAGGTCTCCACTACAAACCTCAAAAATTGCATCTAACCCATCCTTCAAAAGCTTAACATTTTCATTTTCCGCGATGTGTTTCAAATATTTATCTTGTTCTTCTCTGGGCAGGAAAGTGAAACGGAATGGCGCGCATCGGGATTGAATTGGCTCTATTATTTTTCCGCTGTAATTTGCGCACATAATGAATCGGCATGTTTCTGTGTAACGCTCCATTGTCCGCCTTAGCGCTTGCTGTGCGTCAGAAGTCATATTGTCAGCCTCGTCCAAGATCATTATTTTGAATGGGATTTCACCAATAGATCGAATCCTCGCAAAAGTTTTCACGGTTTCCCGAACAACGTTAATTCCTCTTTCATCGCTGGCGTTTAATTCCATGAGGTGTTCTCTATACGCGTCGCCGTAAAGGTCTCTTGCTAAGCAAAGTGCGGCTGTGGTTTTTCCAGTTCCGGGAGGCCCTGCAAAAATGCAGTGTGGTACATTTCTTGATTTAACGAAACTTTTCAAGCGTTCAACTATTTCTTTTTGATTCACCATACCATCTAACGTCTTCGGTCGGTATTTTTCAGCCCACATTTCAAAGCTCATAATTGATGGTCTCCTATTTCTACCTATAATAAAGTTTTAATTAATATCTGTTCTAGTAGAGATGCCGCGAATTTCTAGAGTTTTGCTCCTTTCCACCTTTTTCAAGGTGTTTTTTCTTCTTTTTCAAGAAAACCTGTGAGGAATATGGCGTATTCGCATGGATGTTCGTTTTGAAGGAGAGATTTTATGATTTTGATTTTGCCTTTTTTGCCGTGGCTGACTCTTGAAATAACATATTCTAGCGTTTTCTTGCGAAGGTTGCAGAGCCAAGTTTTCTGTTGATTTTTAACAAGCTTGTAGTAGGGGCAACTTTTATACTTCAGCGTAAAGCCGCCTTCGAAATATTCTATTTCAACTTCGATGCCTAATTCTCTATACATATCAATCAGCCTGTCGCCTACTTCTCTGATGGTCCATGGATAGTCTTCGGGAAACAGCTCATCTAATTGTTCCGTTTCAAGAGCAAAGGCCTCTTCTACGGAGTTGCAAGAGGACATTTCGTCGATAAGCGTCTGCATTATTCTTTTCCGAGGCAATGGTTCTAGAACCGGTTTTTCCAGCAGTTTCAGCTTAAAACTGAGAAGATTTTGAAAAACCGTTGTTGAAATATCGTAGCCGAGTTCCTTGAACATTGACTCTATAAGCGTCCTTTGGCTGTTCATTACAAGAGGATCGATTCGCTTGAATATTACAGTGAAATGTTCATCGTCGACAAATCGAACTTCCGCATCTGGCTGAGTGGCGTTAATGTTTTTTAGAATAAAATTCTGTGACAGTCTCTTGATTTTTTCACTGTCGTTCCTTGAAAGCATTCGAATGGCGTTGGCAATGCGAACACCTGTGGCGCGGTATGTTTCATCAAATTTTTGTCTGTTAGTTTCGTAAACTTTGGATGCAAACGAGTTAAAGAGCTCGCGGGGAACTGGAACGACATCCAAAAACTGTTTGCCGATTGTTTGGAAAAGGCTTAATTCGGCTAGTTGATCAAGAAGACTTTGATCCTCCGTCCCTACATACTGAAGTGACATATTCACAGTAGTGTGTTCAATGGAATAGTTCAAAAGCTTCCATCCTCGAGTTGCAAACATCACAGAAAACGCTGCTACAGACAACCGCGTTAAAGAAGGGACAGTCACTTGAAAAACTAGCTCTAACGTGTTTTCTTCTTTTTCTGCCAATATTTTAGCTTGCTTGAACCAGTTCATTTTGATGCATGCAGAAAGCAGACCCTTTACGAAATCTTTAGGCTCCCTTGGAAGCTCATCCGCACCTAAAGCAATTCGCACATCTTCTATGAAGGAGCCTAAATCCGTCACAGGCTCTTCTAAATGCTTTTCCGCCCAACTCATAAAGGCTGGCCCAACCAGCATCAATGTGTTTCTAAATAAGCTCGGTGTTACGCTTGACAGCCTCTTTTCAATCTGTTTGTCCAGAAACTCTCCGAACTCTTTCTTTCGCAGGGGATAAACTTCTTGGCGAATCATTTTGATGGTGATATCTTCACCCATCATGCGAAGGTCGAAAGGCACGCCGACACCTTCTAATATCGTGGCAACTTGAAGGGCTACTATTTCTGGCAAGCTTCTGAATATCTTAGGCCTCAAAATGGCAGTGCTATCGATTTCGCTGTAGGAGGGAACATCAAACATTCTTGTTAGGTTCTTGATTTCATCGAGAAAAAAGGTAAATTCTTTAAAGTTTGATGGAGTTTTCCAAGCAACAGACCCCTTTAGAATTTCAATGATATTTTTTGCCTCTGTTTTCTGCTCCTGTATGAAGACCTCAATGGTTTTGTTGCCAATTGCAACTTCTAGAAGTCTGTCCAAAGTCTTTCTTCCAATAGAAGTCAAATCAAGAGATTCCCTCAGCTTCATTTGCTCGCTCATTTTTGCTTTTATTACGCAGTCATCGCATGAGCCAACTTTATCCACTCTAAGCAAGGTCTCTACTGCTTGTTCAATAACACGACTTTTTGTGCCATAGGTTTTTGCCAGTTCCTCAAGTATGTCGTTTGTTTTCTTGGTTATCGTAGTGTGAAGATGTATGGACATGCTGTTTCACATGATTAACTTCTTAATAGTTGCTTTTAAATATGTTCATAAAAGAGTGGTAAATGTACATGATCATGAACAAAAAAAGGAAAAAGAGTTTATGGGGATGCTACTTGGATTTCTATGGAGGTAATAGCGCCTCCCTTGCGTGCCATCAGAGCGTCAGCAACTCTTTTGACTGCTAACATGTAGGCTGCAACTCTCATGTTTATGTTGTGTTGTTTCGACATGCTGAGAACATCATTGAAGGCCTTGGTTATTGCATCCTTCAGTTTGGTCCGCACTTCATCTTCAGTCCAATAATAGTTCATTTGATTCTGCACTTGTTCAAAATAGCTGACAATAACGCCACCTGAATTCGCTAAGATGTCTGGGATTACGAATACTCCTTTTTTGAATAAGATTTCGTCTGCTTCAGGCGTTACTGGTCCGTTGGCGCCTTCTGCCACAATCTTTGCTTTTATGTTTGCCGCGTTAGCCCCAGTAATCTGATTCTCTAAGGCAGCGGGAACCAAAATGTCACACTCCAACTCCAACAATTGCTCATTCGTTAAGACACTACTGCCAGGATAGTCGAGCACTGAACTTGTCTTGTTTTTATATTCTAAAACTTTCGCAGGATCCAAACCCTCAGAATTGTATGCACCACCTTTGGAGTCTGAAACTGCTATGATTTTACAGCCAATTTCATGAAGCAAGCGTGCTGCGTTATATCCAACGTTTCCATAACCTTGCACTGCAACTGTGGCGCCCTTTAGATTTATACCCAAATGTTTGGCTGCTTCAACAACGGTGTACATTACGCCCCTTGATGTAGCTTCGTTTCTTCCAAGGGAACCGCCAACATTGATTGGCTTGCCAGTTACCACTCCAAAAGCAGGGTAGCCCACGATTTCACTGTATTCATCCATGATCCAGGCCATCATCTCTGCTGTTGTGTAAACGTCGGGAGCTGGCACATCTGTGAAGGGCCCTATGAATTTTGCGATGGCGCGTGCGTAGCCTCTTGTTAGACGTTCCAACTCCGCCTTCGACATTTCTTTCGGATTGCATCTAACTCCGCCTTTGCCGCCACCGAGTGGCAGTCCAGTGACAGCAGTTTTCCAAGTCATCCAAGCGGCTAGAGCTGTGACTTCATCCAATGTGAGGTCTGGGTGATAACGTATGCCGCCCTTAGTTGGTCCTAGTGCATCGTTGTATTGCACACGGTAGCCAGTGAAAACGCGGACACCACCGTCATCCATAACCACGGGAATGTTAACTATTAAGGCACGCATAGGACGCTTTAATATTTCATGGATACCAAGGTCAAGGTTCAATTTTTCAGCAGCAATATCTAACTGTTTAAGGGCGGCTTCGTAAGGGTTTGGCGTAGCAATTACTGGTGCCAAAGTTTCTATCTTGACGAACACGGCTGTCCGAAGCTTTTCGATTAGATTTTGAAGGATCTCTCCCGCTACTTCACCGTTACCGTCGCTACTGCCGTAGAACCATTGATACGCTTCAGCCAAGGCGTCTGTTCTCTTTGACAGAAATGATCCGGCAGGCGCCATTTTCGGGTTCTCAGAGAAATAGTCTATTAAAACACGCATCATGTTTAGTTCTTCTCCTGACAATGGTAGCAATCTTCTTAGGGGTGCAGGCGCCTTTATGTAAATGTATTCGGTCTCGCTGATTTTCTTTTGAAGATCCTCAAAAACTTTCCATGCATCCTCGGCTGGAATGCCGAAGTTTTCAGAGTATGTTGTTACGAGGGCATAGTGAGCTGTTGTGTAGCTTTCAATTTTGGCCGTAAGTTCTGGGTTTTCAGCGAAGAAATCCGCCATCAGTTTTAACATCCCTAGTTCTCGTGCGGAAAGTTCTAACGAATTCAACATTTTACTTCACTCCTTCTGAAGTATAGCTAGACCTATGTTCAACTATAGAAATGTTATGTTCATTATGTACACACATGTACAAACATAAACTTGAACCGAAATGTAACATAACATTTTTAACCATGCATGCGGAACTCAAGGCGTGAGTGTGCAACATTTGCAAACTGAACAAGCAGGTTTCTACTCCACCGGCATAAAAAGCCTCGACCAACTTTTAGGCGGCGGCTTATTGCTAGGCGAAAATGTTCTATGGGAAATTGAGTCTGGAACCTTCGCTAGAGAGTTCCTTTACTCCTTTATAAGGCAAGGCATCATTGAAGGAAACCAAGTCATCTACCTGGATTTTATCTACCCTCCACAAGCGCTAATGCTACAACTTGCTCCTCTAGTCAAAACGTTACCCAACGGATGGGAAAAGAAGTTGCTGGTACTTGACTGTTTCTCAGAAGCGGCAGGACAAGGTGAACTAATTTTCAGCGACTTTTACGATCACGCTCCCTCATGGATGAGGAAGGTTCCAAGCTCCAAAGACCCTGACCGATTCCACCATTTTTTTGGAAGAATTGAAAGAGAATTCGTAACCCCCGGTACAAGACTTGTTTTTAGCAGTCTCTCCCTCATGGAGCACAACTGGGGAAGAGATGCAGTGAAAGCCTTCTTCGGGCATGTTTGTCCTGCCTTGTACGCGTACCAAACTTTAGCTTATTGGACCATGGCGAAAAATGCGCACCCAAAAGAGTTCTGTGCAATGATTGAGCACATGACGCAAGTGGTTATAGACTTGTCCAAGAAAGAGGAAAAGAACTTTTTAGATGTGAGGAAGGCTGGTGGAAGGTACGACCCTAAGACTTATCAAAGGCGTGAATATGTGGTGAAAGATTTTCAGATAGACATTATTTAGCTGTTCCATTGGAAAACTGTAGTTTTAATGTTCACGAATGTTCATTTTTGCATTATTTTAAAGTAATGTTTAAATGCCCTACGCAAAATACCCATCATACTCCAAAACATTTGCAAATGTAAAGGTGGAAGGAAATGTCTGAACGTGTGCATAGAAATAGTGCCTATTTGAACGGAAAATCAACCACTGGAACAATGACACGTGTTAAAGATACAAGCCCGACAAGTGGAATGTGCCCCATATGCATCCGCGACTGCCCCATCATGTGTGAAATCAGTCTATCGAGTTTTAGGGGGAGGGAAGCCCTCTACCCAGAACCAGTTCAATTCGGATATAGCACTGCAGGAGCACTCAAAGACTTTGGATTAGACTGGTCCCACTTTAATATACAGGCAGGACTGTTTGAAGCCTTAGGGATTGAAGAAAACTCGGATGTCGCCCTCTTCCCAAACGTCAGCACAGAAACTAAAGTTGCAGGCATACCGCTCAAAATTCCTATACTAAATGGTGCATTTGGCTCGACTGACGTTGCAAGGCTAAACTGGGAAGGCTTAGCTATAGGGGCAGCACTTTCTGGCGCAATAATAGTAGTTGGAGAAAACGTTTGTGGCATGGATCCCGAAGCACAGTTCACAAATGGCAAAGTCACATACTCAAAAGAGCTAAAAAGAAGGGTTGACTTGTTCCGAAAGTTCTGGGACGGAAAATACGGGGATATCGCTGTTCAAACAAACGTGGAAGACCAAAGACTAGGCGTTGATGTATATGCAATATCAAAACTGGAAGTGAACATCATCGAAAGAAAATGGGGGCAAGGCGCAAAGGCCATCGGAGGCGAAGTTCGAGTAAGAGACTTAGACAGAGCCATAATGCTAAAGAAAAGAGGCTACATAGTAATCCCAGACCCAGAAGACCCAACAGTGCAGCAAGCATTCAAAGAAGGAGTTTTCAAATCCTTCGAAAGACACAGCAGAGTAGGCATACCCAAAGAAAAGAACGTGATAGAAGACATAGAATGGCTGAGAAAACAAGGCGCAAAACACGTAACACTCAAAACAGGCGCATACAGACCTTCAGCTGTCGCCTACACAATGAAAATAGCTTCAGAAGCAAAAATTGACGCAGTATATTTCGACGGCGCAGGCGGCGGAACAGGTATGAGCCCTGTTCCAATGATGGATGAAATGAGCATTCCAACAGTTTACCTAGAAGCCATAGTCCTCAAATGTGCGCAAATACTGAAGAAGAAAGGGCGATATGTACCAGACTTGATTATGGCTGGAGGTTTCATAAACGAAACACAGATTTTCAAGGCAATTGCAATGAGCAACTTTGGAGACGGCCCATTTGTGAAAGCTGTTTTGATGGGACGCTCACCATTAACAGCAGTCATGAAAGCAAGCTATTTCAAACAGCTAGCTGAAGAAGGCAAACTGCCAAAAACTTTTGCTGATAGATTTGGTAGCACCCCGGAAAAGTTCTTTATCGCTGCCCCAGAACTTAAAGAAAAGTATGGCGAACGCTTCAAAGAGATACCATGGGAAGCCACAGCGCTATACACATATCTTACGGACCGCATAGGCGTGGGACTAAAACAACTTTTAGCTGGTAACAGAAAATGGAAGCTGGAACTCATCAACAGAAACGACCTGATGAGTTTGTCTGACATTGCAGCTAAAGTTACTGGCATACCATTGCCACATGAAGTAGAAAAAGACGCAGTTGAAAGAATTCTAGACTAACATCAGTTTCTTCTTTTTTCTAAATTTTAAATCATCCCTAAATTTTAAGAAAGCACTAAGGAGATATAATACTGTAGAGGAGGGTGTTTTATGGAAAAGACACAAACGGCGTTAAACATTGCGTTAGAACAGTTGGATATTGCTGCTGAAAAATTGAACCTTGACCGTAGAATACATGAGACGTTAAAACATCCAAAACGGTCACTTATTGTTTCCATCACAATAAAAATGGATAACGGCGAAATTGGCGTTTTTACGGGCTGCCGCGTACAACATAACGATGCAAGAGGACCATTTAAAGGCGGTATTCGTTACCACCCAAACGTTACATTAGACGAGGTTACAGCATTGGCAATGTGGATGACGTGGAAATGTGCAGTTGTGGACATTCCTTACGGCGGCGCGAAAGGCGGAGTATGTTGCAACCCGAAGAAAATGTCAACTGGTGAACTAGAGAGAATGACGAGGCGGTACACTAGCCTAATATTGGATGTTATTGGGCCATATCGCGATGTGCCAGCTCCAGACGTTTATACTGATGCCCAAACAATGGCTTGGATAATGGATACGTACAGTCAATTCAAAGGTTACAGCGTCCCTGAATGCGTGACTGGAAAACCCCTTAGTATAGGGGGTTCAGAAGGAAGAGTGGAAGCAACGTCTTTAGGTGTTATAGTTTGTGCAAGAGAAGCAGCCAAACATCTAGGCTTAAATTTTAAGGGAGCAACAGTTGCCGTTCAAGGTTATGGCAGTGTAGGTTGGAACGCTGCCAAAATAGCTCATGACATGGGTTGCAAAATTGTGGCGGTAAGCGATTCAGTGGGCGGAATCTACTGTTCAGAAGGACTAAACCCTCGGTATATATATGAGCACAAGTCCAAAACAAGTTCCGTGGTTAATTATAAAGGATGCAAAAACATAACAAATGAAGAGTTACTTGAAACAAAATGCGATATACTCATACCTGCAGCTTTAGAAAATCAGATAACAAAGGCTAATGCAGACAAAATAAAAGCAAAAATAGTAGCAGAAGGTGCCAATGGACCAACAACTCCAGAAGCAGACAAAGTGCTTCATGAAAAAGGAGCAGTCCTCGTTCCAGATATATTGGCAAACTCAGGAGGAGTAACAGCAAGCTATTTTGAATGGGTTCAAAATCTAACACGAGAACATTGGACGCTGGAAGAAGTAAACAGAAAACTGGAAAACAAGATGGTTAAGGCTTTTAATGATGTTCACAAAGTAGCAAAACAAGAAGAAAGCGACATGCGAACAGCAGCGTTGATGCTTGGCGTTGGAAGAGTAAGTGACGCAATAAAGACACTAGGTTTATGGCCATAAACAAAACCATTTCACGCCTCAATTTTTGTCTAAACACCATAGGTTTCATTATGTTCTCGAATTTTCTTAAACTCTTAATCTAAGTTTTTAAACTGCTGTTTTTATATCTGCTATTCAAGGTTAACTTTAAAGCCGAGAAAGGGGTAAGCATGTCAAAATCAGTTTCAATGAATATTGGGAACATGGACTTCAGTTTTGAACATTCGCTTATAAAAATTATTGCTAATAGAAATTGCACAGAAATTAAGCTTGCTGGACTCAATATAGGTCCCTTTGAAGAAGGAAACGAGTATGAAGTCCCATTCTGGATAGCCCAAGAGCTTGAAAAGGCTGGAATTGCTCGTTTTCGCGAAGAAGAACGTTTGGATACAGCTAAACTTTACAAAATCCAGTGGACAGAACGCGTTCAAACTGCTGGGCAAATATCAAAACTGCCAGAAAATTTCTATCCAAAACTTCGGCGATACCTTATTGAGCTAAAGGAAGAGGCTTCAAAAGCCCCGGAAAAATTACGGGAATATGAAAAAAGTGGACACGTAACGCAAGACATTGTGAATTCGAGATTAAAGAAAATCGTTTCACTTGCATCGGCTCCACCTCAAACAGAACAAACACTAAAAAATTTCACAAGCGAGGAAAAATTTCTTTACGAGCAACTCAACAAACGTATACATGAATGGAAAACACAGATATTGGAACGCAAGGAGATAGAAGAATGACAGAAGAATTAGAAACCATCGACCCACAAGAACGCTTTCAAGAGCTTTTCAAAACAGAAAAATACCGCCAGAGAATTTCACAAATGGCAGTGACAGGTAAAACGTCATTAATAGTTGATTTTGAAGACATTTTGATTTTTGACCAAAGACTTGCTGAGGAACTTCTAGAAAAACCAGACGAGTACTTGAAACGCGCTAATGACGCAGCCTATGCACAACTTCAGACAGAAGATCAAGAATATGCCGAGAAAATAGCCGACAAACAAGAAATTGTAACCGTCAGACTCGTCCGTTTATTGGAAGCTGCGCAACTACGGAAACTCGGCTCAGACCACATCGGAAGGCTCGTCATGGTTGAAGGAATTGTTGTTCGCTCAACATCCATGCGCCCTATGGTTATGAAAGCAGCATTTAAGTGCAAAAGATGTGGGGAAATAACACCAATAAGCCAAACAGGCCAATTTCTCAAAGCGCCTTTTGTATGCAGTAATCCTTCTTGCGGAGCGAAAGGACTGTTCGACTTTGTTCAAGAAGAATCCACATTCATAGATTCCCAAGACCTTCGTATGCAGGAAAGACCTGAAGACCTTCCCCCAGGGCAACTTCCCCGAACATTACACATCAAGCTTATCGGAGGCGAAATAGTTGATATCGCGAGACCCGGAGACCACGTTTCCATAGTTGGAACAGTTCGCGCAATATCGCCCACGCTTCCAAGAGTGGGAAAGCTTCGCACATTCGTTTTACATGTAGATGCTAACTCAATTGGAGTTCTTGGCAAGGAACCAGAGATAGCGCTTCCATCACCAGAAGAGGAGAAGAAAATCCTTGAACTCGCAAAGGACCCTTGGATACACCGAAAACTCATGAGCTCGATTGCACCATCAATTTATGGATACGACCACATTAAGGAGTCAATAATGTATCTTCTCTTCGGAGGCGTGCCTAAATATCTTCCAGACATAACAATAAGAGGAGAAATGAACGCCCTTTTGATAGGAGACCCGGGAACAGCAAAATCTCAGCTGTTGCAGTACGTGGCAAGGGTTGCACCTCGTGGATTGTATACTTCTGGACGCGGCACAACTGCTGCTGGTTTAACTGCTGCTGTAATACGTGAGAAAGGTGGTGGAATGAGTCTTGAAGCTGGAGCCCTAGTATTAGCTGATAAAGGAATTGCATGCATTGACGAAATGGATAAAATGCGCCCAGAAGATAGAGTTGCCATCCATGAAGCCATGGAACAACATACAGTTTCAGTTGCAAAAGGCGGCATCGTCGCAACACTTAACGCAAGAACAGCCATACTTGCAGCCGCCAACCCCGCGTTGGGAAGGTACGAACCGCATCGTACAGTGGCTGAAAACATTTCCTTGCCCGTTACCATACTTTCAAGGTTCGACTTAATCTTCGTTTTAAGGGATGTGCCAAATAAAGAAGCGGATGGTAAAATGTCAGAGCATATCCTTGAAATGCACAGAAAAGGTCTAAGTCCAGTGGAGCCACCAATACCTTCGGACATGCTACGAAAATACATAAGCTATGCTAAAGGAATTAAACCCGTTTTAACTCAGGAAGCAGTGCAACGTCTCAAAGATTTCTATTTGGCAATGCGTTCGGCAAGCGAATCTGAAGGCTCACCAGTTGCGATAACTGCACGTCAACTTGAATCCCTCGTCCGCATATCTGAAGCAAGAGCCCGCGCGTCCCTCAGAAAAGAAGTTTTAACCGAGGATGCGGAAGCAGCCATCACTATAATGAAGAGGTCTCTCGAAGAGGTTGGAATAGACATGTCCTCATACAAAATAGACATAGACCTTATAATGACTGGCAAACCAAAAAGCGTAAGAGACAAACTGCAAACAGTCCTTTCAACCTTAATGGAAATGGAAAAAGAAACTGGAATTGTCGAAAAAACAGCGCTTTTAAACGAACTTGAAACAAAATATACAATCCCAATAGGCGAAGCAGAACGCCTCATCGCACAATTACTACGCGAAGGAACCATTTACGAACCAAAAGAGGGTTATCTAAAAAAGACCTAAAATTATGAAACCGTAGAAACGTTAAAAATACACTCACGGATACAAGATTTCAGACAGTGAAGGCTCAATGAAAACAGTAATGGTTGTTGTCGGCACTCGCCCAGAAATAATAAAAATGGCTCCAGTCATCAGAGCTTTAAAAAGAAGGAAAATTCCGTTAATTTTCACCCATTGTGGTCAACACTACGATTACAACATGTCTCAACAATTCATTGATGAACTTGACCTTCCAGTGCCAGATTACGGATACAAGGTCAAAGCTTACTCCCAAGGAACGCAAACCGCACGCATAATAACTCGCATAGAACAACTATTAAAGAAGACGTTACCTGCCCTTGTTTTGGTGGAAGGAGATACAAACGGCACATTAGCAACAGCCTTGGCAGGGGTCAAGCTTGGAATACCTGTGGGACATGTTGAAGCTGGATTGAGAAGCTTTGACCTGCGCATGCCAGAAGAACATAACAGACGCCTAACAGACCACATATCCACCTATTTATTTGCACCTACAGAAACAGCTAAGAACAACCTAGAAAGGGAGAACGTCTGGGGAAAAATTTACGTGACTGGAAACACGGTTATAGACGCTGTAATTCAGCACTTACCAATAGCGGAGAAGAAGTCAAAAATACTGGAAAAAGTTCGCTTTGGAAAATTCGCATTAGCAACAGCGCATAGAGCAGAAAATGTAGATGACTTCGCAGTTCTCAAAAATTTTATGGAAGCATTTGCAGAAGCCCCTTTACCTGTTGTTTACCCAATGCATCCACGCACAAAAAAGAGGCTGCGGCAAAACAAAATTTACGCTAAAATCAGAAAATCTGGAAACGTAGAAATTTTGCCGCCGCTTGGTTATCTAGACTTCTTGGTTTTGATGAGTAAATGCAAAATGATAGTAACAGATTCTGGCGGAATACAGGAAGAGGCAACAGCACCGTGCATACGAAAACCTGTCTTGGTTATGCGCCTTTCCACTGAGAGACCAGAAGCCGTCAAGGCTGGTTTCGCTGAAGTTGTTGGCGTAGAAAAACATAAAATACTGAGAGCCATGGAAAGAACGTTAGAAAATCCAAAGGAATTGCCAGAGAAATCTCCTTACGGAGATGGAAATGCTGCCGAAAAGATCGTTAAAGTAATTGAGGAATAACTGGTTCTTTAGCATCCTTTAAGAAATGTATGTGACTTTCTTATCTTCCTCTTTCCGCATCTCCTCAGCTTGCAAGGTTCTTTTTTCCTCAATTTTCTGCAACCGTGAAACTATATTTTCTGCTTTAGCAATTTCCTCGTCTAAACCAGTCAAGTCCACATCAAGACTGAACATTGCTCTCAAAATTTCTAAAACACTTTTAGCAGCCTTTGGGTCCGGTAAATATCCACGAGTTTCGCCTAAGAGACAAAGAGCATCGATTTTCTTAAAACGGGCTAAACCCAGAATTAAGCCTGCTGTGCCGACAATCGGGCTTTCCGTTGGGCTTATTATGGCTTTGGCTTGTAATGCCTTGTTTAAAAGTTCAGAGCTAGTCGCAGCTGCAATTACTTTGGGCTTATCCTTAGCTTCCATTCTGTAACCGCCAATTGTAACAATTAATTTTACATTGTATTGTTTAGCGAAATCCAGAATACGGTCAGAAATTTCATACTGCCCCTCGATTGTCTGTGCTTGGCTGTCACCTGTAAAAAATATGAGGTCGTGTTTTCCGTTTTTGTTCTTCCAGAAGTAAAATGTTCCACGTAGAAGCCTAACACTTCCTTTCTTGTTAACATGCACAAAATAGGGAAAATGGGGCGAATAAAGGTAGGCGAACCTTTCAGCCTTTAACTGTTTAACTAGATGGCGTGTAGCAATTTTGCCAACTAGCCCTAAGCCGGGAAACCCCCCGATCAAAATAGGATTGTTTAAATCAGCTTTTACAAGTTCTTTAATGAACGTCTCCTTCACTGAGTTGACCTCCTTTCTTTAAAGCCATCCTATACATTAGGTACTTATCATCAGGAGAAAATTTAGGCGGATGTGGCACTCGAACTTTTCCACCGCAATATGGACATTGTTCCTTTTTTAATGTGTATTTTCCACATTTTTCACATTTTCTTGAAAGCCAAACCATCATTTTTCTCTCCTAAAAACGCCTTGTCCACCTGCCTTAGCAACATTTGAAACAACATTTTCGGCAACCCTCTGTAAAACGGCTTCTGCATCTTTATAATTTTCCGCCATAACTTCAACGCAGTATTTTGGTGCGGCAACAACATAAAAGCGAAGTTTTGCGTCTCGAGGTTTTTCAGCTTTTTTAGCATTTAAAAAAGCCTCTTTAATAATTTTCACTCCCTTAGGTTTCATACAGCGAAGCTCAACTATGCCTTTCACCTTAACCATTGGCACACGCATTCTTTCTTTTCCAATCTCAGCAATAGTAGTTGCAAGCTCCTCGGGTACACCTATTTTTGTTAAAGCTACTACGCCCTCCTTAACAACTTTTTCGAAGGCTTCATACAACCCGTACTCCCTGTCCATAGGCGCACCGGCTTTTTCATAAACCTCGTCCAGTGATAAACCAGTTTTTTCAGCGACGTCCCGAAGTAAAGTTTCAGCTTTCCTCTCCCTTTTCCAAAACATAATTTTTTCAATTTTTTCTCTTTTTGTAACTCTTCTAAGGGATACATCTATGTGCCCTTTCTCTATGTCCACTCGTAAAACTTTCAAAACAACTTTTTGTCCTTCACGAATAAAATTATGGATGTTTCGAATCCAAGAAGAAGATATTTCAGAAATGTGCAGTAAACCTCTTTTATCATATTCATCAAGCTGTACATAAGCACCAAAGTCGGTAACATCCTGTATCGTGGCTATTACTAAATCGCCTACTTCTGGCCATTCCTGTTTTTTAAACGCCATTTTCATCCCTATTCAAAAACTGCAACTATTTCGCCCTTAATTATTGCTTTTCCTCCAGAAGGTTCAGCAAGTTCGGTTCCGCAAACATTACAATTAACTCTGTTTACAGCGCTGCTGTAGACTATTTGTTCGTTGCCGCATTTTGGGCATTTCACTCGAATGAAACTGCTTCTCGGTTTTGGAATTAGTTTCTCCCACTCAGCCATAACGATAACCCCAGTTTCATGCAATAACCAACTTTCTCAATCGTATACCATCTCTATGTCTTGTGTAACCGCAAACCTTGCACTTCAACTTTAAAGTTTGCTTTTTAGTTGTCTTTGCAAATTCTTTTTGAATAGAATACTTCTGCCCACCATAGCCTTTTTTTTCTCGTTCATGACGGCGCTCGCCTTTAGCCAAGGCTCTCCGTTTTCCAGCCTTGTAAAGAGTAACCGTGTGAATTTCATGCTTCTTACATCTAGGGCAATACTTCCTAATTTCTTTGGGAACATTCACTTAAACCACGACCAGCTTTGCATAAAGAAAACACGCATGCACTTATACTTTTTCGCTACGTCCACCCGCTAAAGGCAATCAATCTGAGGACGCAGTAGCTTAAAAGAGAAACCCCAAAACTGCCTGGAATCAATATTGTTTTTATACGAGCGATAGGTTGTTATGTTGAGCCTTGAAAAGCCGCTGGGAAGCGTTGATGCAAGACATTATTCAGGCAGTTAAAGGCAGATTCAGCATTCTTGTGGTGACGATTAAGAGAAACAAAGGCAACATGATAAAACTTCTGCCCCTCATCTCGTTTATTATACCAGTTCTCATATTATATTCTCTATATCAAAAGACCTTCGAACCAGTATGGACAGGAACATGGGAAAACAGAGTTGGCTACATATTCTTTCTCTGGCTCTTTTCTCTAGAAACTATATTAAGTTGGGAAGAGCTTCGGGTAAGAGAACCTAAGCTAAAGTCCATCAAAAACATTGCTTTTCTTATAGCTCTCCTTCTTCCTACGATCTACGTGATGATTTCTAATTATTTCGGATTAAACATATTGATCATTGATTTAGCTAGACAGTATAATATAAAACCAGGGTGGGCAGAATTGATGCCCCTTTCAATGGAATATCTGGCTTTTGCAGTGTTTTTTGCCTTAATAATCTTTCTGGAACAGGGACGTGGCGGCTTAAAAAATTACTCAATTTCTACGTTCTTCTTAGTTATATTTGGGACATTATATATAATAAACAATGTTTATCCATTCGGAAAGTTTACACCATTTCAGCTTCTTGTTCACCCCACAACTATGTTTGCAGCAAATATTCTCAATCTGATGGGATATCGAACCACCATAAGCTTCATAGATAATGATCCCGTATACGGCTCCTTGACAAATTTAAGAGTCACTGATTCGCATGGAAGTTCTGTGCAGTTTGGGATAGCTTGGCCATGCGCAGGGATTGAGAGTCTTCTAATTTATACGGCAACGATTCTGTTGTTTCTGAAGAAAAGCTCGATTCCCTTGACGTATAAAACAATCTACTTCATGATCGGTGCCATAGTCACATACTTTATTAACATTCTAAGGATAGTCACCGTTTTTGTTATTGCTGTAAATAAGGGTGATTGGGGAATATTTCATGATTACTATGGCCAATTATACTCTCTCACATGGATCATTTCCTATCCCCTAATAATTATTGGAAGCCAAACTCTATGGAATAAAATCAGGAAACAGAAGATGGACACGAAAGATAGCTCTAATCTGCTAGACCAAACTAAGCATTCTGGTTAAGCTATACTTTCAAAATCAAATAACTTCAACTTTTTCAGTCAAATTCTGTTTAACCAAAATTTTTGCATTCTCAGCTGGTAAAGATGCAACATCCTCAACTTTGAAGGGACCATAGGCTTTCATATCTGCGCCGATTATTGCTGGGACATCTTTTAGGAAGCGCAGAACGGTTCTCTTTTGCTGGTTTTGAACGCTCACATCAGTCAAGTGACCACGGAGAACGCCCTTGGCAAAGTTTCGCATTGCTTCTGTCAGCGGGAAGACTCTAAGGTATATTTTTTCTTCTTCAGACGTCAGAACGTCACGAGGAATTTCTTCGCCCGCAGACAGTTTCCTGATGATTTTTCGGTAGCGGGTTGCAATCAATCCCTTAACCATGTGTCTTACGTTTCGCATCTCTTTTCTGAGGAGGCTGGCCTTTACTGTTCTCTTGTCCAGCATTCGGCTTTCTTCTCTCAGTTTTTTCAGGTAATTGGCAAGGTTGGAGTAGAAGTCTGGTGGAAGCTTTTCCAGTTCGGCGTTTTCAAGTTCTCTTTTCCAAACTGCACTTAGCTCTGCATACATTTTACTCCGCTACCTCTGCTCTTTTCTTGCAGATGAGAAGCACTGCTGCTGCAGTTGGCAAGTCGACTTTTTGGTTTTGGTAGGGGCCAAATGTCTCGTCACCTAGTCTGAACTCTGGCGCGTTGGAGACGAAGACGGTTGTCGTGCCTCCTTTAAAGGCTATCGCACTTTTGAATGGGTCAAAGCTGTCTATGGCCGCTGCGGCGAACTCGACCTTTTTTAGACCCGTTTTTCCATGTAGTGCATCGGTCAGTCTGATCAAACGGTGAATGTCTGTTGTTACGACGGTGTCTACACTGGCGGCTTGCTGTTTTGCAGATTGTTCAATGATTCTTTTCCATGTTTCTGGGCCTATCCCTTTGATTGGTCTCCAATTTTGCGACCCGCTTAGACTCTTTAGAATTGCATCTTTGTTGTTTGTTATGGCTTTCAGTATTGAAGTGACTGAATGTCTTTCCAGTCCTATGTTTTTGTAGTCATCTGGTCCGGCGTTGAGGATGAAGTTGTGCATTTCTTTGATGATTCGTCTGCGCCAGCCGTAATCTTTTGCGCTGAGGTTTTTTAGGTCCTTTTCGTCTAGTCCGTGAAGTGTGGTTTCAAGGCCTAGTCCGGTGACATAGTCAACGATTTCTTTACGTGCGTTTGAGTCGAGGGTTTTGACGGTTTCGCTTTCGATGTGGATGTGGTAGCCTCGGTGTCCTGAGAAGAATACGCGTATCTCTTTTTCATGGAAGCCGAAGTCCTGTGTGAGCATGTCCAAGAGTTTGATGGTTTCGGATTTTGCCGAGTCTAGGCAGACTTCGCATATCCATGTACGATCATCGAACTTTTCGCCGCTGCAAGCTGGACATTTTTCAGGGGCGATTCCTTTTCCGGAGAAACCGCATTTGTTACAAGTCCATTCGTCATGGATTTTGTTGCATGATGTAGAAATATGGTCAGCGTCGATGTCAAAAATCAAGTCGGCACCTAACCAGCCCTTTTTTTCCATTTCGGCCTGAGGATTCTCATAGTATGCACAAGAAAAATAGGCATCTCGAGGAATAGAATCACGTAAAAATGATTCTAGTTCCTCTCTATTCTTGAAGCTTTTATGACGAAACATACTACCTTCAAACGAAGCAAATCCAAATTCGCGGCTCTCAATCATTGAGATACTCTTGGCTAACGAAAAATCCTTATAGTAATCACCGAACATTCTCTGAATGAAAGCAATCGATTTCAAGTTTACTCTATTCTAAATCTGATTGAAACCAAAAAAGCATTTCGTTTAGCTTTCCGATTATAGCGTGCGTGCTACGTAGGCCAAGAACAAAGTTTTATAAATGCAGAAATGGCTAGTCCTATGACTACCCTGAGGAAAGTTAGATGAATGTAGCCCTTTGCCACCACTACAGTCTTACTTTCTATGGAGGTGGTGAACGATTTCTGATCGATGCTGCAAAACAATTAGCGAAAAGAGGGCACAACGTGGTTATTTACGCACTGCCTTTTGGGCACAGAGCAATCAACCTTGATGGGCCACTTCAAGGCATCGAATATCATGAAAGTTTCATCCATAACATCCGAGGTGTTGATGTAGCATACTTCATTTATGCGCCACTAGTGCACAATTTATTTGTAGGGAAAACTCCCAGAATCGGTGCTTTTCACGCTTTCGTTTTCTTAGATGAACTACAGCATACTGAGATTAGAACTATGAGTCACGCGGAATATATCAAGCGTTTTGGATTTTCACGGTTTGTCTCCAACATGTACTTTGACAAATTTGAAAAATGGAAACTACGTAGTTTTGATGCTGTTCACGTAATAAACAAAGAAGCACTCAAACTCTTCAAGGGTAAGAAAAGAATATACTACGTTCCAAACTGGATTGACACTTCGCGCTTCAAGACAGTAGAAGAGAAAGGCACCAAATTCTCAGTGCTCTTTGTAGGGAGAAGGACAAAAGGTTTCTCTACATTCGTCGAGATCGCTAATCTTCTTAAAAACAAGGAAATCGATTTTATCGCGATTGGACCAGATTTAGAAAGCACCGGAAACGTGAAGAATCTTGGATTTATAACCGATGTTGAGGAACTCGTAAGGTTATATTCAAAAGTTCACTTCTTGGTATATACGAGTAAAACAGATGTTTTCCCGTTGACCTTACTCGAAGCGGCTGCATGCAAGATTCCTATTGTTGCCCTACCAACCAGAGCAATACAAGGACTCAACCTACCACTTTTTTATGCAACATCAGTAAAAGAGTTTGCAGAAGTCATCTTCGAGCTACAAAAAGTTTGGCAAACAAGAAAAGAAGACTACGCTAAACTGGCTGAAGAGATGCGTGCAAGGGCAGCACAATATGATTTAAACAATGTATTTCCTAAATTCTTAGACATGCTAAAGGAGGTTGCTACGCTTTCAGCAAATTAATGGAGATTAGTAGACGTCTGCGAATGAAACTCGGCTACAAAGTTTATATTTTGATCGCAATTCTGGCATACACTGCTATTTTTTCCATAGTTGAAATCATGCTCTACCGTTCTTTTAGAATTTTTACATGGGACTTAGGCATTTTCAATCAAGCTTTCTGGAACACTGTCCATGGAAGGCTTTTGTATTACACTGCAGACATTGCAGTCTATACGGAAACTGGTTGCTTTCTAGCAGCACACTTCAGTCCAATTCTCTTGCTGGTAGTTCCATTTTACGCTATTTGTCCAAGTGGAGAAATTCTTCTTGTAATAAGCACATTCGTAATAGCCATCGGAGCATTTCCAGCCTACGCAATTGCCAATTTTTTTTTAAAAAACGAAAAAGTGGCGGTGATGCTCGGAATCTTGTATTTGCTTTATCCTCTTATGCAAGGGGTTACGCTCTCTGGGTTCTCACCAGAATCATTTGCAGGAACTCTGTTTCTTTTCATTCTTTATTACTTAGTAAAAGCTGATTTTAAAAAACTTGCCTTGGTCTTTCCCCTTGGACTAATGGTCCATGAAGCTTCAGCGCCTATAATTGCATTCATAGGTATATACGGTGTGTTATATCATAGATCAATCAGAAAAAAAGGGTTCCAAGCTTCGCTGATTATCTTGGTCACTAGCGTTCCATATTTTTTCTTCGCACAGTATATGAGAATCTTTTTCGGTTGGACGGGACAACCCTCCTTGTGGCATGAATGGATCCTAATAGGAGCATCTAGCACAGCAGATCTTCCACTAAAAATCATTTTGAATCCGATAGGGGCGTTGAATTCTTTAGCATTTGATTGGGCAGCAAAATTGTTATATGTAACATTTCTTCTGCTTCCGGTTCTGTTCCTGCCACTCTTGGGTTTACGAGGACTTATTCCGGCCATTCCATATCTTTTTACAGGTTTGTTTTCTTCTTACCGTTTGTATTACAGTTTGGAGGGACACTATGCAGCCTTTGTAACGCCATTCATTTTCTTAGGTTTTCTTCATGGTTTGACCAAGCTGCAAAGAAAACCTCGTTTGAAAACTTCCATTTTGAAATTGACAACGTTAGCTCTTTTGGTAACTGTGACTTCGCTTATTACTCTGCTACCATTAATATACTCTCAGTATCAGGTTTTCAATGTAGACGAGAAAAAAAACAATATAGTCAGAAGCTGCATTTCACGCATTCCACAAAATGCTTCAATACTTACTCAGAGCAATATTTTTCCCCATGTTTCAAGTAGACCAGATGCTTACACGATAGCGCCGCCTATTTGGAGCCCTGAATATGAGCGTATCGATAAGAAGATTTTGCAGAATCTCAGCAAATTAGATGTAAGATATGTGCTTCTTGATTTTTCATCGGAGCCATCCTATTCTTCTGCCGCCGACCTTATTTATACTGATTTCATTGTCCCCAATTGGAATAGATACAGTTTAGTTGAGGCAAAAGACGGCGTAGTGCTATTTTGCTTAAAAACATAATCATTGCTTATCCAATTCATGTCATAGCACGCTTTTGGTGCGTAAGATGCACTAATTCATTCAAAGCAGTTTAATAGCTCCTGCAAATTCGGCAGAATGCGAACTAGAATTGGGCGTACGGACGATTTAACAAATCTGCATGAACACGAAAAAAAGATATATAAATGAACTTAAGACAGTAAAGCAAAGAGTGGCTTGAATCAATGTTCTATCCACATTCCGGAGACACTTCCAATGGAAAACGAAAAAACTTCAAGAAAACCTAAGAGAATAGCTTTAATCCTAATTGTGATTACTCTGGTTGCAAATGTAGCTCTAACAGGAATCAATGTATACCTCACCGTTCAGTTTAATCAAAACCTAATAAATCTTGGATTCCACAATAACATATCTAATTCGACTTCCATCATAATTACTAAGGCCGACGATACTAATCTGGGGAAGCCGACCACGTATTTCGGTCAAGATGGTGTGATTGAACAGACTATACACTATGGTACATTGTATGCCGCCGTCCAAGTTGTGACGCCTCACTATGGAGCTTTAACCATTAGGTTGAAAAACTTTAATGTGACAGAGTCTGAATATCTCAGTCCCGAAAAGCGAAACGAAACAGAAATATCCTATGTGGACGAAAAAGAGAGCTATGTGTATATCCTTGCCCCAGGGTTGAACCAAATTAATGCCCAACTTTACCTGAAAGCTCAGGTTTACGTGAACCCAGAAAAACTTCCTCCTAAAGATGAACTCGTGCAATTCTCGTTAGGGCATCTGTCTCTAGAAGCAGAATCATTTGATTTCGAAACTCAAACCAAGGTAACTAGCGAGTTTTCCACAGAGATTTTCATTGTGCTTGAGATGCCCCAATGAGAGACAAAGACTCGCTAGTTGAAAGCGCATGGGGCTCAAATCAAGGAAGGGGCATCTTCATTGAGGATTGGACGGTTTGCAGAGGTGCATTTCTGATTTGTGGGGCTTGGGTTCCGCAAGTATATTATAGTGGCCGGCGGCAAGTCAAAGACAATTGGAGGCATTACGCTGAAAGCATTTGAGAATAGTCATAGAAACAGTCTCGCTGGACAAAAGAAGGCAAATGGAGTCATTTTCATTGTTTTCGAGATGATCATAAGTTTCATTTCACGTATGCATATCATAGGAATAGTCAAACAAATAAGCGTTATGTTGGAGAGAAAACTTCGAAGTGTTGCCTCAGCTCTGTTAAGGAACGTTCTATTGAGAAACAATATCATCACTGTAAATGGTGTCCAATACTATCTGTCGGATGCACGGCTCGAGAGTCTTGTCACCCTATTTGCTGAATATGAAAAATATATATGGAAATACTTTAAACCAGCCATCGGAGAAGTGTTCATTGATGTAGGCGCGCATGTAGGAAAGTATACCCTGCAAGTTGCGAGAATTGTCGGGAACAATGGTTTAGTTATTGCGCTTGAACCGCATCCCGGGAATTACCGCGCATTGCTAAAAGGCATACAGCTAAATGGTTTCAAGAATATCGTCGCCCTCAATGTCGCCGCTTGGGATAGAGATTGCAAGTTAAAACTGTTCATCCACGATGCAGCTGTTCATCACTCCACAAAGATAGATTTAGGGCTAGGCTACGTTGAAGTTGAAGCACGAGCCATAGATCAAGTTATCGAAGAGCTGCGGGTCAAGCAAGTTGATTGGATTAAGATAGATGTCGAAGACGCAGAAATGGAAGTTCTAAAGGGGCTCAAAAAAACTCTAGTAAAGTACGCTCCACGACTAATTATAGAAGTTCAATGGAAAAATCTGAAAGAAGTTCTGAAGCTTATGAAAAATCATCACTATGCGGTCAAACCCATCGCCGGTGAGCAAAACCCTAAAGCCAAGTGGGGCTACTTCTACTGTGAACCCCTTTCAACTCAATTATGCACCGGTATAAGGCGCTAAGAGAGATAATACCACGCTTCAAATAAGTTAATATCTATGCCAGATTAATGCCGATATTCTAGGATTGCTTTGAAGAATATGTATGAAACAAACTGCGTTATCTCATTGAAACTAAGCTTGGATTTTCCTTTTTTCCTGTTTGCAAAGGTTATCGGAACTTCCCCTATTTTGAACCCACGTAAATGTGACTGCCTAATTGTTTCTATCTGTATTTCATACGTTTCACTGTGTAAGTCATTTATAATATTGCTAACCAACTTTGACGAATAGCATCGCATTCCACTAGTGTAGTCACATATCGTTTCCCCTATCAAACGTGAAGCCACAAAATTCGCTATTTTACTGATTGATAGACGAGAAAGGCTCCAATCGACAGCACTGCCACCTTTACAATATCTACTCCCAATAACCAGGTCAAAACCATTCTTTAATGGCGCCATTAGACGTGGAAGGTCTTTAGGGTTATGCGAATAATCAGCATCCATTGTAACTATATATTCTGGGGGATTTTTTAATGACAAGAAAATTTTAAAACCATCTGTTATTGCTGTTCCAAGTCCATATTTTTTCGGTCTTGATAATAATAGAATATTATCGTATTTCTTTTGAAGAGAACGCACGATGCTTGCTGTTTCATCTGGACTGGAATCATCGATGACCAGTATTGACGTTTTTTGTGTGAGTGCCTCAATTTCATGTATTAACTGTCCTATGTTCGCCGCTTCACAATACGTTGGAAGAATTACTCCAATATCAGATTTTATATTTACGTTTCCTTCAACGTTATAGGCAGTGCGTTCCATAGACCTCAAGCTCCCTAATTGTTCGTTATCTGAATTTGTAGTATGGGAGGCTTGAGTAATCATCTTGATGGTTCACCTTTCATAACTAGTGTTGAGTAATCTCCAACTTACTATATAAATACTATCGCTAGGCAAGTTAATTTCACCAATTCTTGTTACAGTCTTTTAATTTTTCGTCGATAGTAACTTAGTGGATGGCGTATTTTTTGGCATATTTCGTCCGGGTTTATGCAGACTCTGTGAGTTTGTAATGTATCGCATTTAGCCGGAATGTAACGTGTTCTTGAACCTTTTTCACCTGCAATGTGCTCGACTTGGTAGCGGGTCATTCTCTCGCTATAGTCAGAAAAACTTTTGAAAAGTTCAATTACGTTTTCCGGTGGCATTCCTATGTTTATGAGGAACGATGTTAGCGTGAAACGTCCTACATGCGAGAGGTGACGCCCAGATGAGATTGCTTCATAAAGAGATTTTATACATGGCGGAAAGGCTGTTTGCACTATGGTTTGGGGGAACCCTTCAAATTCAGCCTTACCTACTATTTCGGATGACAATTTCTTTATCCTTTCCGCAATTTCTAATATTGTGAGTGAGAAAGTTGGTAGTTCTTTTATTTCCAACTTTTTTTCTATATATCGTTGAACTTCTTCCTTTAACAATCTTGATGTTTCATCTGTTCCCAAATAGACGTTTCCATTTGATAAAATACGGTTAACAAGCTTCCAAGGTTTATCCCGTAGATGAGTAGTGTTCCTGAGGTAATCAGCGAAGTTCAATGAAAACATATAGGGAATAGTTGGCGTTTCGTTTATCGCAATTTTCCATCCGAAATTTCGTGCAAATTCAAGAATCTTTTCTGGAGGTTCCTTTCTCAATTCTTCATAAGTTCCATTTGCTTCTGATAAAGCGTATCTTTTTTTGATAAATGAATCTCCGGTTGCTATGGCTAATATTATAGCCACAGGAAAAGACATAATTTCGATGTCTTCATGGCATTGAGGATTTCGGCTTACAGTGATGTTGAGAATTGCCTCGTGTAATCTTTCTTCAGCTCGTTCAAGAATGTTCTCTAATTCTTGACCTTCCAAGTCCTGAATTTTTAAATCGGGTATGCTCATGTATTTTGTGGCTGTTTTTAGGAATGGGTATTTTGCGTAATCGTTTTTGGCAAACTTGGAAAATACGCTTTGCATTTTGTTTTTCACGTTACTCTGTTTCGATTCTTGGTGCTAGGTAAAACGTTAGTTTTCCTTCTTTTGTTTGTTGGAAGTCCAGTTTTATGGGCATGT
>CAZNJT010000006.1:0-31850 GCA_964573475.1 uncultured Candidatus Bathyarchaeia archaeon | reverse complement strand
CTTTGAGGTCGACATATATGACGTGACTGCCATTTGTGTTTGCTACGATTCAAAACTAGGTCCCCCACGCGATCCCCTGTACTATCCAAACTGTGACTTAGACGGCAACGGCGTAATAGACATTTTCGACGTGACTACTGCCTGCATAACCTACGGACAGAAATACCCATAACCCCAGCGCCTCCTTATGCTGAAGGCTCAAAAAAACCTAGGGGTCTATCGCAAAGCGGGAGGGATAGAGAGACAAAAGTCAAGGTTTTACTATCTCTTTTTTTATATCGGTATGCTACTAGCTTGATTTACTGAACGCCTTCTCTATCCTCCCCAAACGGTGATAGACCTACAAGATTTTTTGTAGAGGTGCTGCGACCTGAAAGGCCCGCCGCCGTCCTGCATGCTCGCACTAAGTGCATAAACTTACAGGTATTAACTCCTTTATCATGCTTTGACAGATAGGTCCGAAGCGTTTCAAAATTCCTAAGATAGTCATTTGTGCCCCTAAAATATGCTTTCTCTTCTCCAGTTTTTGCGTCATAGATAATTGTTTCGAAAAATCTTGTGAGTACAGCATACTTTGCAGTCGTTTCCTTGGCATTGTTAATCAGTTTTTTTACCGAATTGGTATGTTTGCGAAGCCAACCGGATCTTAGCTTCTTAAGCTCCAAAACAATAGAAGGCTCTATTATTCCGAAATCTATTTGACGATAAAGTACACAATCGAAGAATTGCTGCTTGCCAGAGCTGAGGTTTAGCAACACCCCCTCTCTTACTTCATTTATCTCGTAAATGTCCCAACCAAGGAATCCAAGTAATGGCTTGATCCATTTCGTAGCAGTGTCCTGTTCCGAATAGGCAGACCATGACCCAGAATTCTCAAACTTTTTGAACAGTTTCCTCATTTCTTGCTTGCAAGTTTCTTTCTCAAACAACTGCTTTTCCTCTGGTTCCAACTACGAGACCTAAGCTTATATCCCTTGTAAAATAAGCTGGATTGTTCTCAAAACATCGTTCCTGTATGGTTTTGTTTTCACTTCCTCAATTAACTCGCTCATGATGATTGATGTTTGCCATATCTCAATGATACTGACGTGCGCTCTAAAAGTGAATATCTGTATTCAGAGTTGTAAGCTAAGTATTTAGTTGCGATTCAGCCTCGGCTATAGTGAGTTTTTGTTTCAGTTCATAAGTTCTTATGCTTTTCTAAAAAATCTCTTATAGCTTCTCGCACTGCTTCAGCGACTGAGACGTATCTTCCTTCAGACTTCTTAACGAAATCTTCTAATTCGATGAATAGTTGTTCTGGAATGGATAGGTTTCGATAGCCCTTGCGAACCATTAAAATTTTTCCTCGAATATGGGTTAAGTTTGTTGTGATAAGACAATTTTCGAGCACCCGTCCAGTACATTTTTATATTCTGACCGTAAATCTTCATTGAAGTTCGAGGAGATCACTTTGTCACTAGTAAGGTGCACAATAACCCGAAAGCCATTAGAGTTAGGGTTTATGTATGTCTCCAAGGGGCATGCTCATCTTTTCCCTTTAGCAGACGGCCCTGTTAAGGTAGCAGCGTTCTTGAACGAAGATGATAAGGAGCTTGAACTGACTTATAACCCCAATTATAGGAGAATTCATGGTTTAGCAGGGTTTTACAGGAAACACAACGCATGCATGCATGCGCTGAGTTACGTTCCACAGATGCGCATATCTTAACGCACTGAAAAAACCAACTAGTGAGTCAAAGTCCCTTTGTAAAATCTGGGGGAATCATAGAGTCAATGTTGATGCCGAAGTTATCATAGGTAAATCTGCGAGTGAAGTTGTATATCCAATCCATGTATTCTCTCGTCCATGAAGAGTCAGGGATAACTGCTCTGTGTTGAGCGTAATTTCTTGCACTATGCACCTTTCTTAAGTGAAACTTGTCTTCTTCAAGAAGTTTCGTGTATTTCTCTACCTCTTGCATCGTTTGTTCAAACTCAAGTCTTTCCAATTGATTAGCTATAAATTTAACATGGTCAACTTGATACAATTTTGCTTTCAAAACGTATTCGGCAGCCTGATCCATGAGTATCATAGCACCTTGACGGTGTCTTTCCTCTGCTCTTTGAAAGAACTCCAAAGCGTTCATGAGACTGAAAATTGCTGTACGTATTAGAGGATTTGCTTTGACTTCGGAAGAGGGAGGGGGTTGGGGTACAGGTTGCACCTTAACCGTGGGTGTTTCAGGCAATGAACTTGATGGCACTTGCTCGAGATAATACCAGACAAAGATATCCACATCGAACAAATTCCTGAAAGCATATTCATTCTTCAACCTGTTCAAGGCTTTGTTTGCAGATACATAGTGAGAGACTAGACGACTGCTTGTGAGATCGCTTTTGGTTTTCAACCCCATTCGGTGCAAAGCCTCGTCCGAGACACTGTTCCATACGCCAAAACGGTTTTTGGAGTCGCAGATTAGTAAGAGGGGAGTAATTTTAGCTCTACCAAATCCATCAGTTGAGAGATTACCTTCCATTACCACCCTCAACCTGTCCAAAACTTCGCATTCTTCGATGTCACTTAACGGTTTTCCTTCATCCCCAAATAAGAGAAATTTCATGGCTCTCTTCATCTCGTCCCATTTTTCTCTTTTTGTACCCATATGTAGTTGTGACCAAGACGCGTTTCCCACTACCTTAAGTTCTCCTCTAGAAACTAAATTCTTCAGGTCAGATACGGTGTATTTCTCTAGAAAACTGGAGATTGTATTCACCGTCAGTTTATATTCTAATCCTCCCATAGCAACAATACAAAAACCTAGATAATGCTTAACGAAGTCTGAATAGGAGATATCGCCAATAGATTCTGATGATGCAAAAAAGGTGTCTCCGAGATGTTTGTAGGCAACTTCTCTCAACAATAGCCATTTTTCGCGTTCCGACCATTTTGCATATCTTTGTACGAATTCCGCGAGGGACATGGTGACCTCTTATTATTATGTGATATTTTCTTAAAAGCATTCCACACGACGACTACAAAAATGCTGATTTTGTTGACTGAAACTTTGAACCATATCCGAATAAAAAGGGGAAGTTTACTAGCGGACAATATTTTGTTTGGTGAGGTGTGTGCTAATCTCATCTATCAACAAAACACAACGAACCCGTATACGAACTTTTCTGGGCTTAACGTGCCCTTGGCCGCTTAGACTGTACTATAGAAAACAGAGTAAAACAAGTATTATGTTATATACTAGGTTTCCTCAATTTCTCATAGTACTCATCAATGGCTCAACCTCTTTAAGGGTTGAGTGAAGCCCTCGGAACTTTTCAGTCAACTACAATCGCATATGCCATACTAAAGCAAGATTGAAGCCAGTGAAAGTGAAACTAACATGAAGAAGCGCGAGCGTCTCAAAATCATAAGGCTTGCTTTCATTTGCCAAGCGGAAAATCAAGTCAACATAACTTTCGTTGTGAATCCTTAACAGTTCCTCTCTTGATGCTGGCTGAGGGACAACAAGGGCAATTTCAGAGAGACCAATCAAGTCTTGACTTTCAAAAAACCTCATCGCATTTGCAAACCTGTCTCCTCTGAAGGGGTGCCCTTCACCCAAATCATATTGCCTAAACTTTTCATGAAAAGTCATTATTATTTTACTTTCTGGAATTTTCATCCTATCCTCCGTTTCCTAAATGGCTTTATATTTTCGTAGTGGGATACGTATCAAATCTGGCGTTATAAGTTTTCCAGCGCTTTCAAATTGTTTAGCTTTTACAAGATGTTGAGGTGCGGGCTATTTGAAGAAGTTTTCATAAGATTTAAGTAGGATTATTAGGTTAACGTTTGAGTGAGCGCGCACTGTGTCCTTGTTATGTGAATGGAACTTTCTTCTATAGGTTGCTTTGACAAAATTTATAAAGCGAAAATGAATCAATAGACTATTTTGAGATGAAAAAGATGGGATTCAAAGGTTTTGCAGCAATCTATCTCGCAATAGTGATAAGTGTTTCAGCGTTTGTGATAGTTGCAGCACCTAGACTTCAAACAAAAAATGATATTGCGCTGTCAAATCATTTCAGTGTTCAATGGATGGGTTTCGTTCCCACCTATAGCAGTCAGTATCCAGAATACTATGTCTGCATAAACAACTTGGCGACCGATCCGTTGACTTTGCAGATTGCACTCCAGATCAAGAATCAGGAAAATCGTTCGTTCTACTTTAGAATAGAACAGAATCAGACGCCACCATCAGGGTGGTCATTGTTTTCATACACAATAGGCTTGATTAACAAAGATGAAACGAAAACGTTTACATACTCTGCATTGCGGACCAAACCTGCATCTATATCGCAAGGTAAATTGACTGAAACAATCAGTCTTGTCGTAAAGGCGTATTACGATTCTCTCTACACACAATTCTACAGCGAAGACAGCTTTTCTGTAACATTCAACTTCCTCGACAAGACGGCAGGAGTATGGACAACCCTCTACATAGACAACTTCGATGATGGAACCGCACATCAATGGACTGGATATTCAGCCAGCGGTGTCTCCACGGACTATTACAGATCGTTTCAGTACTCACTCAAAACAAGTGCCACCACAGCTGGTGGCACGATTGAGGGCTGGCTTAAGAAAAGCTTTGACATATCGGGGGCATTTTCCGAAGCATTTCTCATCTATGCGATTAGAAGCAGCAATTGGGCAAGCTCTAATGGGGTTCAGCTAGACGGTGTCAAATACTTCGAACCAGATGTAGCCCCAAGCGCTAACACCTGGTACCAAGTAGCGATAAAATTGCCTACAAGCAAAATCACAGAAGTCAAGATTTACACGTTTTACCTGAGTGGATATGGTAGCTGCAGTTCATACATCGACGATGTATACGTCGTAGCCAAGTAGAGATAGCGATTGAAAAGTGGAGACGCTGCAATGGACGACTTACATATACGAGTAGTTCATTTTTCTACGTGCGTAGTGTTTCTATTATTGCTTAGTATGGTCGTTCCGGCCGTCTTCGGAGGCGATGCCGAAGTCTCAAGAAGGAAGAATCTGCAGTGCGTTGAATCACAATATGGGAACAGCGACGTAACTCGATATCGAAATCTCGCGATGCAAGAGCTTGCGCCAAACAACGCCGATATAACCAGATATCGGAACCTTCAGTATCCCGAATTGCAACCCAATAATGCTGACGTAACAAGATATAGAAACTTGGCGTACTTGGAACTGGAACCAAATGATGCAGATGTTATCAGATACAGAAACCTCGTATACATAGCCTTGGACGAAGTCATAGGCTACGAAGCAAACATTACAAGCCTAATGGTTACGGATCAGAACGGGAACCCACAAACCAGCTTTCTACGCGGAGAAATCGCTCAGTTCAATGCGACAATCAAGAACATAGGAAACTACCCGCTAGTTGGAGGAGTTGTCTCTGTTATGGTTTTTGACCCGACAAGCACATCGGTACTTCTGGCTTACACTTTGGAAGACATAGCGGTTCAACAAACCAAGCAAGTGATTTTCGGGTATAGGATACCATCAAACGCTCAAGTGGGAACATATACTGTAAAAATCTCGGTATTCACAAATTGGCCATCAAAAGGCGGAATATTCCTAGATACTGAAAGCTCCACCTTCACAATAAGCTGAAAAGGAGAAATACTTTCAAATGCGCTCTCGAAAGACAAAAGTGCTATCTTTGTTTCTGATAGCGATTACTCTGACACCGACTGTTATCTCAGCCTTCTTCATCAATTCGGCATTTGCCCTACCGGCATTAGTCTTGACCGCTCAGTCAGAAAAACCGTTCTACTACACGGGCGAACTCGTTAAAATCTTTGGAATAGTGACTAACGCTACGGGCTACCCTATACAAGGTGCGGCAATCGGCATAGAAGTGAAAGACCCTAATGACAACACAATTTTCATCGATGGAGTCTGGACACAACCCAACGGATACTACGAGGACAGCTTCAGGCTTTCAACAGAATCTCCAATAGGAAAATACAATGTCTACGTTACAGCTAACAAACACGGATATACGCAAGCTTCAAAACAAACGAGTTTCTATGCTTCAACCCAACAATTAGGCAACACAATCGTCTCAATAGCGGGTCACGAAATAAGCCTCGAAGCAAGCAATGTGGTCAAAGGCAAATTGAATGTGACAATGTTCTCCACTTCAATCGCAGCAACTGTAGTCTCTAATCGTTTTCTTTTGGCTGACCCCACAGGCAAGATAGTCCATGACAACTTTTACGGAATCGGAACTTCACAAGATTATAAACTTACAACAATCTACAACAGCTCTATCACAACCATCAATTTTCAGACCACAATAACAACGCCACAACAAGGCTATTACTCCTATCTATACGCACTTTTTGATGGAACAACAAACACCCAATACACCTCAACGTCATGGATTCAGGGCTTTGTATACACCCGTCCGCCAGTTCTTACAATGAACTTGGGATCACTCGCCCCAAACTCGGTGATTTCAAGCTCTTTAACACTAAGCCTCAAAAGATTTGAACTAGCCAAATTCACATTCACTCTAACGCAACCAGTCAAATCACTACAGCTAAATCTAGGGGCAACAACCCCATCAAGATTTCTAGTCTCAATTAACTTGACTGACCAAGTCACACAAACCGAACTAGACTCAACCTATACATGGAAGACTATGAACCTTCCAGCAGGAACATATGACATTAAAACAACCGCCCTCAGCAACGTAGCATCACTATCTAGCATTTCCCTTCAGTCTGGACCTGCAATAACGGGTCCAACTGTCTCAATTACAGACGTGGAAGCAACTAGTGCATCAGCAACGCCCGGTGGCACAATGAACTATCACGTTTATGTAGAATGGAGCATCTTGGTAAATGATGCTCTTAATGTTTCAGCGTCTTTGGAGGGCACCCTCTCAGATAGTGAGGAATCCGAAACACCCGTTCTCAGCCTTAACCAAAGAGACTTTTACTTGACCGTTAGCGCGCCCCAATCAGGAGGGACGTATTCTGTTGTTTTCCGAGCGACTCTTAAGCAAGCAGGCATCTATGCTGAATATTCTCTCTCTTTAAAGGTACAGTCAAGCATATACAACATCACAATAGTAAATGACGTACAGTATTATCGCATGCCAGCATTTTGGGAGTGGCTTACAGGATCACGAAGCCCGAAATATTATGATGACGCTAACAAGTTGAGTGTACTTAGCGTCACGGACGTACACATAGTCAACGTCGGAACTGACCAGAATAATAATCCTGTCAATGCAACAATAGAACTCAAAGCAAGAAACAGGGCTGGAAGTTGGCTTAGCTTTGGAGACGGTCCGCACTACGATCTATGGATTGAAGATGAACATGACCCTCCACCATTTCAACTTTGTCTGCTAATAGCAGGCGAACCAGAAGAAACGATTAGGACTGTTCTTGTAGTCGACTTCAATAGGAGAATCGACTTCAAGATCATGTTCAAAATGTCCACAAAGGCGGAGGCAATACTTCTAGCTGAAGGAGCTTTTGAGACTCTCATATCCACGTATGTTTCAGGATGGACAGGCGAGCTAGCTCAATTTCTTGGCGATGTAGTCAAGCTAACAGCTCTCTATTACCTTAAAACATGCACAGAGACTGAGAAAGGATACATGGTTAAAGATGATATTCCAACTTTCATTGAAAACCTTCGTCTGACATCTGAACTGACTTCAGATTTGATTGAAATGGCGGACAAGATCTTGGACAAAAACGGGAGGAATCCATGGCTAGCGGTCACTAATGCTGTTTGGGATGCATTGATTAACAAAAGAATTGATCCACTCAAGTTTACCGAAGCATTCCTACGCTTACTCATGTGGTTCTGTTATCGTTCAGCAACAAATTGGTACAAAGTCATCGAGATATCGTTCGGAAAAGCACGGCAAATATATCCTCTCTCGTCTCTAGTTACATCTTGGGAGAGTGGACGGGCAGAATGGTTCATCAAGAAGCTGGGTATCATCTTTTCCGTTGTGAAACTCCTGAAAGTTTTTTGGGACTTGTGGACAATGCCCCCAGAAGAAGGAAAAATTGTGAGCCCAACAGTGGGTGCAGGACCCCAAGTCGAACCATTCGACCCAGTTGTTTCAATCTCGTACAACGGACCGGCGTCAAATACAACTATTGACTACTTTGGGGACCTATATTCTTTAATCGCAAATATCACACAGTTAGATCCAACAAATGCAATGGGTACAGTCAGCTTCATCGTAGACGCAAATATGACGTCAACCTATCTTCCAATAATCTCGCAACCTACATTCCAGCGAAATCTGTTCAAATCCTTAGGGCTTAATGCAACTTCAACAACCCTCAGCTGGCAAAATGGATCAGACACCTTCACAATAGAGGGCATGGGATCAATGTTTGAAGGTCTACATCAAATCGCCATTTCATTAAACAGTACGTGGATTCAAGGTTCTTTGGAAATGGCAGCCGATGCAATACCTGTGGGTTCGAAAGCGTTGCTGAATGTTTCAATCCTCTACCCATTTGGAAAGAATCTCTCTTATACAATCCGAGTAACACTCCCCTTCGGGTCTTCAAACATAACCGTATTGTCGCCTGGAAGCTACACTATACAAGACAACATAATTACCTGGAACTATCCTGTTGATTCGATAACAGTAGAATTCATCCCTCCACTAGCACACGACATCTCGATAGAAAAGGTCACCCTAGCTAGAACTGTTGTTGGACAAGGATTCTCAACAAAAATGAACCTTACATTGCAAAATCAAGGAGACTACACAGAAACCTTCAACGTCACAGCCTACGCCAACACAACTTCCATCGCAACACAAACCGTCACCCTGACAAGCGGAAACTCGGCCACCATCACTTTCGTATGGAACACTTCTGGCTTTGTTAAGGGCAACTACACCATAAGCGCCTACGCTTGGCCACTTCGGGACGAAACAGATGTTTCTGACAATAACTGCACAGGCGGCTGGATACTAGTAACTATCCCAGGCGATGTTGATGGAAACTTTGAAGTAGACATTTATGATGTGACTGCTATTTGCGTATGTTACGATTCAAAATTGGGCCCCCCGCGTGATCCCCTTTACTATCCAATCTGCGACTTAGACGGCAACGGCATAATAGACATATACGACGTAACCACAGCCTGCATAACCTACGGACAGAAATATCCATAAAGACCATTGTTTCCTCTTTCCCGATTATAGACGCGCTATATGAACTTCAGGTTCTATAGTGGTTGTCTCTTAATCTTCTTACGCTGTAACGCCCCTTTTTGTTTCTCAAAAGCTCCCAAAAGTTCTCTCGCGCGCGCTATTTCTTCGACTTTTCTAGTTTGACAGCGGTTCCAATGCCTGTGTAACCACCCCAAGCGGACAGTTCTATCTTCAAACCAACAATAGCATCAGCCCCTAATGCTTTTGCTTGTTTTTGTAATTCTTCGATAATTTTCTCCTGTGCTTTTTTACCACTTGCCCAAGCTGTGCGAGCATCATGTACAACACCGAGTATTTTGAGGATCTCCATGTTTGGCACTTTGTCTGTTGTTGTGACAATCATGAGTAAACGCATACTCCAATTAGATTAAGCCGATACTATGATTTTTATGATTTATGGAACAATCTCCATCAGTTAGTACGCACTGAAGATTGTTTGGCTTTTTCGCCAAACTCCCACCGATGCGAACAAGGCCGTTTGCGAAAAATCTCCGCCCAATTGATTAGAATTAAAATAAGCTTATTGAACAACTGGAAATAACCATAAGGTAATTATCAGACATACCTACTAGTTAATGCAGAAGATGTGGACACAATAGAAAGGTTAAATCATGACGATAAGGGAAGCCAGACTATTTGTCAAGGATGCGAAAAAACGTGATATCGGAAGAGGAATAGCGAGAGTCAACGATACCAACAGAAAACGATTAGGTGTCAAAATCGGTGACACAATTGAAATTGTCGGAAAAAAGAGTACTGTTGCGACAATTCGAGAGAGTTATGAACTTGATAAAAAGCAAAATATAATACGCATTGACAGTTACATTCGAGAAAACGCAAATCTATCTGTTGGCGAATGGGCTATTATTAGGAAAGTTTCAAAGAAAGCAAATGCAAAATATGTTGAAATTGCGCCTATTGGCATGCGCCTTGAAGTAGACAATGATTTTACAAACTTTATCAAGGGTAGTCTGATTGAGAGGGTACTTGTGGAAGACGACACGTCTCCAATTATGATGCTCGGACATGCTATACCTTTCAAGGTAGCTAAAACTAAGCCGCGAGGAATAGTGGAAGTAACCCCTGAAACAAAAGTGAAAATATTGAAAAACCCGCTTATCCAACCAAAACTTGCTGAAGGACTATATGAGGCTGCACTCGAACCTACCGTTCCAAGTATTGTTCCATATGAGATATACTTGCCAAACTTACCCGAAGAGTACGAAGGACTCTTTAACTGCCCAAGTTGTGGTAATGTAATATCTCCAGAGGATGAAAGTGGAGAAAACTACGAGATCATTGAAACAAAATTGAGAAATGAAGAGCTTGAAAGTATTATAGTGCGTTGTCGGAAATGCGGAACTCTTATCGACCTTACAGGTTTTTTGTACACTCCGCCACGAAAGGAAGAGATAGAAAAAGAATACGAAAAACTAAAGCCATTCTACAAAGCACTTCTTAAGGAAATAAGGTTCATTCTCGTTAATCGCCTGAAAAATAGTGAGATTAGAATCCACAATGTAACAACGAGAGTCAAAAATTTCAATAGTCTATATGAAAAGATAATTAGAAAGAAAATTGAGGAAGATCCTTTTGAAGCGATTAATGATATCGCAGCTTTACGGGTAATATGTCTATATCGCGACGACCTAGAAAAGATTAGGGAAATAATCGCTAAGAATTTTAAGATCATAAAGGCTAGCGTTTCTCGCGTTCGGTCGGAAAAACACTTTGGATATATGTCCGACCACTATGTTGTGAACCTTCATAAAAAATACAGGGGACCGCGTTATGATGAGATCAAACGTCTTAAATGTGAAATCCAAGTTCGAACCATTTTGATGCATGCATGGGCATCGGTGTCTCATCATCTAGATTACAAGAAAAACATAGATATTCCAAAAAGCCTCAGAAAAGATTTTGCTGCTTTAAGTGGCCTATTCTACGTTGCAGACTCACATTTTGAATCTCTTAGAAAAGGGATTGAAAAAGTCAGATCAAAGCTGATAGAATCTGCTGATCAAGACAAGTTTGACCTTGCCCAAGAGATAAATCTAGATAGTCTTCGTATCTATCTCGAATGGAAACTACCAAACCGAAAAGAGGGAAATGTCGATTCAACCTTGCTAGAGGACATTGAAAAGGTAGGGTTTAATAGATTTACTGAATTAGAGGAGAGGCTTATTGAACACAAGTCCGAGGTAGAGAGAAAAGAAAAGGACCAATGGGGGCAAACGGTTCTAACCAGAGAGGACATGGCAAGGCTGTCCCTAGGAATACCCAGACCGCGTTATAGGAAATTCCTCATGTGATACTGTCTCAGATTTTTCTTTCAAGTAAGCCTTCAACTTCAAGCTTTTCCAATTCTTGTTTAGAGATGTCATGCCAATTGTCACCCCAGCCATCAACGAAACCTTTGACAAACCCGTACAAAGACCATTGAACCACACCGTGAAAAACAATCGAGTTATTTAGGCTAGGCGTATTTTCAGAAAAGAGTCAATTTTTATGCCTTGAATAGGCGTAACTCAACAATTCAGACCAATTTTTTAAATAGACCTGAGCCTACGTCTTTTATGTCGCAAAGCGACACGCAAAGGCCAAAACGAAAGCAGCGCCACAAACGCAAACGTAGGCGAAAGTCCCCGAACGCAACTGCGGCGAAAGCCAAAGGTTTACGGGATAAACTTAGCCGAAACGTGCAAAGCGGCGTTAAATCGCAGCCGACAAACGTCTCGCCTATCTACCCTAATCTGAAACGGGTTAGGGTAAAGGTCAAGCGAGGCACGAAAGGCAGCAGCCGATTAAAACTCAACCCCAAGGCGCAGACCACCTTTGCTTCGGCGGAGGTGCGACGTCAAGGTTGCAGGCGATCGGGCGGCGTATAGGTTTCGGAGTGCGACCCGAAAATAGGTAAACGGGTTAACTTCAAACTTAATCCGTAAGCAAACTCATAGGCGTGCAAAGTAGGTTAAGTGGCAAACCGAAATGCCAAGTTTCCTTATTATCGGGCGAAAGCCCGTCCTTTTTCTCATTGCTTGTCGGCATAAACCGATAAGCGGGTCAAAAGGAGGTTGAGAAAAAATGCAAAGTTCAGTCCAAAAAGAAGGTAAGGCGCACAACGAGGATGCGGCAAAGGCGGACAGAAAAATCAAATTACCTGAGAAAACTCATGAAGCGCTTGAAAAGAAGGCTAAGGCAGAAGGCAAAACGGCAGACGAAAAAGCCGCAGAGATAATTGAGCAAAAAGCAAAGGACGTATTCGCAGCCAAAATCAACAAATACGGTTTCCTTCACTTCAGCAAAGACCTCATGGAAACTTTAGGCTGGCCTAAAAGCGAAGACATCGCAGTGAAAATAACGAGGACGGCAAACGGCGTTCAAATTGAGCGTGCATAAAACATTTTTAGATAAGTGACATTTTTCGTCAGTTATGTATATATAAGGGAGGGGTCTAGACGCAGAGAACAAAGAAGGCAAACCTATGAAATTCATTGTGGGCTGTAACTTAGAAGAGTTCGAAAAATACTACAAGACACTTGACGATCTTCACAACTACTTCAAAACAATAGGGCTTACAGACGCCACATTCGGAGAAATCGGAGACATAGAGAAACTCCTCATTAAAAGCGACCCGTCTCACCTCATCGTCTGGAAACAAAACAACGAAATCATCGGACACACCATCTGGCACGAATCAAACACTGACGAACACAGAAAAGGTGCACCAAGAGACAAAGAAGACAAACAAATGCTAAGAAGACTCATCGGAACCAAAAAAGACTTCATCGAACTCCACGAAATCTGGCTAAAAACAAAACACAGAGGAAACGGCCACGGCAAAAAATTCTTCCAATTCTTCGAAAACTTCGCCAAAAAACGAGGCTACAACTCGATCATATACTACACAGACAATCCCGCTGCAATCGCCATATGCCGCAAACGCGGATACAAAGAAGACTTCCTAAAAACGGAGAACTGGCACATCTTCTACCTCAACCTAAACGCCAAATAAACCCTCTTCAAATCTACCGCTTAACTGCCCACTTTTGCCCTAATCTTTGGAATAACATCCTTCTGCATCTGCACTACGCCAAAAGTCGTAATCCTATACCTATCATCACCAGTCTTCACAACCATATCACTCTTAACAAGTTCCCCAAGCCTCGTACTCGCAATCTTTCCACTCTTCCCCAGCTTAGCCTGCAACTCCTCCTTCGAAACCGCACTCTCACTAACAAAACCCAAACTAAAACCCACATAACCCGCCAAAAGCCACAACAACAAAGTCTCATTATCCGTCAACCTATCCTTACTCACAAGCAAATTCGCACCTTCCTTAGAAAACGCAATCAACCCCTCACAATCCTTGACAAGCCCCTCCAAATCCACACTCAAGACAAGCCTCTTCGCAACCTCAAAAGAAGGCAAAAACTCACCAAAAAACCTGTTAAGACTCAACCAAACATCCTCAACACTACCACTAAACGTCTGCTCAACATCACCAAACCTAACATGAACCGTAACAGCCTGTTTAACCTCACCCACCCATAACTCACCCGTCACATCAAACTAGAAGCAGAATAAACATTTTAGTTTGTTATCTCTCCTTCCAAAAGCTTTGAAGCGTAAAGGAGAGCAGCCTTGACATCTTCTTCTCTGAGTTCTGGATATTCCTTCACCATATCCTTAATGGTCTTACCGCCAGCAATCAATTCTATGATCAGGTACACAGGAATTCTCGTACCCTTAATTACGGGTTTCCCAACAAGTATGTTTGGATCAACAACAATCCTATCCAACAGCTCTTTCATGTCAATCACTTCAGCACGACGTTTGAATTCCTACAATCACATGCTGTTTAGTTCTATTTTAATCATTTGTCCTCGTAACATATTTGGGTCCAAATCTGTGCCCTCCGAAGTCTCCGCGCACAAGAAAACCCTCACCAATTTGTCCCGACAAAGAGATTTTCCGCTGTCCAGACAAATCAGCACTGAGTCTCTATCCCTTTGCGGCGCAAAAGAAAATTTCCCCCAGCACGCAAACAAGCAAGGAAACCGACCCTAAAAATCTCCCTCGTCATCGCGTTATCATATTTGGCTCCAAATAGAGGGGCCTAACACCGTTGCACTCACACGCACACGCCTAACCCATCTTACCCCTAAGCCTAGCCAAAACATCATCCTCAATCCAACGCTCACCCTGCACAGTCAACTTAAACTCAGGCCTATTAGGATCAGGCTTAAACACTTGACCCCTCTTAGTCATCTCATTCAAACGCGCCGGAACCATACACTTTATCCCACTAGACTCCAAAAGCTTCGTTATTTGCGCCGCCGTGTTTTTCTTTTCCTCTGAAGTATACAATATTAAACCTATCGCTTCATAATGGGTAAGTTTTTCACGAGTTATTATGACAGGACCCTCCGTAGTAAATTCAACAATGCCCTTTAGCTGAGCTGTCGATGGAACCAACCGACTTGAAACAAGATTTGCAACTTTTTCCATGAAACTCTCTGGAAAAGTCTCAAGCACATTAAGCACTTCCTCCGGACTTTCACCTTCAACCACAATCTCGCCAAAAGGCGTCTTTATCCGCGCTTTAACCTTCTTCATTCCACATCTCCTCTCAAGCCAAAGCTTCCTTTTCAGCGAGAATATAAACATAGCCAGCGTCAGTCTTCCAACGCATAACCTTTCCCTTCCTGACAAGTCCCATGAGAACTCCTGCCAAGATACGCCCAGAAAAGCTCAACTCATTGGCTTTCAATGCTTCTTTTAGTTCTTCAATTGTGCGTGGACGCCATTTTCCCCAATCAGTTTCAAGAATCCTCAAAAAAGCCTCATCACATTTCTCTGTTCGCAAAACCTTTGGATATTTATGCATAAGAGCCTCTCTCTTGTCAGTTTCAGTTTTGACCGTGAGCTTCGCCACCGTTTTAGATTTTAAACCCTCAAAAGCCTTGTCAACGTCCCCAATCAAACTTGGCAACTCCTCAACAGTTCTCAAAACTTCCTCACGAGTCCCACTAATCTCCAACTCATACTCACCCATCTTCACACGAAAAACGAAGCTCCCATGCCCCTCTCTAACACCCTTACCCTTCAAACACATCCCACAATATAAAAGAGTACTAACCCCTTTTAGAATTTGCGCATTGCGATATATATCGGAAATAGGAATATCTGTATTAAATATTAAGATACGCTACTTTAATTGTGTAGCCACATCATAAGGCTAGAGGAGTATGCTTGACTAAAAAAGGAATATCAGTATGGCTCTTCAGCTCCCTAACCTTTATAGCCCTCATACACCTAATCGAAGCAATTTCGGTTCTAATTTTCAATAATCAAATCAAACTTCTCCAGCTTTATCCCTTCATAAACGAGAAACTGCTGCAACTCATAACGCCCATGGCATACTTCTGGATAAGTGCTGCCGCAACCATTATCCTCTGGGGAATCACGTGCGCAATAGCCTTCGAAAACCCTGTGGAGACCTTCCTGAACAAGATACTTTCAGACGCTAAGACACAAGGCACAGTTGAAGCCCAATTATTAGAAGATAAAAGCGAAATACTCGACGCAATGTATGAGACAATAGAATCTGACAATGAAATCCTCACACAAGTTAAGGATCTAATGGGCAATGTAAGAGCGGACGTCAAAGAAATTCAGCCACTAACAGAAAACATGGAGAAAATAAAAACTGAATTGAATAATTTAAAGAAAGAAATCAAAAGTTTTGAGGTAAAACTGAAATATCCAAACGTTTGTCTTGCATGTGGAAAACCCATACTGCCAGAATTCAAAATCTGTCCTTATTGTGGCGAAAACATAAAGTTTCTTCCAGAAAATATAGTTTTAGTTAAAGAATAACAGGTAAACCCATCAGTTTCATGTTAATTCCTTGTAACTGAAAACATAAATACACAGCTTGTTACTAATTGAGATGTATATGTTAACATTGTTTTTATATATTCGGATGTAAGATTGCCATTCTTAGCCCTTAATTTTAGAATGTGCTTCGTGGATTAGACATGCAACCCTTACATAAAACCTTATATAATGTTAATGTAGAATAACTGAAACTGAAGGGTTTAAATTGAACAAGAAAGGTATTGCTAGAAACATTCTAGTACTAATCCTAGTTGTCGTAATTTTGGCAGCAGCACTACTTGGAACCTTAGCTTATTACATTACTAGACCAGCGCCAACAGGGGAAGTCGCAATTATTACAGGGACAATCAGAAATGCAGCTACAAACGCAACTGTCGCAGGTGCCACAGTGTCTGCAGGAGGTTATACCGCTTCTTCTAACACAAATGGGAGCTACTCTTTGGCTGTGCCAGTGGGGTCTTATACGTTGACAGTTTCCGTTAGTGGTTATGATACCTACAGTACTTCGGTTAGTGCGACACAAAAGCAGACATACACTGTCAACGCTTACATTTCAAAAACGACACTGCCAACTCCAGCCTTTGTTACAGCGAACAAGCTAGTCTACGAAAGTGGCGCTACATATCAATGGTTCGATCCGCATGTTTCATACTACCAATATGACTACTGGATACTCTGGCACTCTGTTGAATCGCTCATGTGGTATAACAAAAGCAGCGCCTCAGACCTAATTCCATGGCTGGCCAGCAACTGGACCCTAATAAATGAGACCACATACCAGTTCTCATTAAGACACGGAATAACCTTCCAAGACGGGACACCATTTAACGCCACAGCAGTCTGGTTCAGCTTCAACAGACTTCTCATAATTGATGGAACAAGCGGTAGTGGCGTGCATGGAAGCCAGGCAGCGTGGATGGTTCAGCAATTGGTCGATCCAAATGGTGATTTGTTTACTGCTATGGGCGCTAACCCTACATATGATGCAAGCTGGGTGCAGAGTGTTCTGGATCTAAATTTCGTAGAGATTGTTGATACCTATACGGTTAGGCTTCACCTCAAGACACCAACATCACAGTTGCTTGCTATACTGTCGGGTACTTGGGCGGGCATAATATCGCCTTCAGAGACTGTGAGAAAAGACTATCAACATAAAGGCTGGAACTTTGCGTCGGAGCAACAACCACAATACAACTACACAAAGTATTTTGTTCATATGGCTGGAAACGGGGACACTTACTTCAATCTTCCTGAAAGCGGATGGACTTTCGGTACAGGGCCCTACTATGTTGAAAGCGTGAGCTCAACTACTTATAAAATAGTGTTAAAGGCTTATGACCATTATTGGGGTGGACCAAATAACTTGAATTTGCCACCGTCTGGAAAACAACGGATTGCAACAATAGAATTCGTGTATCAGGCAAGCTTCACTACAAGATTACTAGATTTAAAGCAGGGAACTGCAACAGGAATTGCAGTTGCAGCAGCTGACATATTCTCGGTGGTTGACAGAGATACATGGATTAACAATGGTATTTTGGATTCGATAATCTCTGGTGTAACAGTTCACGGCATCATACCTACATTGAACACATGGTGGTTGGACTTCGACACCAACATCACAAATCCAGATGGAACACTCAAGTCATGGCAGCCTTTCGCAGACTGGCGATTCAGAATGGCCGTGGCTTGTTCAGTCAACATGACATACATGAATATATACGTAAACAACCGATTGAGCCTCCTAGCTAACAATATAATTCCTCCTGGCACATTCCCAGAGGGCAGCTACAACCCCAATGTCAAACCTATCTTCTCGTTCAATCTAACAAAAGTCACACATCTGCTACAAGATGCGTATGAGCATCCGTTGAACAGCTCAAGTTACGACATGTACTATTACAACGGAACGAAAATACCAGCAGGTATGGTTGACAACAAATTCGGCGTAGCCAACCCGCAGGTGGTTGAGTTTTACGTGCAAACTGGCGCCACAACGTTCATACAAATCCTAACAACAATGGCTGAAAACCTGAACTCGATAGAGAGAGCAATAACAGGCTCGAGGTCAGCTTTGCAATTCCGTGTTGTCATTGTGCCTGGTGGTCAACAGTACACCTTGGCTTCAGAGCATCAAATCGATTCTTACATGGGCGGTTGGATTGCTGACTACAACCACGTAATTGACTGGTTACTTCCCATGTACTACTCCAGAGGCACATATCCCTCATGGAACCTATGGAACATAACAGCTTTAGATGATCTGTATAAACAAGCAGTGGAAGCAGACAAAGCGGGCAACTTCACGAAGCTAGCCGAAATAACCAACCAAATGAATACCTTGGCCAATCAACTAGTGATGTACATGGTTTGGTGGCACGACACCGATTACGAAGTACGCTCCTCTTGGCTAAAAGGCTGGTACATGAACCCAGTGTACGGAGTAGACCTTTGGTCAAACATGTACTACGAACAACCATAATCTCCTTTTTTTCTTTTGCATATCAATCAATACTAATGCTTAGGAAAACTTTTATATCGAGACTGTTCTGTGGTTTCTATGGATGAACGTATAAGGGTATATTAATGAAGTTATACGAGTACATAATCCGCCGTCTGATCTTATTAGCGTTTGTGTTGTTTGCTGTAAGTGTCATAGTTTTCTATTTGACTCGCGGTTTTCCCAGAGCCGTGGCTCCGTGGGCACCTTACATTAATTCTAAAATGACTGCACGACAAATCGAGGAAGTGAAAATAGCTCACGGATTTGATAAGCCTATATTGGAGCAGTACTTCTATTGGCTTCGAGACATATTCAGGGGAGATTGGGGGCTGACTGGAGCATGGGCACAGGGCAAGCCAGCAAATGAAGTTTTCTTCAAAAGTTTCCCCTACACAGTTGAGCTGTCTCTTTTTGCAACTGTGCTAACTATTGCAATTGGAATACCTTTAGGAATAATTTCTGCGATAAGAAATAATAAACTTCCAGATCACATATCTCGTATAATAGCTTTGGCGGGGTATTCAACTCCTGCGTATTGGTTTGGATTTCTACTGCAATTGGTCTTCTTTTATTACTTTTCACTTTGGGGTCTGCCACATCTCCCAAGCAGTGGAGCTTCTGATCTGGGCGTTGCCCATATCACGGGTTTCCCCCTATTAGACGGCTTATTATCCGGTAACGTTGCGTATTCATGGGATGAATTCGTTCATTTGATTTTGCCTGCCTTCAGCCTATCATTCATAAGCTTAGGCTTCCTCGCCAGGATAGTCAGGGCAAGTATGCTCGAAGTGTTGAGACAGGACTACATCACAATGGCAAGGTCTAAAGGTCTCAAGGAAAGAGTTGTTATTTACAGGCATGCCCTAAAAAACGCTTTAATCCCTGCAGTAACCCTCACAGGAATTTTCTTCGCTGGGCTTCTTGGAGGCGCTATGATTACTGAGTATGTGTTTTCATGGCCTGGAGTAGGTCAACTAGCTGTGAGAGCCGTTTTTCAGAGTGATAGCAATTTTATTCTGGTTTACAGCCTTGTGTTTGCAGCAATAATCGTGTTCGCTAATCTGGTAGTGGATATTGTTTACGCCTTTCTTGATCCGAGGATAAAGTATTGAGGCGAGAATAATGCAGAAAAGTGAAGTTAGAAAAGGCGAATGGGAGGCAAGACTTGCAGACCTAAGATATACACTGTATCTTATGAGAAAAAATCCCCTCGTATTGGCAGGAACCATAATGGCTCTGTTCTTCATTATACTTGCTTTATTATCAAACTTTATAGTGGATCCAAACCTGGCTATTCCAGAAGGCTACCCTGATAGCACATATCCTTTTATTAGGAAGTACATGTGGAGTGCAAATAACCCTATAAATTGGGGACCTAATATTGCTCTTTACCATGGCCCTGAATTTTTCTATTTGGGAACGGATAGCTATGGCAGAGATCTAACGAAAATGATAATTCTTGCTTTACCACTAGATCTCTACAATGCAGCTATCATAACAATTGTAGCAGCTCTATTCGGCACTGCCTTAGGTGCAATAGCTAGCTATGTCGGAGGCGTAGTAGATGAGGCTGTGCTCAGAATTACCGATGTTTTCTTTGCGTTCCCTGGACTGGTTCTAGCATTAGTTTTTGCCGCCATGCTTGGCAGATCCATAGAAACCCTGCAATTAGCAATTGTTCTGGTTTGGTGGCCTCCTTATGTTAGGCTCATACGAGGTCAGATACTGAGTGAAAAAGAAAAGCCATATGTTGAAGCATTAAGAGCCATGGGAGCGAGTCATTCACGAATTCTCTTCAGACACGTTTTGCTAAATTCGATCTATCCAATACTCGTGCAAGCTACGATGGATTTCGGTGGCGTGATTCTAACTTTTTCAGCTTTAATGTTCTTAGGGTTTTCGCCAAGCCCTGCCCTTCCAGAACTAGGAAACCTTGCAGCCGACGGGTACGGTCATATTTTTGACGCTCCGTGGGTAATACTCTTTCCAGGATTAACAATGCTCCTCATATCTCTAGCCTTCAACTTGGTTGGCGACGGTTTAAGAGATGTTTTGGATCCGCGACTTAGAAGGTAGGGGACATTGAACAGCAAAGAGTATGTCGAAAAGCCTATACTTGAAATCCAAAATCTGAAGGTAAATTTTAGCACTTATAGAGGCACGGTAAAGGCACTAAATGGGGTCGATTTAAAGCTTTACCCGCAAGAGGTTTTAGCTGTTGTAGGCGAGTCTGGATGTGGAAAATCCGTAACTGCACAAACTGTTATAGGTTTATTGCCAGAAAATGCCTACGTCCTCGAAGGAGAAATCCTATTTAAAGGAGAAAACCTGCTTAAGAAATCAAAAGAGGAAATGCGCAAGTTCAGAATGAGCGAATGTGCTATAGTATTTCAGGACCCAACAACATATCTGAATCCTGTTTTAAAAATGGATGTGCAAATTAAGGAAGCCATTCTGCTGGACAAAGAAGCACTGAAAATGGCCGTAATTGCTGAAGAAGAAGGAAAAAACATTGATTATCCAGCATTTTTGTCAATGAAAATGAACCCATCAGGCAAATTTGGTAAGGAGCATAAAGTCTCAAATAGAAAGATTGATAGAATGGCTGAAAAATTGGTTATCGACATTTTGAAAGTGGTCAAGCTTCCTGATCCTGAAAGAATATTGCGCACCTATCCCTTTGAGCTTTCTGGAGGAATGAGGCAAAGAACAATGATAGCCATGGCATTGGCAAGAAGGCCATCCATTTTTATAGCTGACGAAATCACAACAGCATTAGATGTGACAATTCAAGCCCAGATTCTTTATCTTCTTAAAGAACTCCGTAAGAAAATTGCCACATCAACTTTGCTTATTACTCATGATCTCTCTGTGGCTGCCGAAATAGCTGACAGGACAGCTGTCATGTATGGCGGAAATGTTGTGGAAGTTGCATCAACACGGTCTATATTCAAACAACCACTTCATCCGTACACTCGCCTTCTTCTCAAAGCCATACCCAACATACTAAGTCCAGTAAAACAATTACAATCCATACCTGGAAGTGTTCCCGACATGGTCAATCCGCCGCCAGGTTGCCGTTTCCACCCCAGATGCGGCCTTGCTACAGAAGCTTGTAAAGTGGGGAATCCGAAACTTAAGGAGGTTGAAAAAGGACATGAAGTTGCCTGCTACTTATAACCAAAACAACGTCTCAAGCGATGAATTATTGACTGTGAAGCATCTCAAAGTGTGGTTTCCGATCAAAAGTGGAATAATACAGAGGACAGTAGGGAATGTTAGGGCTGTGGATGGCGTTAGTTTTGACGTGAAAAAGGGCGAGACTCTTGGAGTAGTGGGCGAGTCTGGTTCTGGCAAAACAACTTTGGCAAGAGCGATTTTGAGATTAGTCAAGCCATCCTCAGGTGAAGCATACTTTAACGGCGTAAATATTGTAAAGGCAAATAGGCGACAGATGAAAGAAATACGTCGGCAAATACAGATAATTTTCCAAGACCCGTATGCCTCATTAGACCCGAGACAAACAGTTAGTTCAATCCTTTTCGAAGCTATGAAGATACATGGCATTGTGCGAAATAAATCCGAGGCATCTAAAAAATCAATTATGCTTTTAGAGGTGGTTGGCTTAAGCGAGGAACATCTTTACCGCTTTCCTCACGAATTTAGTGGTGGTCAAAGACAACGAATTGCAGTAGCCCGCGCCTTAGCTGTGAATCCTACTTTCCTTGTATTAGATGAGCCTACATCATTTCTTGATGTTTCTGTTCAAGCCTCGGTTCTGAACTTGCTTAAAAATCTTCAAAAAGAGTTAAGCCTCACTTACCTATTCATAACTCATAACCTTGCAGTTGTTCATCACATGAGTGATCGTGTTGCAGTCATGTATTTGGGAAAGATAGTCGAGTTAGCGGATAGAGATAGTGTTTATCACAATCCTAAACATCCTTACACATTTCAGCTTATGGCTGCAATTCCCATGCCTGATCCTGATGCCAAGAAGAAGGAAGTGTTACTTGAGGGTGACGTCCCAAGTCCAGTTAATATACCGCCTGGTTGCCGTTTTCACCCGAGATGCAAATATGCAACTGAAAAATGTAAAAAGGTTGAGCCTTTGCTTATTCGGAGAGATGGACATTTCGTTGCTTGCCATTATGACATTGATTTTTCAGCCAATAAGATTGTTGGAGAAGCGTCTAATGAGTGATAGTGATAAGAAGAAGCAAGAGCTTGATTGGAAAGATTATATTGCTATGATAATTGCGCTATTAACCACTACTCTCCTTCCAATAGTAATTATTACCATAATCATATTAGTAATCGCAATAATTTCGCATGTATTAACAATATTTTCCTCAACCTTTTTGTTGAAGCTTCTTTTTTAATACTTCACTAACTAACTGGACGCTTGCTTTGCCGCGCATTTCCTTCATAACCATGCCCATAAGAGGGCCAAAAACACTAGCTCCGCGTTCTTTGATTAAGTCTTTGTTCTTCTCGATAACTTCCTCAATGACTTTTTCAAGCGCCTCTTTTGAAATCATCTTTAACTCAAGACGCGTGATGGCTTCATCTACGCTTGCGTTCTCATGTTTTGAAAGCCAAATGGCCACGTCTGATATGGCTTCTTTAGTCAATTCTCCGCTGCCAACATGCTTGAAAATTTCTCTAATCTGATTGTCTAATATTTTATCCACCTGCACGCCATCACGTTTCAATGCCTTCATTGTTTCAGTTAAAAATGCCGCAACAGTGGTAGACGAAACGCCGCTTTCCTTCACAATAACTTCAAATAGTTCGCCGTATTCTGAATCTAAAATCTGCTTAACTAATTTCTGGTTTAACTTGTACTCTCTCATCAAGCGTTCAGATTTTTTCTCTGGAGGTTCCGGCAACTGCAAACTAATTTTCCTTATGGAATCTTCTGCTATCTGTGCTGGCGGAATGTCAGTTTCTGGATACATTCTTGCTGCTCCTGGTCTCGGTCGCATGTAGCGTGTTGTTCCATCAGGATTTGGCGCTCGAGTTTCTTCTGGCACTCCTTTTATGGCTTCACGAGTTCTTTCTGTGACTGCTTTTAGCGCGTCTTTAGCGTTTTCTAGGCTGTCTGCGACAAATACTATGGCGTCTTGTTCTTTGGTTTTAGTAGCCTTCTTTACCTCTTCAATTTCTTCTGCTGTTATCCCGTAGGCTGGCAACTCGTCCGTGTGAAATATTCCTTCAACTCTTCCCCAGAAACGTGCCCTATCAGCCATCTCTGTTCCAAGACGGAAATTTGGCATAAGCTCTCTTTTTAAAAAACCCTTGGATTTCGGAAGTCTCACGGCTAGGACTTGTTGATTTTTATCTAAGGCTTTGCGGACAACTTTGCATTTTGTTTGCTTAAAAACGTCTGTAACATCAAAAAACTCTTCATTTATCTCCTCTCCTTTCACTCCACCCTTCTTTAGCTCTTCACTTATTTTTATGAGGTTTAGTTGGCGTTGCACTTCATATTCCACAACAAGCGGAAGCAGTTCAAGTTCTTGCAGTCCCTTAATTTCTATTAACGCGCCGTTTGGGATTGATATGTTTATGTCTTGGCGGATTGTGCCTAAGCCCCGTTTGACTCTTCCTGTAGCTCTTAAGATTGTTCCGATGGCTAGTGCAATTTCTCCTGCTTCTTTTGGTGAATTTATGACTGGTGCGGTTGTAACCTCTATTAAAGGTATACCTAAACGGTCGATGCGATAACGTATTATGTTGCCTTCTTCTTCGCCCATCTTCCTTGCTGCATCTTCCTCTAGGCTCACATGCTCAATTGAAACTATTTTCTCCCCAACTCTTACCACGCCGTTTAGGGCTACTATGCATGTCCTTTGGAAACCCGTAGTGTTCGAACCATCTATGACTGTTTTGCGCATTACATGAATTTCATCAACGGGCTTTGCCTTAATCATAAGGGCTACAGTTAAGGCTATTTCAACTGCTTCCATATTCAGCGGATGTGGCGGCTCCTCATCCATTTCAACAAGACATGAAGTTGCCCTGTTAGCTTCGTAGAGAATTTTCACTCCTTTTTGAAATTCGAAGTAGGCTGCAGGGTCTATTTGGCCCAGCTCGCTTTGCGTTGGGCGAAGTTTGCGCAGAAATGTGATCTCTGGTTCTTCTTTGAAAAGTTCTGGTTTGCATTTGCAAAACAATTTTGCAGAAGTGTCCAATTGCTGATGGATTTCCAAGCCAACTTTTAATCCAAGTTTATCATAATCTATTTCCAAAGCAACATCACTCTCCCTTATTCGTTGCCTATTTTCTCAGAAAGACTTCGTGGCGAAAACTCGCCCGCAATATTTGTTTTCAAAAGTTTCTTGGCTTCTTCAAAATCCTTTGTCTGTCCAAAAATCCACATAAGCTTGACAAGGGCTGTTTCTGAAAGCATATCCTCTAATGGAACCACGCCTAAAGCCAGCAAGTCACGGCCTGAATCGTAAATGTTCATGTTTACACGCCCCCAAATACACTGTGAAGTCATGGCAACCACAACATTATGCTCTACAGCGTTTCTTATAACCTCAAAACAGTATTCACTCACATGGCCTAAGCCAGTCCCTTCGAGAACGACGCCCTTATACTCATTCTCTACACACCAACCAATTACTGTCGGGTTCATGCCTGGATAAAACTTTAACAAAGCAACTTTCTCATCGAATTCCGGCTTTAAAATAAGCTTTCTCACTGGGTCACGTTTCTTGTAGTCTTCTGTCGACATGATTATTTTTTGGTCTTGTATTCTCGCTATTGGCGACGTGTTTATGGATTTGAAGGTGTCCCTTCTGCTTGTGTGGCATTTTCTAACTTTTGTCCCTCTGTGAAGCGTTATGGAATTGTCTGATGGTGTTTCATGCATAGCTACTACTACTTCTGCGAAGGGAGCTCTTGCCGCTGCTGTAACTGCCCCTATAAGGTTTGTTGCTGCGTCGGAGCTTGGGCGGTCTGCTGAGCGTTGCGAACCCACAATTACAACTGGAACTGGAAGGTTTTGCAATGCAAAGCTTAGGGCTGCAGCGGTATAACCCAAAGTGTCGGTTCCATGGGCTATTACGACGCCGTCAACGCCTTCAGCTATTTGCTTGGCAACAGCCTTGGCTATTTCTGTCCAATGCTTTGGTGTTATGTTTTCGCTGAAGAGGCTGAATAGTATTTGAGTGTCTATTCGTGCTATGTTGGCTAGTTCTGGAACAACGCTGTATAGGTCGCTTGCTGTTAGGGCTGGTCGCACCGCTCCTGTTCTGTAGTCCACGCGGCTGGCTATAGTTCCACCGGTGCTTATTATAGCGACTTTTGGCAGTTCTGGATTTTGCTCTGCGAGAGGAGGTGGTGCAAAGGCTGGTTTTGCTCCTTTTCCTATTTTCTCTATTTTTGTGTTTGGGGTTATGCGTATGCCGATGTTGTAGCCGCTTTTTAACTTTATAACTAGGTATTTTTCGTCGCCATATTCTGAGCGGGGAATCAATATTCCTTCGTAAACTTCCGCGTTCTTTGTCACGCGTATTATGTCACCTATTTCAGCATCAGCCCGTTTGATGGCTTCCAATGCCTCGCCTTTATAGCCCGAAAATTCTTCTTTTTTAGCCATTTTTAGCTCTCCAACATTTTTGATACGTAAACTCCATCATATTGATAGCCAAACCGCATATAGTACTGTTTTGTTCCGAGGGCACTTATAACTAAAATCTTTTTTAAATCATAATCTTCCCTAGTTACGCGTTCCGCCTCAGCCAATAGGATACCGCCATAACCTTTGTGTTGCCATGCCTTGGCTAAGTGTTTGCCAACAGGCACTAGCGGTCCATAAATGTGAAGTTCTCGCACTATTGAGCAGGGCTTCGCTTTTATTTCTGGTCTGTGAGCTTTTTCTGAGGGAATCCTTAGCCTTAAGTAGCCTATTAAAACATCGTGTTTGGGGTCTTCTGCCGAAATGAAGACTTCCTCTCCTTCAGACGCCGAATACTTTGTAGTTAAAATCTTGACTTTATCTGAGTTGGGTTTCACTTTATCAATCGTCATTCTGTGACCCACTTCTCTGCATCGTATGCACCTGCACCTTATGCCTTGCTCCTCTAGTTTCTGATGCACTAACTGGCGTAAGTTGCTTCTGTTCACGCCAGCAATTATTAATGGTGCAGGAATGTCGCGTTGAACACGCATTATGCGCACCCAAAGCGGAATAATCTTCTTGATTTCCACAATGAGGTTTGCCGCTTCCTCATTTGTATAAGGCTTATACTTGCCTTCACGATACCATTCATAGGCTTTTGTGCCATTCAAAACCAAGCATGGGTAAATCTTAATCATGTCTGGCTTAAAATCTGGATTTGCGAAAATCTCTTTAAAGGCTTCTAAGTCTTTTTCTGGGTTTGAACTGGGGAGTCCGGGCATTAAGTGGTATACTATTTTTAGTCCAGCGTCCTTCATAATACGTGTAGCTTCAATTACATCTTGGACTTTGTGCTTTCGGCCGACTAAACGGTAAATTTCATCGCTTGGATTTTGAACACCCAACTCTACGCGTGTTACACCCATGTTCAGCATGTTGTCTACATGCTTTTCTTTAGCCCAGTCTGGTCGTGTTTCAACTGTTATGCCAACATTGCGGGTACTGCTTGTTTCGGCATTCTTTTTGGCGTCTTCAAGGCTAGCAGATTGTTTACTTGTGATGGCGTCTAAGCAACGTTGGATAAACCATGTTTGATAATCCATTGGTGTGGCTGGAAAGGTTCCACCCATAACAATTAACTCTGTTTTGTCAACATCATGCCCTATAGCTTGCAGTTGTTCAATGCGACTTTTGACTTGCAAGTATGGGTCAAACTTGTTTTGTAATCCACGCATTGTAGCCGGCTCGAAACCAGTATAGCTTTGGGGCACGCCAAACGGTGGTCCGCCTGGACAGTATGCGCATGGCTCAGGCTGCGGGCATGGATATGGCTGGGTCATAACGGCTATTACACTCACGCCTGAGATTGTGCGTGTGATTTTTCGGCGCAGAAGGGGCAGAAGCTTAGACTTTTCTTCAGCCTTTAGAAGACGTATTATTTCAGCGTTGGATGGCACCTTGCCAAGTTTATACTCGGCGGCAACATGCATTTTAACACGATTAACATCATCATAAGCTGGTGAAGGAATAAGCATTAAAGTTTCAATTATTTCCCTTAAGGCGTCGTTTTTGCTCAAATTAGCGTCAACCGTAATACATTAGCATAAAACAAACAAATAAACTCCGCTAAGGTATGAGGTTAAAATTTTCGGAAAGTATTTATTTTTAACAGCTTAATGCTACTGAATCTTGTACTTCGGAGAATAAAAAATTGCGAAACTACAGAATTCAGCAATACTTTCAACGAATAACGAAGCTTAGTCCTAACGCCAAGCTTTACATGGTAGCAACAGCCTTGCAAGGCTTAAGCTCAGGAATCTGGGCAGTAATATTTAACCTATACCTGAATCTTAAGGCGGTAGGCTTTCAACCAGATTTTATAGGCCTGATGTTTACTGTTAGCGCTATCGCTACAGGTTTAGTGGCTTTGCCTGCTGGTTTGCTTTGTGAACGCTTGGGTCCTAAGAAAGCTTTGCTTATTGGTTTTATGGCAAATTTTGTAAATCTTGCTCAAATAGTCATTTTACAGCCATCTATTTTACTTGTAGCCAGTCTAAGTTCAGGTCTTATAGGTACTGTTGCATGGGTAGCCGCAGTACCATTCATGATGGAGAACAGCACGCAAGAAGAGCGTACATACTTTTTCAGTGTTGACTGGACTATAATGATAATTATGGGAGTTATAGGCAATTATGTGGGCGGTCTCATGCCTAATCTACTTAATACATTTCTAGGCTTGCCCACAGGTGCAAATGGGTCACCTATTGGATATCGCATATCTTTGGGAATTTCCATGGCATTAGCTTTGACAATGGTAATTCCAGTGTTGCTTATTAAAGAAGACAGAATGCTACAGAGGCAAAAAATCAGTGATCTTATAAGCTTCCGGAACATTCGAAGTCATAGAACGATACTTAAATTTATGATACCAACGGCTATGATAGGCTTCGGCGCAGGATTTATAGTGCCGCTTTTCAATCTGTTTTTTAGCCTAAAATTTTCCGCTTCACTTGAACAGATAGGTCTCATCTCTTCTCTGAGCAGTATTACTCTCGGCATAGGAACGCTTGCTGCGCCAGCGTTATCGAAAAGGTTAGGCAGAGTCAAAAGTATCGCAGTATGTGAATTTCTTTCTATGCCGTTCATAATGCTTATGACTCTTGCTCCAAACTTAGCCTTGGCATCATCAGCCTTCATAACTCGCAATGCTTTGATGAATATGGCTGGACCAATCTCATCCACTTTACAGATGGAGTTGGTTACGGAAACCGAACGTGCTACAACAAATGGTCTGATGGTTATGGCAGATGGTGTTCCACGCGCCTTAACTGCTTCGGTCTCTGGTAAGATGATGACTGAAAGCGATTTCTTTACACCATTCCTTGTTACAACTCTCACCTATTTCGTGGCAAGTTCGTTATATTTCATGTTCTTCAGAAAAGCTGAAACTCAAATCGCTAAGGCGGGCTCTGAAAATGTTCGCTAGCATTGACTACCAGTCCATCAACAATAGTCATTTCCACCCTGATTTTCTTAATATCGTTCGGTGGAACATCAAATATGTTATCTGATAAAATTGTTAGATCTGCGAATTTTCCCACTTCGATTGTTCCTTTCTTGTTTTCATCAAAGGAAGCGTAAGCAGCATTCAAAGTGTAAGTTCTCAAAGCTTCTTCCAATATGAGGCTCTCTTCAGCGGAGCCTTTCCTTGCTACTGTTGCCCAAACGCCTAAAAGTGGGTTTATAGGTTCCACTGGGCAGTCTGAACCAGAAGCGACAACTAATCCTTCATGTATAAGCGTCTTAAAGGGGTAAACCCAGCGTGCTCTGGCATTGCCTACACGATCAACAACCCAGAAATCGGAAACGATGAAGTGGGGTTGAACAGAGGCTATTAAGCCTAAACGCTTCATTTGTCTGACCAGTTTAGGATTAAGAACAGAGCAATGCTCAATTCTATGCCTGTGATTTTCTCTTGGAAACTCTCTTGAAGCCTTTAAAAAAGCCTTTAAAACAATTTCTATAGCGTGGTCGCCTATGGCGTGGACACCTAACTGTAAACCAGCTTTATGCGCCTTTAAGACAAGTTTGTTTAGCTTCTTTTGCGTGCAGAGAATCATGCCGCTTGTTTCAGGCTTGTCGGAGTAAGGCTGTTTTAAGGCGGCGGTGCGTGCACCTAGAGAGCCGTCAGCAAAAATCTTGACAAAACCTATCTTAACCATGTCGTTTCCGAAGCCTGCAGTTAGCCCTAAATCGACTAGTTCATCCAAAAGGTCTACTGGGATGCCCAAATAAACCCTTAAGGGCAATTTTCCTTCGGAATAGAGCTTCTGTATGATACGTATCTCGTCAGGTGAGTCTACTATCCAGTGAACGCCTGTAAGCCCAGCTTCAACAGCCTTTCGGCAAGCTAGAAGGCAAACGTCCTCAAGCTCTTTTGGACTTGGTTTTGGTATGGCTTTCCTAATAATTTCTAAAGCATTTTCCCTGACGATTCCGTTAGGCTCACCCGTAGCTTTGTCTAAATCTATTTCTCCGCCTTCAACGGTTGTTTCCTCTGTTATGCCAGCTAATTGTAGGGCTTTGCTGTTAACAACTGCTAAATGTCCACAAACACGAACTAGAAAGACAGGCTTATCCGCAAATGCTTTGTCTAAATCCCAACGAGTTGGAAAACGTCTTTCAGCAAATTTTTCTTGATCCCATCTTCCACCAAGAATCCAGCTTTTCTCAGGATTTTTCTCAGCGTATTCTTGCAGCTTCTGCTGCATTTCCTTTATCGAGTTTACGTTTCTCAAGTCTAAAGTCTGCAAAGACCATCCAAAACCAGTCATGTGCACGTGGCAGTCAACAAATCCTGGAACAACTGTCCTGTTTTTGGCATCTATAACTTTTGTTTCTTTGCCTACGTATTTGCGGATTTCTTCGTTGGAGCCTACAGCAATTATCTTTCCGTTTTGAATGGCTACGGCTTCAGCTTTAGGCTGCTTAGAATTTAGAGTTATTACGTTAGCGTTTAAAATTGCAAGCGTAGCATATAACATGTTGCTATAATTGAATCGTTGAAAAATAAAAGTTTTAAACCCAATTCTGCCCAGGCTTTCTCTGCAGCATTAACCGCTTCTCATAATTCCGCCTATTTCTAACCCTAGGACCAGGTCCTTTCTTTGAAGTAGCCTGGATTTTTGGAGTTTGTGACCTAACTTTTCCAGCCTTTGAAAGCGAACCGTGAGTCGGCATTCAAATACACCATTTCCATTCAAGAGCATACAGCAACTCTTAAACCTTTTCTTAACACATTTTTCTGTGGTTGCGGGGGTCGCCGAGCATGGCCAAAGGCGCAGGCTTCAGGAGCCTGTCCTGTAGGGGTTCGTGGGTTCAAATCCCACCCCCCGCACTCCAATTGCAGGCGCAATTCAGGCGTATTTCAGCTAAAGAAGACCATTTCTGGGCGTTGTGAGTGGGGGCTGACACTTGAACACGAGTTTACTGGTAAAAGTGCTCATCGTCGTGAATAGTCGTCAATTGCTAATTACAGGCGCTTGTCGAAGATATTTTGTATCCTGTACTTGCTTCAGCATAAACTCGGCCAAATCTGCACGAGATATCCGCAACCCCACCTCGCCCTTGCCAAGATAGCCGACTCTGACTTTTCCTGATTTTGGGTTATTGTTGAGCGTGGTCAGGCGTACGATCGTCCAATCAAGATCGGACTTGCGTACAGTGTCTGCGACACTGACTATCTCTTCGTATGCTGCATGCATCGTGAGCTTAACGAGGTTAACTAAAGCCTTTGCCTTGAAATCGGGTAGATCATTCGGATCCTTAGCGCTTAAGGTCGAGGAAATAATCAATCTGTGCACACCCTGTTTCTTCATCGCTTCAATGATGTTCTGCATCCCTCGCGTGATCGGTTTGCCTTTTGAGCCACCTCGAGGTCCCAGTACACTAATGACTGCATCTGCAGCACTTACTGCACGCTCAATTATCGCTTGATCGGCTAACTCGCCTTGCACAATCGTCAGGTTTTCGTGCTTTGTGTTGAGCTTTGATGGATTACGAACATAAGCTA
>CAZNJT010000005.1:0-36279 GCA_964573475.1 uncultured Candidatus Bathyarchaeia archaeon | reverse complement strand
GCCTTTTTAGGCGACAATTTCTTTACTTTCACCTCGTATATGTACTTTTCCCGCGTTAAATCCGCCCGTCTATGCAAAACACGGAGGGGCGTTTTCTGCATAACCATAACATTCGTTAACCTCTCTTCTAAAAGACGCAGTTCCTTAGTGGCGATTTTATTTTCAAATTCTATGAGTACACGGTATTCCTTTTGTGCAGATTCTGCTTTTTTCAACCTTCTAACAACAGCTTTGTCTGCAAACTGCAAGTTTAAAACTTCAACTTTTCCTTTAGCATATGTATTAACGACCTCTTCTACTTTTTTAAGGTCTAAAAATCGTTTTTGGGGTTTTGTGATTTCTATAACGAAAGGCCTACCTTTGCCTAACATGCGTGCGTCTATATCTTCTCTTCCCGAGCCGTGAAAGGATGCTTTTATACCGCTAGTTACATCTAAGAGTGGGGTTGCAATTAATTCTTCCACCGATTCAGGATACATCTTTCCAGTCCAATTACATTTTTCGCAACCTTTTCCTTGACAGTTTGAGCAGAACCATTTTGACTGCGGTATACCCCTAACGAGTTTCTTATAACGGCCTGCAATGTAAAGCGGATTTATTTGAAGACTTATTTTCTCAGCGAAAGGGTTGACAAGCACAACAATCTCGGGTTTCCTATAATCCGCAATTTTTCCGCTATGTTCAGCAATTTTCTTCCCTATTACTCTTCCAAACTCGTTCCGCATGTTTTCGCCATAGCTTACATTAAACTTGGCCTTAAACTCATCTTCGCGTTCCCCAACTGTAATGGGCAACTCTATTCCAACCAAAAAACTGTTGTATTCATAACTTTCAAGCTCCTTAAGGGCTTTTTTCGCCAAGTCATCAAAGCTTTCAGATTTACTTTCACACAAAAAGCATGTCTTTGGAAAATTTTTACGCGAAATACGTTTTTTCATTTTTTGCAGTATTTCTCCTGCTACTTTGGAGAAACCGTTTGTCGCAAGGATTTTGAGAATTCTTACGCCTTCCCTGTTTTTGGAAAGAGCCAATTCGTGCGCTTTGAGCGTTAAAGCTAGTTTTATCGCCCTTCCTCTTTCATCATTTTCTATGCCATGTCCAAGCAGAGCAAACTGTCTTCCTAGGCAGTGGTCGCATAAGGGGTATTCTTCAAGCATTCTCGACATTTTTTCTAGAATGTCCATGACGCAATCCTTCTAAACATTGCACAGCCTTACTTAAAATCAACGGGCAAGCCCTTGCCGAAAAAAGGTAGTTTCTTTTTTCTCCTTAGCGTTTTAAGCATCCGTCGCATCATGGAATATTGTTTAAGAAGCTCCTTCACTTCTTTTTCACTTGCCCCAGAACCCCTAGCCACACGTTTTATCCTAGAAGAGTTGAAAATTTTGGGGTCATTCTTTTCTTGAGGTGTCATGGATTGAATTACTACACGCCATTTTTCCAATCGACCTTCAGCCATGTTTAGCATGTCTTCAGGTATGTCGTAGGACATGCCAGGCAACATTTTCAAAAGTTTTCTGAAAGGCCCCATTCCCTTCATGGCTTCGAACTGTTCATACATGTCTGTTAAAGTGAATTTACCGCTTAAGATAGCTTTGGCTTTCTTTTCGGGAACTTTTACTTCTGCCTCACAAACCTTGTCAATTAAAGTTTCTAGATCACCCATGCCTAGGAGCCTGCCAACAAAACGAGAAGGAATGAAGGGCTCTATATCTTCGACTTTTTCGCCGGTGCTGATGAATTTTATCGGAGCCCCTGTGGCCGCAACTGCTGAGAGGGCTCCTCCGCCTCTGGCTGAACCGTCTAGTTTTGTCACAAGAATGGAGCCTATGGGTGTTGCCTCGTTGAAGGCTTTTGCTTGAGCCATTGCTTGTTGACCAATTGTTCCATCAATTACCAGCATGACTTCGTCTGGTCTGATGTTTTTCTCAAGCATTATCATTTCTTTGATTAGCTCTTGCTCTTCTTTGTGACGACCAGCAGTGTCAATGATTATCACGTCTTTCTCGCTGAATTGTTTTAAAGCGTCGAGGGCTATTTTAACGGGGTCTTTCACGTTTAATTCGCCAAATAAAGGTACGTTAATTCTGTTTGCCAGTTGCTGGAGTTGTGCATAAGCGCCCGGCCGATAAGTGTCTGTACAAATTAAAGCTGGTTTCAGACCTCTTTTTTGGAAGTATCTTGCAAGTTTGGCTGCGGCTGTTGTTTTTCCAGAGCCTTGTATGCCAACAAGCATCATCACCTTTCTTTTCCCAGGCTCCATTTTTATTGGAACGGGCTTTTCTCCGAGGAAACGTGTTAATTCTTCGTAAACAACTTTTATAACGTGTTCACGTCTTGAAATGCCCGGAGGAACTTTTTCTTTTAATGCTCTTTCTTCTATTCGTTTTGAGATGTCAAGTACAAGTTTAACGTTCACATCCGCCTGTAGGAGGGCTCTTTGCACATCACGAGCAAGTTCTTTAACAGTGGCCTCATCTACAATGGGGGCTCTCAAAACCTTTTTTAGGGCTTCGTAAAGCGAGGAACCTAAGTGTTCTAAAGCCATGGTTTTCTCCAGATTTAAAACCATACACGCCTTTAAATAGATATTCCGTTCTCAACGCTTACGCTCCATAAAGTTTTTACACCCCACGCTTTTTAAGAAGTATTTGAGGGAGCTAAATTTGAGTGAAGAAGTTAAAATCATAGAGAAGAAAGAAGTTCCATCCGGAGCCATTATGCTTTTCGGTTTCCCAGATGTTGGATTAGTGGGCGTTATAGCCGCTTCGCCATGTGAGAGTGACCCCGACAGAAGTGATAGTGACTGTCGATTTACCTCTTACAAAAGAAAACTCCATACAAGTTAAACCAGTAGACAAAAGCACTATCGAAATATTGGCAAGCATGAAACGGAAAATACGGTTCACCGACTTCGGCATAACCCATCACAAAGGAGAATTCCAGAAATTACACTGTCACTTACGTGTTCCAGTACCGGTATATATGGAGAAGATGGGAATCCGCTTCAAGAAGGGAATCCTGAAGATTCGTTTACCACGTAAACACGAATATACGATTTCAGTAGAATAGTGTCGAAGCCTCAGCCCATAAATGTCGTCACAAATCAGACGGCTCTTCTCGCATCATCGGCTCCAAAACGTATTACACAAAACAACAAAATAAACTTTGATAGAAAATCTTAACAATACAATGCGCTACTTCTAACCAGTTTAAAGGAGGAAATATCATTGACTGTGGAGCGAGCAATTCACTTCGTTATGTTCAGTCTCATATTAATGGGTTTGTGTGGGGTAAGTGCTTGGACAAGCTACGCTTATGTACCTAACGATTTACTGAAGATTGCAAGCATTGCATTAAGCTGGGGAGTAATCCTCTTAATCCTTTACTTAGGCTTTAAGCACCTTGATTGGGACTGGTGGAGTTAGCCAGTATTAAACCCATCACTAGCTCATCATGATATTTTCCGTCTTCACCAAAGTAGGCGTCTCTCTTCACTCCCTCGATTTTGAAGCCAAATTTTTTGTATAGATTTATTGCTGGTTTGTTGTCGGCAACGACAGTCAAGCCTATTCTATACAATCCTTCCTTTTTTGCCAACTCTATTAACTTGGACAGCATTGCCGTGCCTAATCCCACACTGAGGAAGTCTTGACGAAGGTAGACGATCAAGTCGCCTGTGGCTTTCAATCGCGGATGAGGAAATTTGAAGATTTGAGCATGCCCCACGATTTTGTCGTTGTAAAAGGCTACTATGGAAATCAGATTCTGTAGATTGCTCAACCATCCTTTTTCGAGTCTTTCTCTAGTGTAAGGCGGCATCCCCCAGCGAACCGCTTCAGCCGAGAGACTCTCGTACATTTCAATGAATTTCTCTTTATCTTCGATTTGAAATCCTCTTATTAGAGCGGTCCTTTCATCCTTCAATTTGACTTTAACATCCAAAAGATGCAGCCTCCTCAAAAGACAGGTGAAAGGGCACCGAGTGATTTCGTTTAAATTCAGCCTTTAATCCTACTTTGCCCTCATGATTTTTACTCTGCCAAGTATCCGCCAATACTCAATCTCAACGCCAGAAACCAGCTTCGCCTTCAAACCCTCATCTTCAGGATAAGGAGCATCGAAATATTCGTATGTTTCCAAGTCCATTATTTGAATGCCAGAAGGGTTAACTGCAAAGACTTGCCCCATTCTCTTATCAATTATCGGAACTTCAGCGTTTAAGTCCACAGGTTTCACAAAACTTCTTTTCACACCGTCAAAAACGCCTATGGCTACTATTCTTGCTTTGGCTGAGCCGTGTTTTCCCGGTTTTGACTTCGTTATGTCAACTATATGGCATGGTTCATTATCAATAATCATGTAGCCGCCCACACGTAAACTTCCAACGTCAACTGGTTTACTCATACGCTCACCAACTTCCAGCAGCCTTCATTCACAGCAATTCTAAGCAACACCCATATATAGATTAAGGTGCCGCTAATAGATGCAAGGGGAAAACGGTGTTCAAAAGCGTCGGTTTGGTCGCCCGTTTTGACAGGAAAATAGCCATAAAACTTGCTGAAGATTTGGCTAAATACTCGAGAGAAAAGAGATTAGAGGTATATGTGGAAGACACGTTAGCGGAGAAAATGAGCATAAAAGAAAAGAGTGCTCCATTAGAGAAAATGAAAACGGATTTTATAATCACAATTGGCGGCGATGGAACAATTTTAAGAACCTGTGTCTCTATTCCGAAACCAGAACCGCCGATCCTTGCAATAAACATGGGTGTTCGAGGTTTCCTAACAGAAGTGGAACCGAAACAGGCTTTTGCAGCAGTAGATAAGTGTTTGAAAGGACAATTCACTATTGAAAAGTGCATGAAGCTTTCGATAACTGCAGACGGCGTAAAGTTTCCAGACGCCTTAAATGAAGTGCTAATCTCAGCCGGTGAGCCGGCAAAGTTGCTTTACGCTCGTATCTTAAAGGATAAGGAACCAATTTTAGACTGTCAGGCAGATGGTTTAATGGTATCTACGCAGACTGGTTCTACTGGTTATTCGCTCTCGGCTGGCGGTCCCGTTTTAGACCCAGGTGTAAATGCTTTTGTTTTGACACCAATATGTGCTCTGAGCGTTTTCCGTTCAATTGTTTTTCCGGCAGATTCAAGCCTCACGGTCGAGGTTACTAGACCGAGAAGAGTGCTTACAGTAGTTGATGGGCATCACCGTCAACTCATAAGTTCCAGAAATCCAAGCCTAACGGTAACACGGTCCAAACACGAAACATCCTTCATAAGATTTAAGGAGAACTTTTACAATCGTTTAAGAAGCAGACTTCTTTTTAAGGGAATGTAAATGAAAAATCTAACCGCCAAGACGGGTAAAAGAGTCATAGTTTTAGATACGTCTGCCCTTTTAGCTGGCTTTGACCCGTTTTCGATAAGCGAAGAGCAATACACCATTCCTATGGTTAAGGAGGAAATAATGGGAGGCTCCATGCTTGGTGTTAGATTTAAAACAGCAATAGAGAGCGGAAAGTTAAAAGTGAAAGAACCAGATAAAACCTTTTTGGATAAGGTTAAAACTTCGGCAAACATCATCGGAGATACATTTTTTCTATCTGAGACAGACTCCCAGATTTTAGCATTAGCCCTAGAACTTAAGACACATGGTTATTCCCCAATAATTGCCACTGATGATTACTCTATACAAAATGTTGCGGACCAAATGAGCATAGAATTCGTGTCATTGGCTACTTTTGGCATCCGCTTCCGCCTACAGTGGCTAAGATATTGCCCAGCGTGCCGTAGAAAATACCCAGCAGATTACAAATTTAGTAAATGCGAAGTATGCGGCACGGAATTAAAAAGGAAACCAATGAGAAAAAGTCACTTAAATTTTTAGCAAAACTTTCCGACAATAATAAAAAGCTAATACTCGCAAATTAAAACCAGAGAGGCATAATCTATGAGTTTGGCTAAAAAGAATACAATTTACTTTAGGGAAGCAGGCGGGCAGAATACTGACGCACTGTTAGGATTTGTCAAAGAGTATACAGAAAAAGAGGGCATAAAAGACATAGTGGTTGCTTCAACGTCTGGTGAAACAGGAATAAAAGCTTCCGAAATTTTCAAGGGATATAACCTTGTTATAGTCACGCATTGCTTCGGTTTCCAAGAACCCGGGAAAACTGAGTTACTGGAAGAGCATAGAAAAGAGATTCTGGCGAATGGGGCAAAGATTTTTACGGGTGTCCATGCTTTAAGCAGTGTAGAACGGGCAATTCGCAAAGATTTTGGAACAATTCAGCCTTTGGAACTCATTGCCAATGTGCTCAGACTTATGGGAGAGGGAACAAAAGTATGTGTAGAAATTGCCTTGATGGCAGCCGATGCTGGTTTAATACTGGTTGACAAGGATATTATTGCTATCGCTGGGACGGGCAAAGGCGCAGATACAGCGCTCCGAATACGACCCGCAAACGCCGCAAAATTCTTCGATTTAAAGATAAGGGAAATTATAGCAAAGCCGCATGACTTCTAAATGAAAAAATGGTTAGACTTCATTGCTGTCCCGTTTGCTAAAGTATATTATGTCACGATGTTCCACATAACCGCATTCCTTAAAGAGTTCTCTTGATACAGCATTGTAATCCTCAATTAAGGCGCAGAAAACTCTGATACCGTGCTTTCTTAATATTTTTTCAGATTCAGCAATCAACGCCTTAGCAATGCCGCAATGTCTGTAATCTGGATCAACAGCTAGCCGATTTAGCCAACCCTTTCGCATGTCACAGCTTATGATGACCATGCCGACAAGACGGTTATCTTCAAAGGCTCCTAAGAAAAATTCTGGGTTTGCGTTCATTTCTGCTGCTATTGCTTCTTTTCTGTCTCTTCCTTTTTGCTTATAGGGTAAGCTTGCCCTCGTCCAAAGTTTTATGATTTCTTTGTAGTTGTTTATAGTTAGTTTTCGGATTTCCATTTGAACACGCCAATGGCTTAAGCTTCCTTCTCAACCTCTTTTACAACGTCCTCAATTATTTCCATGGCAGCATCTACGAGTTCTCTTGTAATGTTAAGTGGAGGCGCAATTCTTATGGTTGAGACTCCACAAGTGATGACGGCGACTCCACGTTTCCATGAGCGTATCATAATTTCTGAAGCTTTTTTAGATGCTGGCTTATCATTTTCTTTGTTTTCTACGATTTCCATGCCTATCATCAAGCCCTTACCCCTAACATCGCCGACAATTTCGCTCTGTTCTTTCAGTTCTCCAAATCTCTTTAGGATGTAGGTACCCTGCTTGGTTGCGTTTTCTAGCAACTTTTCCTCTCTAATAACGTCAATAACTGCGCTGGCTGCAACGCATGAAAGCGGGTTACCGCCAAAGGTGTTCGCATGAGAACCACCAACCCAGTCCATTATCTTTGCCTTAGCGATGGTTGCGCCTAATGGAAGCCCAGAGGCTAGTGCTTTTGCGCTACATATGATGTCTGGCTCAACATCCCAGTGTTCAATTGCAAACCATTTTCCAGTCCTACCCATACCCGCTTGAACCTCATCATCCACAAACAATATGCCATACTTGTCAGCAAGCTTCTTTAACCGCTGAAAGTACTCTGGCGGAGGAATAACATATCCGCCCTCGCCTTGAATTGGTTCAAAGAGGATTGCAGCAACATCCTCTGGAGGCACATATTTCTGTAAAACAAACTCGTCAATGAAGTCTACACACCAATAATGACATTCAGGATAAATCAACTTGAAGGGACAACGGTAACAATATGGATACGGCACGTGAGTGACACCCGGCATCAACGGGGAGAAATACCGCCTTTGAGTAGGCTTACTCGCTGTAAAAGACAAAGCGCCAATAGTGCGCCCATGAAAAGCACTTATGAAACCGATAAAAAGTTGTTTGCGAGTGTGCCACTTCGCAAGCTTAATCGCCGCTTCAACTGCTTCGGCTCCACTGTTGCCAAAGAAAATTTTCTTCCCACCGCTCCCGGGTGCGATTTCTGAGAGTTTTTCAGCGAGGTCAACGACTTGATTATAGTAAAAGTCCGTGTTGGAATAATGTAGAAACTGGTCGCATTGATTCTTTATTGCTGAAATTACTCTGGGATGGTTATGACCGACATTTAGGCACACCAAGCCAGAATTGAAATCTATGTATTCGTTTCCATCAACATCCCTTACTATGCAGCCCTTGCCATACTCAACCACAAGCGGATAAAATCGCACATAGGAGGGTGAAATTAGGCTTTCGTCTTTCTTAACTAATTCTCTGGCTTTGGGTCCCGGTGGAGTGACAACTATTTTCGGATAGGCACTCATCTTCACATCACCGACAAAGATTAGGAGTGGAGAAGACTGTTTTATATAATTACCTATGCCTTTTCCATAAAAAACATGGAAAAATCAGCCAACCACCTAGAGTCCTTAATATACTGATCAACATCGACGGCAACGCAAGGCAGACTGTATCATGAAGCTTAAGCTTATATTTTTCCATACGGTGAAGAATCAGACGTACTATTTGACGCTCGTTTGCGGTATTGTTCCCAGTCTTCTTCTACCCATTTCTGGATTCTTTCGGTATCCTCGTCAGTTAAGTTGCGGAATCTTCCCTGGGAAGCGAAATATTCCTTAACTGGTTTACGTTTGGTCTTATCAATCAACCGGTCGCTAGGGGGATTGAGCTTAAACTTTCCATACTCAATTTCAAAAAGAGCCCACAAACCAGTTAGCACGGCAAGCCTTCCCAATTCAACGGTTTTGCTTGTATCATAGCGCCATCCTGTTGGGCATGGTGCCAAAATGTGAATGTATTTCGTGCCTTTAATCTCCTTAGCCTTTCTAAGTTTGTTTACCAAATCTATGGGGTAGGATGGACATGCCGTTGCAACATAAGGAATTCTGTGAGCAGCCATGATTAAGGGCATATCTTTTTTCCGCTCCCTCTTTCCAGAAGGCGTCGTCGTGGTCCACGCACCGTAAGGTGTTGCCCCACTCCGTTGCATTCCTGTATTGCCATAAGCTTCGTTATCGTAGCAAATATAAATGAAATCGGTTTCCCTTTCAGCAGCACCAGACAACGCTTGGATCCCGATGTCAACGGTTCCACCGTCTCCGGCCCATCCGACAACCGTTATGCCTTCAAGATTTCTTTGACGCAGACCAGCGACGATCCCTGATGCTGCAGCAGCGGTTGATTCGAATAATATGTTTTGGAGAGGAACAGAAAAGGAAGTGTAGGGATAGGGTCCTTGAATTACTGTTGTGCAGCAAGCGGGAACGACCAAGACAATTTTGTTTCCTAATGCTTTGAAAAGCAAGCGGAGTGAAATGGCAGGTCCGCAACCAGCACAGGCGGCATGACCCTTAAGTAAATATTCTTCTTTTGGAAGTTCTTTTATTGTCACCACTGTTTTTCACTCCCTCAAATCAACCCATTCAGTTTCTTTTTCCACCTTGCCACCATGCATCCATTTTAGCGATTTTTTAGCAATCTTTCCAATTGTGTCAAAGGTTACATCTCTTCCCCCTAAGCCAGCAATAAACCCTGCAACTAAGGGCGGGTCTTTTTGGTTCAATAGGGATGCCTTAATTTCTGTGGCAAGAAAACCCTCCATTCCAAATGATATGTGACGGTCTATGGCTGCAAACATCTGTGCTTCCTTTGCAAGTTTTACGATTTCTTCTGTTGGAAATGGACGGAAAACTCGAACTCTTGCAGATCCAACTTTTAGCCCATCTTTGCGCAGGTTCTCCACCGCTATTTTTGCTTCGCTACCCATGGTTCCCATGGTGAGAAGTATCAAATCTGCATCTTCACACTTGTACTTCTCAACCAATCCGCCATGTTCGAAACCGAAGGTTTCGCCATATTCTTTATCGATTACTGGGATGAGGTGTTTTGCATTTTCCATGGCTTCTTGAATCATATAACGAAACTCCATATACCATTCCGGTGCAACAAGATTTGAATGGGAGAAAGGACGGTTAGTGTCTAAAATCCATCCAGATTTATATGGTGGCAGAAAGTCGTCAACTTTCTTTTGTTCAGGGATTTTCACGGGCATATAGGTATGTGATAGAATAAAGCCTTCGAGGCAAACCATGGCTGGTAAAAAGACTCGCTCATCTTCGCAAAGCTTGTAGGCTTGAATTATGGTGTCGAAAACCTCTTGGTTGTCAGCACAATAAAACTGCATCCACCCAGTGTCCCTTTGAGAAAGAGAATCGCTGAAGTCTGGCCATATACTCCAAGGAGCGCCCATAGCACGGTTAACAACAGCCATTACAATCGGCAAACGTGAACCTGAAGCCCAATGCAAAGCTTCATGCATAAGGGCTAATCCTTGGGAGGAAGTTGCCGTGAAAGTTCTGACTCCAGCTGCAGCAGCGCCTATACAAGCTACCATGGCGCTATGTTCGGATTCTACGCGAATGTATTCAATGTCCATCTTTCCGCTTTCAACAAATTCAGCTATCTTTTCAACTACTGTTGTCTGAGGAGTTATGGGGTATGCCGCAACAACCTTAACTCTTGCTGCTTTTGCGGCGTAACCAGCAATGTGATTTGCTGTATCGATTATCATCTGTGCCATTTACTCTTCCTCCCGATGCATTGCTATTGCTTTAACGGGACACTCGTTGGCGCATATTCCGCAGCCCTTACAGTAGTCATAATCTATTTTTGGAGAGTTGTCTTCTTGACACGAGATGGCTGCGTCTGGACAATAAACCCAGCAAAGCATACATCGCGTGCATTTGGAATAGTCAACTTCTGGGCGGAAAGTTCTCCAAGACCCTGTTTTTCCCATGCTACCGACTGTTGGATACGATATTGGCGTAAGGGGCATTTCTTTACGAGTTTTAGGAATAGAACTCATTTAATTTCACCATCCTTTTATTAAACGTTCATAGGCTAGTTCTGCTGCCCTTGCGTTTTTCTCACCAGCACCGCCCGTCCATGTTTCTTTTATGGCTTTTAAGACGCTTGCCAACTTAACTTCATTCGTTGCCTTGGCAAATGCTCCTACAATTGCGGTGTTAACGACAGGTAATCCGGCAACAAGCAAGTTTAGTTCAAGGGCTATTCCAGTTGCATCAACAGTTGCGATCCGCCAACCTTTCAACCCTATTTCTTCAGGCCTCTTCGTTGTATTTACAATAATTATTCCATCTTTTTTCAAACCCTCAGCTACGTCTACAACCTTGTAAATTGCGTGATCAAGCACTATTACGTAATCAGGGGTGTAAATTTGACTGTGCACAAGTATGGGTTCGTCGCTTATCCTTGCGAATGCCTTTACTGGAGCGCCTCGCCGTTCTGCCCCAAAGTATGGAAAAGCTTGAACCCACTTACCTTCCATAAAAGCAGCATGAGCCAACAAGTCTGCGGCAGTGACACTGCCCTGTCCACCACGACCATGAATTCTAATCTCCTTAAGCAATGCTTCCCCCTTCTATTGAGAGAAATGAAAATGGAATGGTTCAGACTTATTAGCGTTAGCTTAAACAAACATCAAAACTAACATTAAAAGTAAGCCGCTGGTTGCAAAAATCGGGACAGCAACTTTCTTTGCTTTTTGAAGAGTTCTATCTATGAGAAGGCATAATGTTTCAAGCCGTTTCCCTCCAATAACCTTGACTTCAGGAATCGTTATGCTACGACAGGCAGCTTTAACATGCTCCAAATCAGACAAAGCAGCAAACGTTGCCCTTTTAATATACGCAATCAAATTTTCATGGTCTATAGCTTCTCCAACTGGGTGATATCCACGATCGTTTAATATTATGGCATTTACGGAATGAGTATCCGTTGTGAAAACTTCGCCTTCATCAATTCCTATTGAATGAAGTGCCGAAAGGATGTTTTCACGCAGTCCAGAAACCATATTGTTACCGTCGATAACCACATAAGCAGTTTTTTGCCCCCCAACCTTAACAACGACCACGGTGATGCCGCCTGGGCCCATTCCTTCTTTAAGACCGAACTCTTTCGGAATAACTGTAGCAGCACCGATCTCAAAAGGCAACCGTTTCAGAGAAACCGCCTTTTCCAAGCATGCAACTGCGACAGTTTTTAACGCATCTAAAGCTTCTTGCATATTTGTTGTTCCATCAATGCTGTTATGCGCGTTAACGACAACACAGCAGGTTAACCTATGCCTTTCTGCTTCTTGACGAACAAACAGTCCTAATTCTTGTGGCAAGTCTTCGGTTGTCTTAGGTGCAAGAGTAAACGAAAGAAAAGCAAAATTACCGAAAGCTTGACAGCATGCAGTAGCCAAACCATTACTAACCTTGATAAATGGTGTCGCCTTTGCCACAGAAACCTCGAGGTTCGCGAACTCGACAACTCGGTTTATTATTTTTTGATTTTGAATCTGAGAAGCTAAATCAAACTCGTGACCAAGCAAGCCATGAGGAACACACACAACACAGTTAAGTTTCGTTTCTAAAGCGGTTTTAAGCATTGATGGCAAAAGACTACTTCCGACGTTTTTGAATGGCCCAGGATGAACGGAGGGAACGACTATAACTGCTTTAGGTTTGGAGGAACTAAACTTTATTAAGGAAACTTCAACATCTTGATTTTCGCCTAATTTTTCAAGAAATTCTTCGAATGGAACATTTAAGCCCGCTATCCAGTTAAGCAAAAACGCCTTGAAAAGAGGTAATGATGGAATGCCCAGTGCTTGCATTCCTACACGGTTTAAAATAGAAATGAAGAGTAAACTTGAAATGAACCCTACAACCAGCGAAAAAATGATGAAGAACATAATAGGTGCTATTGGATAGCTTTTTCTTGTCCAAAACACTAAAAACGGAATTATACAAGAAAAGGGCTGAAGAAGGGAAGCCGCGAAAAGTCGTTTATAATTCGTAGAAGATGTTGAAAGTAACACTATTGAACGCAAAATTATCACTGCTGAAAAGCCTAGAAGAGAGAGCCTAATCCACCATGACAAACCAAATGACATAGCAACAGCGGCACCTAGAAAAATGAAGAAAAACCACAACCCCCAGCTGAAAAGGGAAAGTGCCGCAGTTCGCCTCAAACCATAAATGGGATCTCGCCTTAAAATCAACATGCTCACTGCATAGTCAATAATCAAATTCACAAAAAATAGAGAAAAACCCAGAAGCAAACCATTAACTACCCCTTCGGGAAAAAGGATAACGGTAGAAAACAGCCCCCCACTTATGCAGGTCAAAGCTAGAAGTAAAAGCACTTTTTTATATGATGGAATCATAAATAAAGATGAATAATGCTTAACTGCTCTATCCATAGACTGACTTAATGAACCTGCAGCCGTCACATCCATCCTCCAAGTGAATTTTTGTATAAAAGAATCACAAGCATATTAAAGTGTCGCGAAACCGTTCATAATTATCACGAAAAGTTGAAACACTCTTTAAATAATCACTATATGCCGCGGTCTTTCGCTTTTAACATGAACGATTAAAAACCGGGTGGCAATAAACCATAGTGCGCGTACTGCCGCAACATTACTGCAATAATACTTGAGGAAGGGCAACTGTTTTATCTCTAAAGCGTCAATTATAAGATTTTGCGAATCCTATGCCAGAACAAAGTATACCACCAACAATATTTCATATGCTCGAGAAAAATTTAAGTAAGAAAATACGTGTGATTATGGATCCCTCCTATGGTTTTGAAGGGACGTTGGTGGCTGTAACACATGAACCTGCGGGGATATGGCTTTCAGACGCTGAAGCCATCATACTGCGTGCGACTATTGCCCAGCCTATTCCACAGGTTGCAGGCAGGGAAGAAAGAAGCGAAATATTCATCCACCTTAACTCTGTCCAGCGAATAGAAATTTTGCATGCAACTTCTCGCCGTTAAAATTACCAGTCTAGTGGAACACATTGGCTAAAACACATACAATTATTAATGCTATTGCCAAGGCCACAAGGATTTCTGGTTTAACCTTGATTCCTTCAGTTTCCTCCTCAAAGAATCTGAGCAACCCTGCGCTTGCGGCGGGCATTGGCGATGATTTCTCTTTCTTCTTTTTCTTGCTCATTCAGAAACACCCTTTTACAAATTCAGTTAATTCCTACGATTTTCTCCATTATTAATGTTGCGCCATTTCAAAAGAATTTTTATTTGTGAATGGATGATAGTTTGATGCAAAAGGTGTTTGTAATGTCAAATCCTCGAGACGAATATAATCATGTGTTTGACCTTCTACAACAACATCACAAATGGTTTCAGGAATGCATACCGCTTATAGCAAGTGAAAACATTCCAAGCCCAGCTGTCCGCGAAGCCCTCACAACAGATTTTGGAAATCGCTATGCAGAAGGGTGGCCTGGAGAACGTGTCTACGCTGGTTGCCGCTTTATAGACCAAGTAGAGTTCAAATGCATTGAACTCATGAAAAAACTCTTTAACGCAGAGTTTGTAGACGTTAGACCAATTTCAGGCGTCGTGGCAAACCTAGTTGTTTACACTGCTTTCACAGAACCCGGAGACACCATGATGGCGTTGTCAATTCCATGCGGCGGGCACATCACAACAGGAAAAAAAGAGCTGGGTGGCACAGCAGGAGCCGTGCGAGGTTTAGTTGTTGAATATTTACCCTTAGATTATAAGGAATTAAACATAGATGTTGAGAAGGCGAAAAGCAAGATTACGGAGCTCTCAGCAAAAGGGAGGACACCTAAACTTGTCATGTTCGGCGCAAGCGTTTTCCCGTTTCCCCATCCTGTTAAAGAGTTAGCCGAAACAATCCATTCAGTAGGTGCAACAGTTGGATATGATGCAGCACATGTTGCGGGTTTAATCGCTGGAGGACAGTTTCAAGACCCTCTTAGAGAAGGAGCAGATGTCGTCAGTTTAAGCACACACAAAACATTCTTTGGACCCCAACACGGCGGAGTTTTATCATGGGAGAAAAACGCTGAAAAGATAAAGCGGGCAACTTTTCCAGGAATGGTAAGCAACCATCATTTGCATGCAGTTGCAGGGGTTACAATTGCGTGCGCGGAGATGCTCGAGTTCGGAAAGGAATATGCAAGTCAGATAGTAAAAAACGCCAAAGCCCTGGCCCAGGCACTTTACGAAAAGGGATTCAACGTGTTAGCGGAACATAAGGGCTTCACACAATCACACGTAATTTTAATAGACATAACGAAATATGGCGATGGCGGCACAATTGAAGAAACATTGGAAAAGGCAAACATAATAATAAACAGAAACTTGCTGCCATGGGACATTAAAGAGGGAAGGCATTTCATGCACCCAGGCGGCATAAGGTTAGGCGTTTCAGAAGTTACAAGGCTTGGAATGAAAGAGTCTGAAATGACTGAAATAGCAGAATTCATCAAACGTGCAATAATAGACAAAGAGCCGCTAGAGAAGGTGAGGACAGACGTTACAGAATTCAGAAAGGAGTATCAGAAAGTACATTACTGCTTCGAAAACTCGACAGAAGCCTACAAGTACATAAAAATCCGCTAGAGCGAAAAGACATGAAGGCCCTTGGTATAGCATTTAGTGCAAGGAAAAGAGGCAACTGTCTAAATTGCATAGATTACGTGTTGGCAAAGCTGAAAGAACAGGGATCCGAAACTGAAGTTATTAATGCCTATGATTCTGAGGTAAAGCCTTGTAGTCACTGCAACTATGAATGCTTTGCCAAAGAATTAAGGGACAAAAAAGAAGAATGCCCGATTCGAGATGACGTCCCAAAGATTTACGCCAAAATGAAAGAAGCAGATATAATTGTGCTCGCGGTTCCAACATACGGCGGAAAAGCTGCAAGCCTATATTGCGCTTTTACAGAAAGAGGACAAGGAATTTTCGAAAGCTATGAAGAATTCAAAAACACGATACTGGACAAAATTATAGCATCAATCGTGATAGGAAATATTCCTGCTGGCGGCGACCTTGCATATCACACAGTCATTTTAGACCATAAAGACTGCAAATACCCACTGCAATCAGTGCTGCTGCAAGCTGATGAATATGGTAAAGGGTCAATATACGGGAATTTAATCGAGGATGAAAGAGTTAGAGACAGATTAGACAACTTAGTTAAGTTAATACTTAAGGACTGGAAACGTAAGCGGTAACATTGCAGATCACAATATGGACTATTGAATACAGTAACCGCTCTGTAGATACCTTTCTAAAGTTACTATGAGGTATGTATACGTTATCCTTTAGAAGTCAAATTTGCATCCAAAAATTTCAGGCCCAGCCTTCCACGCGTAGTCAGAGAAACACATGAATAGCTCAATTTCTCCTAGATTCTTGAAACCTTGCTTGTATAGGAATCTTATTGTTTTCATGTTTCGGGCGACTGGCTTTACGCAGAGAAATCTTACCCCTATCTTGCGGGCTTCAGAAACCATCGTACCTATCAGTTGCTTTCCTATCCCTTTGCTGCGGTAGGTCTTGCTAACTATGAGAGGCTCTATCTCAGCTTCGTTTCCCTCAACAATTAATCCGACAAGCCCAACCACCCTAGAATCATCGACAGCTACCCAAAGCCTTTCTGAACCAACTTTGGCCAAGTGTTTGTCAAAGTAGTCTTCTGGGTGTTCTCCACCAATGGTTTGGTCTTGATAGATTTCACGATGCCACTCAGTTAGCTCTCGCCACAAAGAGCGGCACTGCTCTCTATCATCCTCCCAATAATTCCGAATTACAAGGGGCATTGACATTGTTTCACCTGAATTAAAAGCTTAGATTAGTTTTTATCTTAAATACTACTCGTTTTTTCAGATACTACGGGTGAAAGTTTGCTTATATCCGAGTTTCAGAAAATGATGCACCGCCTATATTTCCATAGAGATTCAAAACGCGGTACTATGGGAACGTACAATTGGCTTATGGATGAAGTGAAAGAACTAGGGGAAGCACTGGAATCGAATGACAAAAAAGCCTTGGAAGATGAATTCGCCGATGTTATCGCATGGTTAGCTTCACTTGCAAACATTAGCAACATAGACCTTGAAAAGGCAGCCCTTAACAAATATGATGATAAATGTCCAAAGTGTAGACACTCACCTTGTCAATGCACTTTTTAGCCCAAGTTCATTAAACGTTTCTGTCCCCTACCAGTAAGCACCCAAATATGTGGTTTATCGAGTTTTCGCTCGACTATTGCTTCTGCCTTTAAAAGCCTCAGATGGTGCGTAACAACTCCATAATGCATTCCTGTTTCTTTGGCGATGGTTTTAGCATCAACGGAAATCCTCTCTAAAACGTTTAATATGCGGGTTCTAGCCTGTAGACCAAGCCTGTTGTTTTTTATATTCGATAAGTAAGCGTTAGGGTGATAAGCCTCTTTGAACATTTTCACCAAGAACAATTATGCTAATGCCTTAGAAAAGTTTTCTTAAGCAAAGTCTGCTAGGGTTATTTGCTTTGGCTTTTTACCCTCAAACAGAGCGTTGATCTCCTCTTTCATAAGCAAAAGCCTTTGAGCGTAATACCGCGGCAACCCATATTTATCAATCAAATCCTGCGCTACCTCCAAGTATTTTTCGATGCCACCGCGGTAAACGGTTAAGCTTAATTGCCCACCGCATGAAGAACATACGCCGCGTAAAGGTAAACGTCGAAAACGTTTGTTACATGACTTACATCTAAAACCTTGTGTTGAGAAGGCCCGCAGGTTTCCAGCGATGTCTCGCATAAAGTGTTTAGTTAAAACTTTTAAGGCCACTTTTTTGGCGTCTACAGCCTCGATTTTCTCAGCTAATTCAAGTTGGTTGTTCAGCTTTTCCACCATTGTTTTAAATCGTTTGTATACACTTTCAGCATTTCCCATGTTGACGTTCGAAACGGGCGTCGTAAATTTGAAGCCTTCAAACTGTGCCTCAGTGCCAAGCCGATACTCAATAAGGTCTATGAGGCGGCTAACATGTCTTGCTTCAACATTTTCCCATGTTTTCTCATAAAACTCAAGGGGGTAAACATCGGCAACATCAACATCATGCACTTGCCTCTGCACCTCTTGCGTATTAACGATTGGAATTAGGAGCAGCGGAGCATCCATTATTCCGCCTATTTGCGCGGGCAAGTAATCACGCGAAAAGTCAAGAAGGGTTTCTAAAGCCAGCATTAAAGCATCTTCGTCGCCATCACAATCCCTCCGCTTGGCTGAATGCCAAATTGGATGGGCATAACAGACGTTTAGATTTGTGAAGCCGATGGCGCGACCTAAAATGCCAACTGAAGTGTGAGGAGCTAAGCCAACAACTAAATGCCCGACAAGGTCTTCCATCCGCTTGACATTGTAGTAAGGTGGAAGCCCATAAACCTTCATTAACATCTCATCTATGAAGTTCGCAACTCGTATGAAGTATTCTACACATTTCATGGGAATGACAACGTCCTGAAGCTTTAGTTCACATATCTGGTTTGAATCCGTTAATGGCACGCCATAAACGTCTTGAACATAGCCAAGCTGCCTAAGCTTTTCAACTGGAACCCCAATCTCAGCGGGCTTAAAATGCGTCAATGGAGCGTTTGTAGAATCGAAACGTGTTGTCCCATCCTTGTAGACAGATAAATCATATTTTGCACGTAAAATACCCTTTTCAATAATTTCTGGAGTCTTCGTTTCATTTGTTAAACCTTTGACGCCCTTTAAAACCTTAGGCATAGAAACTCCTAGATGACTACATGCGCTCTCAAGCAATTCCCTGAAATTAACAACTTGCCTTTGATATTTTTTAGCGGGCAATTTACAGATTGGGCACTCATCCTCCTTCAAATTTTTCCCGCAACGAGGACAAGCCTTCTCATAAAATGTTTCAGAGCCACAAACAGGACATTTAACCCTAAAAGTGTAAGTATTACAAATTAGGCATTTACGTTTAACAACTTCAACGACAACAGGCTCTTTTTTCGCTGCTTCCACAATATCTCTTTGGGCGCCCCCAGCTAAGCCAACTGGAAAAAGAACATGAACAAGAGGCTTCATCTCACGTCTCTTGGCTTTTTCCGGTCTTCCCATCCGTGCACCTACGAGTGTTGGAGCCTTTTCCCTAACCTGCACACCAGACAATAAACTAATTGCCTCTAAAAGAGATTTAGCAGAAGAAAAGTCCACATTATTAGACGAGCCATAGCCAAGGCAAAACGCGAATGCACAGGCATCATCGCCTTCAATAATAATTTTGCCATCCAAAACTTTGTGTGGCAGACATAATGCCTTCAAAGCCCTCTTTACATTTGCCTCCATTCCACCAACAATTTTGCTGACAGCACCATTTTCATAAGGCACTTCGGAGTTAAGAAGCCATTTTATTAACATTTGAAGCTCGTCAATTGAGGAAAGGTTTGACCAGAAAAACGTGAAGGCCGGATGAAGAGGCACATGCAACGTTAACGATAAGGACACAGCCTCCTTAACGCTGGGCTTGTTAGTAAACGGACTTTCCAAAAAAGCTTTCAGCTTGTCTGCCGGAATGTTAATGGCTTTTGCGGCACTTTCAAAGTCTCCACTAAATCTTCCCGTAAGAGTTTTTAGCAGGTCCTCAGCCCACCACTCTTCAACATAACCGGAAGGTGCAAGAAGTTTGCTATTATACAAAAAGTCTCCGAAGCTAATTAAAATGTCACCCAAAAAAAGGATTTTCTCGATTTCACCTTTTATCTCTTTGAAATTTTCAACGGAGACGCGGACAACGGAACCGTCTTTTAACAGAACGATAGGTGGCTCCACGGAATCGACCGGAACAGCAATGCCGCCTTTTCCCGGAAGCTCTAAACGCAGTTGCGTACCTGCAGCCAGAAATCCTTGAAGCACAAGCATAGTAGCCGGATGGATGCCCACAGCAGCTAAACCTGTGTTCCGTGCTCTACCGTATCTTAAACGAAAACCGCCGCGTCTCGAGGGAAATGAAAATACTGGACGCCCAGCAATAACATCATCCATAAACCCAGCGGACTTTCTCTCAGATTTTTTACGAAACTCCTTAAGCCAATCCCATCCTTGAATCCCAAGCTTCTCGATGATTGCCAAAACCTTTAAAGCACGCCCAATAACGCCGTCATTTACAACCCTAAGCGCTCCGCCTCTCACGCGGTTGGTCTCTATCCGAGGAAGATTTCGAAAAGAAGAAACCTCAACGGGGTCCGATTCAGTGCCGGTTACTTCAACCGGAAGCCACTCAAGCGCCTTCCGCAACTCTTCATCTGAAACATGGTATTGAAAGCGACCTACAGAACGTTCATAAAGCCTCATCTCTTCAATGAACCGTGATATCTCTTCCTCTGTAGGTTTATAACGATCAAGTCCTGAAAGTCGCCTAACGAAATCTCCAACAACTAGCGTTAATGCTTGATCTGTTCCGCCAGCAGACCTTATTGGCCCCGCAAAATAAATAGCAAGGTAACGCGTCCGGTCACGGTTAGTTTTAATTTTTACTTTGGCTACTCCTTGCAAAGGCGCAGCAGTGAGCCCCTCTGTGAGAACCGCAAGGGCCGTGCGTATGGCTTGCTCAGCCGCAGCTTCAGCCTCCATATGTCCAAATTTGCCATAAACAATTTCTTCAGCAATTTTAAAGGCTAATTCTTCCCTTGGAAGTTTTGCACTCAACTCTCTGATGCTTTCAGCGACACCCTTTGGTCCTACAAGTCCTTCTACAAGGTCAGCTAGGTCTCTCGCAATCCTGCATTCTGTTTTTAATGCTGGGTCAAGTCCTTTTTCCCTGGCTTTTTCACTTATCGCGTATAGTTGTATGAGCTCGCTTTCCAGGTTTTCTACATATTGCCGATATGTTTGACTCATTGGGCTGTTCAATGTATGCCTCCTCAAACTCTTGTGTTTATTAGTTTATTTTGTTTTTCTCAAATAAAAATCAAAAATTGTGTCTGCTGGAAACCTTTACTCCGTGTGAATTCTACACAAAAATAGTGTGCCCCATTTTTCCTTTGAGTGGCCGGTTGACTTCTGATAAGCTTCTATTGCAGTTTTGCTTCGCCTATCAACGCATTCTTTACAGCACATATGCCTTAAATTAGATGGCCCATCACATACTCCACAGTTAAGTATCAAAACCTCGCCTAAACTTCTCAGCGTCGACCATGCATATTCCTGCTCATCATATTGCGGTTCAAAATCCGGCCAGACATCATAGATGTTTTCATCTCCCAAAATTTTCTTTAAAGCGTTAAAATAGTTTTCAAAAGCCGTCAAATAACTTTCACATCCTAAACCGCTTTATGCCCTCTACAATTTCTGCCACTTTACTTTTGACTTCAGCGTTTTCAATAACATTGCCCGTAACTATTATGTCAGCACCAGCAGAAGCTGCAGCCAACGCTTGACTTCTGGATTTGATGCCCCCTCCAACAATTAAAGGAACGTCAATGTAACTTTTAACAAGGCGAATCATTTCAGGAGGAACTGGTCTCCTCGCACCTGATCCTGCCTCCAAATATATGAAGTGCATACCCAAATATTGCCCTGCTAGAGCATGGGCGACAACAAGTTCGGGTTTGTTATATGGAACCGGAACTGCTTTGCCTACAACGCCAGCGGTGCCACCGTCGCCAACAATTATGTAGCCTAAAGGAATTGGCTCTAAACGATATTTTTTGATGAGTGGGGCTCCTAGAACTTGGGCGCCCATTAAGAAGTAGGGATCAGCGGAGTTTAGGAGAGACATGAACCATATAGCATCAGCGTAACGGCTTATGCCTGTCACGTTGTTTGGGAAAAGAATTATCGGAATTTTGACGGTGCGCTTAACAGTCTTAACAACGTCGTCTAGATGTGCAGCAGAAAAAAATGTTGAACCGCCAATCATGATAGCCGAAGTTCCGCTTAATTTTGCCTTGCTAGCGATTCTCGAGGCTTGAGGGGACGTTACTTTTTCAGGGTCTATGAGAGTTAGGTGAATAGTGCCTTCAGACTCGATTTTCTCAAGCAAGTATTTTTCAACATGTCCTATCATAAAGATCAGCCTAACTAGGCGCCCTTGACCTCGAGTGCAGAGACTTTTCTAGAGCCTCCGTAAATTTTGTCTGTAAACATGCAGTAAACGTCTATCTCGCCTTGTGCGGGTTTAACTTGAAACTCCTCTTTTAAGCCGCAACTGCCGCAACCCACAACAGCGCGACCTTCCTCACGAAAAATCTCAACTCTAACCGTCTCCTTCCCACATCTAGGGCAAGAGAAAAATTTAGGTAAACGTTTCTTGGGAATGCGAACAACTTTTCTCCTTCTTCGCCCCATGCCCAAATCCTTCTATACCGTAAAACTCACAGCATACCAATATTTTATGTTTGCCCTTAAATACTTGCCTATAAGCATAAACAATGGGGATGCATCAACTTGGAATTGACACCTACCATTCTACATTTAGACTGGCAAGAAGTGGAGACAAAAGTAAAACGGTTTATTAAGGACTATATGGAAAAATCCGGAACAAAAGGCTTAGTTTTGGGTTTATCTGGAGGAATTGACAGCTGCACTGTGACTGCACTTTCTGCACTAGCTATAGGTGGGGACAAAGTCTTAGGGCTTATGCTGCCAGAAAAAGAAACGTATAACCGCAAAGATGCTGAGCATGCAGAGCTTGTAGCCGAAAAGTTTGGCTTTAAAACAAAAAAGGTTGACATCACCTCAACTTTAAAAGCCTTCTACACCTCAATACCCATTTTTGACCCAACAGATAATATGTGTAAGGGCAATATAAAGGCAAGAACACGAATGATTTACATTTACTATTATGCTAATAGGCTCAACATGCTTGTTTGTGGAAGCTCGGACAAGTCGGAAACGATGATGGGGTACTTTACGAAATGGGGAGATGTTGCAGCAGACATATCGCCAATAATGGACTTATACAAAACGCAGGTTAGAAAACTTGCAGAATACATAGGCATCCCAAAGGCGATAGTGGCAAAACCATCTTCACCAGCATTATGGCCAGGTCAACTTGCAGAAAGCGAACTCGGCATAAAATATGAACCGTTAGACCTCATCCTTTATGGGCTTGAACATTTCATGAAAACAGAGGAAATAGCAAAACAGTTGGACGTGGAGAAGGAGTTAGTGAATAGAGTAAAGCATAGATGGCTTTCCGCAGAACATAAAAGGCGAATGTTATTAACATCAAAACTTGAATACCGAACAATAGGTACAGATTTCAGACTTCCGCGCAGTTATTATTAAACTAGTAAAGGGGAGTATAGTGAATGGAAGAGAAAATCAAAATAGCCTTAGCACAAATGAGCTGCAAGCGTGAAGACAAAGCAGAAAACCTAACGAAAATAGAGAAAACCGTGATTAACGCCAAAAAGCAAGCCGCAGACCTTGTAATTTTTCCAGAACTTTCATTGACTGGCTACGTAGTTAGAGATCAAATCTATGAGCTAGCAGAAACAATACCTGGGCCAGCAAGCAGAACTATGGAAGGCATAGCCAGAAAAACCAAAACATATATCGTTTTTGGCATGCCAGAACTAAGCGAAAAAACACAAGCAACCATTTACAATACCGCGGTTCTCGTAGGCCCCGAAGGCTTTATCGGAAAATATAGAAAAATGTACCTTCCAACTCACAGCGTCTTCGAAGAGAAAAGATACTTCCGCCCTGGGTATCAAACGGCAGTATTTGACACGAAGCTTGGAAAAATAGGCTTAATCATATGCTACGACATTTTCTTCCCAGAAGTGAGCCGACTAACGCGCTTAAAAGGGGCTCAATTAATAGTCTGCATTTCTGCTTCCCCATCTACTCGGCGAACGTTTTTTGAAACGTTAACGGTTGCAAGAGCCATGGAAAACACGGCTTTTCTAGCTTACGTGAACCTCGTCGGCATAGAAGATGGGTTACAGTTTTGGGGAGGAAGTAGACTCGTTGGACCCAATGGGAAAATTCTTGTTCAGGCGAAATATGATGAAGAAGACCTTGTGATGTGTGATGTTGATTACGCTGACATAAGGCCCGTAGAGACGTTTGTCCCTACTTTGAGAGATTTGCGACCTGAACTTTTTGACGAACTGAAAAATCAAGCGAAAAATTTGTAAAACAAAAGCTTCGTTTTCTAAGGAGCCCTCTTGAACGCTTTGGCAACCTTTTCTATGCGGTCTAATGCTTCTTCCAACTGTTCGTATGCCGCAGCATAGGAAATTCTTATGTAGTCGTTACCATAGCTGCCAAAAGACGAGCCAGGAACTGTTGCAATATGCGCATTTTTTATAAGAAATTCTGCAAATTCTTCTGAGGACATACCGAAATCTTTTATCTTTGGGAAAACGTAGAAAGCGCCCTTTGGTAAGCTACAGTTAAAGCCTTCAATCTCATTAAGCCTCTTGTAAACTAAGTGTCGTCGCCTATCAAATTCTTGCACCATTTCCTTAACAAAATCTTGTGGCCCTTTTAATGCTGCTAAGGCAATGTACTGTGCTAGAGTATCTACACATGCAACTGCATATTGATGCGCAAGCCAAAGAGGGGAAATAAGCTCCCTCGATCCATAAATAAATCCAACCCGCAAACCAGTCATTGCGTAAGTTTTAGAGAAAGAATTAACAACTAATGTGCGCTCGCGCATTTCTGGAAAAGTTGCAGCGCAATAGTGGTTAGCGTTATCATAAATTATCTTTTCATACACCTCATCGGAAATCACAACCATGTCCTGTTCAACCGCAATCTTCGCTAAAGCAGCAACTTCATCATGAGAAAGAACCGCACCGGTCGGGTTATTCGGATAATTCAAAATCATCACACGTGACTTCTCTGTGATAAGTGACATCACTTCATCAATAGAAGGTTTAAAGCCATTTTTCTCTAGCAATGGAACAGAAACAGGAACACCTCCTGCCAAGAGAACACAGGGCTCGTAGCATACAAATCCTGGATTCGGAATTAGAACTTCGTCACCTGGATTTATTAAAGCAATCAGTGCCGAGAAAATTGCCTCGGTGCCGCCAACGGTTATTAAAATTTCAGAGTTTGGGTCATAACTGAGATCATATTCACGGTAAGCCTTTTGCGTCAGTGCTTCTCGAAGTTCAGGAATCCCATTGGTTGGTGCGTAATGCGTTTTACCTTCTTTTGCCGCTTGCCACCCGGCCTCCAATGCGTGTATTGGAGGAGTAAAATCAGGTTCTCCTACGCTTAAGTTGATAACGTCGGGTATTTCTTGGGCTAAAGCGAAAAAGCGGCGTATCCCAGAGAGTTTTATGCGTTTTAAGCGTTCCGCGGGTTTAAAGCGTGAAGCCAAAGACATCCCCGATTATGCATTGTTTACATAAGCATAAAATGTTTACGTTAGTAAATCAGCAGTAGTGAACATAAAAGTCTCGATAACTTTAAAAGGATAGCCCGTATACAAAGTTGTATCCACTAGAAGTAAACTACGCTGGGAAAGGTTTGAAATTAAAAGAAGGCGTTCAATCATGGCTAATAAGTTCTCAAAATGACCCTATTGCAAAAATACTCTCAAAAAGTAGCCATTTAACAAAAACGCAGCTAGAAACGCTGCTTATTGACGTCTTATCTGAAAATATCGCAGGCAAACCGCTAAAATACGATGAAAAAGCCAGATTAAGGCTAACAAAGGCAAAAATAAGCCGTGGAGCCTTTAACAGAACTCTAAAGCAAGCAAAAGAAAACGTCATAAAATCAATTTATACCGTACTACTTTTAGGGTACTTAGGAATCTTCGAAAGCACAACTCTTGACCCCTATCTAGAAATAGCCAACAAATTACAACAATACATAGAAGCCTACAAGAACATACCCAACAAAAGCGGCGAACTAAACGAACATCTGAAAATCATAGAAATGGTAAGAGAAGAGCTCGAAACAAGCCTAAAACAGCTTTCAAGCTCATCCTAGGCATTGTGTGACGTCACAAATCACATCAAAAAGTGAACAGCTGGCAGCAACAATAAGCGCACGCATAGCAATTAGCATAAAAAACGCTGGAAATCCAAAAATAACCGAAAAATGAAGCTTTAGAGCATATCAGTTGCTGCCTCAAGGCAAAATGTAGGTGCATTTTAAAGCGTGATGTGTGACATCATAGATTCCGTAAGCAATGTGAAATACCATAATCTTTAAATCTTTTATAGTAAAATTGTGATTTGTGATGCAACATGAGCGTATCGTTCGTAATCACATGTAAATCACAGAGGCGCGTTAATTGGATGAGGCTATACTAATTCTTGTAGGTGTTTTGCTTGCTGCAACTGTTGGCGCTGCAATTAAGTATTATAAACAACTTCGAAGGGTTCAGCGGGAGTATGAAAAGGCTGAACAAGTTGTTGAAGACATTGTTCTGAGTTTTAATAGGCAGATTAGGCAGGAAGCAGATAAGTTGGAGTTTGTTGCATACAAGGTTGAGGCAGTTTCTTCAAAAAGTGATAAAGCTTTGAGGAAGGCGGAAGAGGTAGATAAAAAATTGTTACCTTTAGAAGGTAAAATTGGTCTTACCTTGGAAGACAGAGAAAAATTGTTAATGAGACTGGATGAAGTTGACAAGAAGGTGCGTGATACGGTTGTATCACAAGAGGCATTAACTGCCAAAATCTCTACAATGGAGGAACAAGCTCAGCAGTTTTCAATGTTTCCCGAGGCAAAAATTGAAGCAGTGATACCCATAAAAAGAGAGAAAGTCTTAGCTCCCTTAACGGAAACTGAGTTATCTGTACTGGAAATGTTATCTTTAGAAGGTCCCAAGACGGCGCCTGAAATTAAAGGTAAAATCAAGCTTAGCCGAGAGCACACGGCAAGGTTGATGAAAAAGCTTTACGAAAGTGGCTATCTGGAAAGAGAAACTAGCAAAATTCCTTTTAAGTACAGTGTTAAGAAAGAAATGGAAAAACTCTTGAGAAAAACGGAAAGCGAAACAGCATAGTATACTATAAAGAAAGAGAGTCTTGTTCGCTCAGCCGTTTAAGGCGTTTCTCCATCTCTGAAAGGTTCTGTGATTCTGAAAGCCCATAGTCTTCTTTTCCCCTTTTGCCCAAATATTCTGGATAGTGCGTGACCTTTATTGGTACAGCAAACCTGATTTTAGGTTCAGATATAAGCAGAGCCTCACCAACATCGAGCATTTTTATTTCCGTGTCGCTATACTCTAGATAAGGCGTGTTTTCGGTCAGATATGCTCTGTCTTTTCGTAGCTCTGTCTTCATAATGACTTTTGTCCATAGTTCAGCGAAAACGTCAAAGTTAATCCTTGAAGGGCGTGGTGTTACAGCGTTGAGTCCAACTCGGTATTTGCGGTATGTTAGGGCGATGTCGGAAAATATGGTTCTAGGCTTGTTTGGGTCAAGAAACTCGTGAGCCTCTTCAAGTGTTATGAGAAGCGTGGGTAGATTCTTCCACTCTTCGTAATTTTCTTCTCACATGCGTTTATAATAGTTTGCAACCGTTGAAGCCGTGAGGCAGGTGACTTTGCTTTGCTCCTCAGAGCTTATTCCTGAGATGTCTACAAGGCAGGTTATTCCTTTGCATACGTTCTGAGTAACGCTGTCAATAAAGCTGTAATCGGAAGCTGGAAAGAGGTCGTGGGAAAGTGATGATAATTTAAGCATCAGGGCTTCAATCACATGCTTCATCTTGTAGTCTGCGAGACGCCCTACCCCGACGTGTCCCTCTGCCCCATAAACCTCTATAGTTTCCTGAATCCAAGCCTTGCCCAGCTTTTTGTAAAGTTTCCGAGCAAGCCGGAATTGGGGAAGACCTATGTCGGGAAATAGAGTAATAAGCCTCTCCGGAATGATTGTGAACAAGCCCACAGTCATTTTCCCATCACGCGCAGAATAATATTGGACCTTGCTGTGGAACAGTGGATGATCTTTTAGGCCCTTTTGCGGTTTAATTCCCTTTCCTTCAAGAAGCTGACCAGCGAAGTCGAAAATGAGAGCGACTGTTTTAGGGCTGTTGTCAATGATTTGGGCGTTGAGAATTAGTTCGGTGTTTGTTTTTCCCGAGCCAGTCATTCCAAACATGCCCATCATTAGCGGTATGGCTTCAATGTTTATGCCTGCTGATCCCAACAGCTGCTCTCCAGAGCGGAGACATCCAACTTCTAGCTCTCCTGAGAGTTTGAGGACGGAACGGTCTTCTTCGCTGGCCGTGTAAACTTTGTCTTTATAGTTTGGGTTAAAGGTTGGAGAACGCACCTTACTAGCTCTCTTCTCTAAGAAAAGAATAGCTTCGACACTTCTGTAGGCTGAGTACGGTCCAAAGGCTTCCTTGCCTTCTGCTTCACGCAGCTGCTCAATTGTGTCAAGTGTGGAGCTACTCTCGGCGTTGACAACCCTCGCGTAGAAGCTCCTTTCGCCCGAGTCTATTCGAACAATTTGTCCAAAAGAAAGATTGACTTCCTTATTGAGAAAGAAAGATACAGAGTCTCCCTTCGTTCCACACACAAACCCTATAGGTTCAGAACTGTTCACCCCACCACTCCCAATCAAATGTATGTTTTATCCCATGAAGTTCGTCAGCAAAGCTGCAAGAAAACTCTTCTCTCCGTAAGGCTTCTAGCAGACCAACATTGTTTAGTGCTTCCTCAATTTGGTCGTGATAAGAAAGTAGCATGGAGTCGGAGGGAGCAGAAAACTCGTGAGCTAACCAAAGAGTTATGGGATAACCAAGACACCTCGGGTCCTCGGATATGCATGTTAAAGGTGAAAGTATCTCGTTGATTTCTCGGTTAGTCAAATATTCCATTATGTCGCAACGAAAGACATGTGGACTTTCTTCACACAATTTGACAACTGCGATGTCTCCGTATAGATGTTTGTGTATATCGGCTTTTCTCACAGGATGGTAAACCCAAATGCCATAAGGAGACATAGTGTACGTAGTAGCTATGAAATCTCTTCCCATTTCATCATGCAGTGAAGGTTAATTTTTGCTTATAGCAAGAAGGTTAATTCCGTCCTTTTCACATTTTTCATAAAGCGATACTCGAAATTTCCTTTCCCCACCAAAATAGCCACCCCCATCAAGCAGCAGGTACGTGCGGCGTACATCCTCATGTACGTCGCATCTTTTGAGCACATTGTCTGAAAGAAGATTCAAGGCAATTTGGCTTTCCATCTCTATTCTGAAATCCTGCAAAAAACTGCGACGTACATGTACGTCGCCGACCGCAGTACATATTCTTTCCCTATAGCCCCAATCAACGTCACGTTCTTTGACTGAAGCGTATGCTGCCCGCATGAGGTAGATGCCCCAGTTGTTCGCTCTCTTGAGCGTTCTTGTCGAACAATCAACGGCAACGAAACCCCCTGTAAACCCACTTACTTTTTTCAAGGGCTTTATCAAGGACACATCCGGTTTGACCGATATCACTGGCTCTTCTTTCACTTCAACTGCTCCTGTAACTCTTCCTCTGTCTATGTAAAACTCGAGTTTCTTCTCCATTTCAGCAAAGTCTGTTTTGATATTGTCGTTCATCTGCAGTGCCTCTTACACTATGGCTAGAACGTAAAATATTTTATTTATAGTAATTGTTGCACGTTTGCTTATTATCTTTTGCGAAGCTTAAGGAAATCTGCACTGCATATGATACATGTAGGTATTAAGGTATTTCCTGTTTAAGTGTAGCTTGTGGAAAACTTGATGCTACTTTGTATTTCAAGCGGTTAGAAGCCCCGGCTTTCGCCAGTATTCCTTTGTTTGCCATTCTGGCAAAATATGTGGCCACTGTGCTAATACTTATCGGTTCTTTGAATTCTTGTTCGTAGGCTGATTGGACCTCTCTCGAAGAGAACCAGACTATGGGAAAATGTTTTTGGATCAGCATGCGAACTTTTTCATATTTAGAAAACCCATTATTTGCAACTATTGAATTACTTTCAGGGTTTCCAGCGCCGCTTGACACTCCGCCTAACAATTCTACCAAATCCAAAAGGCGAACAGCCTTTTCCCTAGTTATTTGCCCTTCAAAGGACACAGTATACTTATTACCTTCAGTATCGAACAGCTCAACACGCATCTTTCTCGCGGGCATTAGCAATCTACACCGTGGCCGGTGTTCACACTTTACACTTCACAAGTTATAGCTATTACGGTAAAAAGGTAAAAAGTAAAAGCGTTGCAGCAAGCCGCAAAAAAGAAAATACCAAAAAATTTCAGAGCTTTTCACTTTACAAGCATCACAGTTTCTCTAAACAAGAAAAACGCAAAAAACCGCCGTTATGTTTATATCTCCAGTAGAAGGGGAGGGGTGGCTTTTTCACAGAAAAACGACATAAAAAAGTTAATAATGAGCAAAATAAAACCGAAAAAGACGCAATCTCAAGTTAACTTCACAGAATATTCGCAACTCTGTGAATATGTATGGGAAGTTGGGCAAATGTTCCAATTATCTATTGTTGTCACCAGTAAAAATATGGGAAAGGCTGAAGTTGAAAGAAAATAAAAACAAGAGATATAGCTTAGAATCGGTTGAAAAGTTAACAAGGAAAGGGGGCACCCCTTAGTTTCCAATGGAGAGAGAAAAAGTAAACACGTTAAAAATTTATTTTTGGTAATTTTTCTTGAAGTATCTAAAAACTTTTACAGTAATAATTATAATATGTGATTCTTTTTTATCTCTCAGAGTATATTTACTTAAGGTAAAAGAAATTATAAATATTTTAATAACCGAAACAGAGTTCTACTGGAAATTCAGGGGTGTGACTATGTTCTTTAGGCTTTTGACATTAGCCTTTCGATTTTCTTTTAGGATTCTTGCATCACTGATTTAGTTTTTTGTATGGCAGATTTTATTTTCTGAAGAAGGAAACAAGGCGTTACCTCTGCTTAAAGAGGAATTATAATGGACAATAATAACGTACTTGATGATGTGTTCAAAAAATTTGTTAACAATATAAAGATCTTTAAGAATAGGGAGGTTCTACGGCACGACTATTTACCAGATAAGTTACCACACCGAGATGAACAGATTAGGCAGATCGGCGAAACTATGGCGCCTGTTCTGAAAGGGGCGAGAGGTTCTAATGTTTTTATTTACGGAAAAACTGGAACAGGAAAGACAGCTGCAACAAAATATGTGCTCAGTCATCTTGAGGTTAAGGCGAAGGAATTTAATGCACCTGTTAAGTTCTGTTATGTGAACTGCTGCTTAGCAGGAACTGAGTATCGTGTTTTTGCGAGTTTATGCCAAAGAATAGGCATATCTGTTCCTTTTACAGGACTATCAGTTGGGGAAGTTTTTGACAGGTTCAAAGCAGGTTTGGATGACTCCAAGATTATTTTTATTATAGTTTTGGACGAAATCGACGCTTTGATAAAAACACATGGTGATAACCTTCTCTATGAATTGACAAGAATAAACGAGACCTTGTGCGGAAGCAAGGTATCACTCGCAGGTATATCCAATGACCTACGGCTGAAAGAGTTTCTCGATCCTCGAGTTTTTAGTTCACTTAGTGAAGAAGAGATTGTTTTTAGTCCTTACGATGCTGGTGAGTTAAAAAATATTCTTCTTGAACGTGCTAAATTGGCGTTCCATGATGGTGCTTTGTCTGATGGCGCTTTAAGTATTTGTGCGGCTTTAGCCGCTGCGGAGCATGGTGATGCGAGACGGGCACTGGATTTGCTGCGGGTTGCTGGTGAAGTTGCTGAGCGAAAAGGCGCAAGCATTGTAATTGAAGAACACGTTCGAGAGGCTGAAAAACACATTGAACACAACCGTGTTATCGAGGCTCTCCAAAATTTGCCTTTGCATTCAAAACTTCTGGTTTTAAGCATTCACCACCTAAGAGAAGCACATGCCCACCAGGTCATTACGGGTGATATTTATGAAGTTTATAGTGAACTTTGTGGAGAATTACGTGTTACGCCATTAACCCAACGTCGGTTAAGCACGTTGGTGAATGAACTTGATTCTATGGGACTGTTGAATTCGAAAATTGTAAGCATGGGAAGGTATGGACGCACGAAAAAGATTAGGTTGGAGATAAAGCGCACTCTTATTAGAGATGTTTTCGCTAATGACAATAGGCTTGGGCGTTTGGTTGATTATGAGCCGAAATGCCTTTCGAAACTTGCCAATAGTAGGAGTTGAGGACGGAAGTTTTCAGAAAGACATAACACGAAGAGCTCTTCTTGCAGCGGTCTTGCTTAGAGCGTTAAAAATTGAGGATGTAAGGATCACGAAAATAACTGTCGATGGACTAGATGCAACAAAGAAGCTCGCTGAAATCTTGAGCGAGTGGGAATTCGCCGTTGTTCTTCTTTCTGGGGTTTCTTTTGGAGGTTTTAACATAATTGATCCGACTGTAATTTATGAGAAATTCGAGAAACCAATTATCATAATAGCGCGGACAAAACCTGATAACAAGGCAGTTAAGCGAGCCCTCCAAAGACACTTTAAAGACTGGCGCGTGCGATTGGAAGTTTTTGAGAAATTAGGCTCTGTCTACAAGGTGTTTGCTGTTGCTGGTGAACCACCAATCTATGTTGAAACCGTAGGTGCTAGCCTCGAATGGACCTGTAACCTTATACAATCCTTGTCCGTTTGTGGCAGAGTTCCCGAACCAATCCGTGTTGCACGATTAATTGCCCGTGGGCTCTCTTAACTGAACGGAATAACCGTAACTTCTAACGTTTGAAGATTCACCACGGGAACTTTTCCAGGTGTCGGAACGAATCCAAGCCGCTGCATATAATCTGTTTGTTCCTGCCATCCGCCTGAGTTTACAACCAAAACTCCGCGATAATTGCTGTACCCAAGCGCATGTATATGCCCAGCGTGGAAAATGTCGGGGATGCGCTCTATTACCAGAAAATCTCTGTTTTCGGGCGATAACGGTGTTTTTCCGCCATATACTGGTGCTAAGTGGCGGCTCTGCAACAGCAGTTTCATTGCTTTTTCTGGGTGATTAGGATCCATGCCTGGAATTGTAGAGGTTATATCGTCTAAACTGCGTCCGTGATATAATAGAACCTCTACATCTTGGAGGCTGAGAAAGCATGGGTTTCCAAGAGAATAGACCTTTCTTGACTCTTGCAACGTTTCAAGGAAAGTGTTTGATATTGCAGGCTGAGGCAAGGCTTTTCTCGGGGCGTCATGGTTTCCGGGAATGATTATCACTTCTATATAGTCGGGGATCTGCTCGATGTATTTTGCAGCAAGCTTGTATTGTCCATAGATGTCTTTGATTGCAAGCTCTTTTACCTGATTTGGGTAAACTCCTATTCCGTCTACAATGTCTCCGGCTATTAGAACGTATTTGACGTGGCTTGCTATTTCCCTCATTTTTTCGTCGCCATATCTGCCGTTAAGCCACAAAATGAAACGGCTAAAAGCTTCTCTCTGAAATTTTGTGCTCCCCACATGCATGTCTGAGGTGAGCACAGCATAAACCGGAATTGAGGCTTTATGTTGAGGTTTTTGTGCGACATCTGGAAAGATTATGTCTTCAGCAATTAGGAGGTTGCTCCTCGTTTTTACGACACTTAGGCAGACAACTTGGTCAAGCAAGAGTAAACGTGCTTTTTCTAGGAGTTCTGCCGAGGAGTTCTGAGAAACAAGCACCAAGGTGCTTGCATTCAAGTCCTCAACAGTCAGCAGTATTTTCTGTTTTGCTTCTCTCCTTTCCGTTATCATTCCAATTATTTTGAGTTTCGTGTTCGCTGGAGCCTTTAAGGCGTCGATAATAGATGCTGCGCTTTTGACGTCTATCCTTTGTCTTAGTAGCTTTTCTATTCGCTTGAACCTATCTCGGAAGTATTGCAGATAATCCTCCATAGTTCCGTTTGAGCTTAGTTTGGCGGCTGGGTCATCAATTATCTTGATGTTTGGTTCAACTTCTTTTGCATAGGGGCGGAACTGCATTTTTCCCTCTGTTATGCGTGATTCTGGTAGTGTTTGGGGTGGTTCCTCTAATAATTGAGTGGGAATCTCCTTTTTTGGTTCTGACGATTCCACCAGATGTTCCAAGAAGCTTCTGTCAATAAATAATGGCTTTTCTTTTAAGGCTTCGATTTTATGTATTGCCTTGCTCATTATTTCTGTTGGGTCTTGTGTAATGGCCAATGTGCTTAGGAATTCAAAGGCTTCTTTGTTTATTTGGTATCCTGCTTCGATTGTCAATTCTACGGCTTTTTGTAGTTTTTCAGCCTCGCTCATATTTGAAGTGTTCTCCAGTCTTGCTTTTTTGGAATGATTATGTAGCCTTCTTCTTCGTCACCTAAAGCCTCTGTCTGGTTTCTCATGTAGAGGTATGCTGTTAAAACTGCTATTACAGCGTCAATTTCATGAGGCGTCAAGGTGCGCACTTTGAGGTCTCCTTCTAAACCTATTTGCGTTAGGACTGTTTGAATTTTTCCCCAGTCTTTTGGTGGTATGCTTAGGGCTTTGCATGTTGATGTGGGATGCACTTCTATTGTTTTGAATCCTTTTTCTACTATTAACCTGTTCAGTTTCATGGCGCGCATTGTAAGCGTGCTCATTGCTGGGAGCCTTGGTGAAAAAACGCGATAGCCATTCTTTATCATTTCGCTATCTGCTTTTCTAAGGATTCCACTTTTTGGAAGACTAAATGGGGCGTCAACTGCTATAATTTCTGGTTTATTCTGGGTTATGGCTTCAAGTATTTGGTTATCCATGTATAGTAGAGTTGTTTTCACCTTTTTGTTTTCCCAAGACGCCCATCCTGTGGGATTTTCTGGCTTTCCTGCCAAGTCTATACCAATTATAACTTTGGCTTTCAATTCTAACATTCACGTCTACTTTTATATATTGGATTTTTGTTTAGATACGTTATATGCCAAAGACGCATCTCTTTATTGATATGGTGAAGTGAATGGGTGAATTACGCAAGGTCCAGCGCACCCCGAGTGGGACCTTCTTTGTTTGCTTACCTAAGCCTTGGGCTGAACGCTATGGTTTGAAACGAGGCTCCGTGGTAGCACTTACTGAAACCAGCGATGGTAAACTCCTAATAGACACCGAATATGCTGTTGAACCTTCTCCTCGCACCATTACTTTGAAGCCTGGGGCCTATTTGAGTCGTGAAATTATAGGAAAGTATCTGCTCGGCTTCGACATTATCACTGTTGAGGCGAAGGACCGTATTAGCTTTGAGGTTCGGGACACTGTTAAGAATGCCGTCAGTCGGTTAATTGGATTGGAAATTGTTGAGGAAGATTATTCGCGTATTGTTATGCAGTGTTTGTTAGAGCCTTCAAGCTTTCCCCCTGAAAAGATTCTTCGCCGAGGCTACACAATCGCTGCTGGTATGCACCACGATGTTGTTAATGCATTAGTAGACGGAGACATAAACTTGGCTAAAAGCATCATAGCCCGCGACGACGAAGTTAACAGGCTTCACTTTCTTTTAGTTCGCATTCTGCGCACCATAATCCAAAATCCAAGCCTGACCGAGAAACTTGGTGTCCGTCCAATCGAATGCTTAGACTATCGACTTGTAGCGAGCTTGGTGGAAGCTATTGGTGACGAATGCGTGCGAGTGGCGATGAAAACGGTTGAGTTAAAAGGCACAAAACTAGGTGAAGATTTAAAGAAATCACTTGTCGACTTCCACATGGTTTGCTTTGAAGCCCATGAAAATGCTCTAAAAGCCTTTTTCGCTGGCGATACAGGTTTAGCTGAAAACGTGCGACTTATTCGAGAAAAAGTTGAAAAAATGTCTGCAAGCATCGAAAAAATTGCCAAAGTGCAGTCTCTTGACGCTTTGCCACATATTCTAGCAGTAGCTTCAATTCTGAGGCAAATTTATGAACACAGCGTAGACATAGCAGACTTGGTGATGCCGAAAAAACTGTAAATTGCCTCTTTTAGAAGGGAAGTTTATCTACTTTTTGTGGTGCTTTGGCTAATGAAACATGTTCGTTCATTCTTAATTCAATGGTGTACTGTACCTCGCCACTTATTTGACAATTAGATTCAATTGTGATGTTTTCACCGTAAACATTTTCTGCGTGTGCTCCGCTTCTTAGAAAAATCTTTTTTCCATAGATATTTTCTGCGCGCGCTTCTCGACCAATAATGACTTGATCTGCCTTTATAGGTCCGCGAACTTCACCTCTTTTTCCTATTTCAATAAACCTTGCAGTCACGCCGTCAACCGTTGTTATCGACCCACCAACTTCTACACTCTCTTCAACAGTGGCCTTTCTTGAACGTATTACGCCACCGACTTCAATGTTTTTTGTTGACACATCTCCGCCGATTTCCGCTTTACCTCCCACCTCCAGACTTCCAGAAAGTTTTAACGACCCGCCGATTTCTACTCTGCCTCCTACGTCCATTTCGTCACCTTCGCCTGAACCTGTTATCTC
>CAZNJT010000004.1:25096-37458 GCA_964573475.1 uncultured Candidatus Bathyarchaeia archaeon | reverse complement strand
GTGCGGACCTGTGCATTAACATCAGATATTGGGGCGAATGCCATCAAAAGCAATGCAAAAGCAATTATCACCATTAAGTATAGATTTCGCGATTTCATTTTTTTTCTCTCCTATCTCCTATTTTCTGCAAAATGTAGTATGTATCCTGAAAATTTAAAGCTTTCTGAAACATTTTTCTATGTGTTAGCCGCATAGCACTCAGCATTTTTGGACGTTATAAAAAACACAGTCACATTTTCTTAAGGCAACCGTAAAAGAAGCGCACTTAACCAAAAGGGCATCGGAGTCAAAAACTTTTGACTTTACCCACGTTTTCATACGAGTTCCTTCTTGAAAACTCCGTTATAGAATTTTATTCCAGAAAGCTTTTAACTGAGAAGAAGTTCATATTAAATTGCAAAAGGAAGGAGAGAGGAGAAGAAATGAAAAATAAATTCGCTAAACCAGTTTCTTTACTGCTGATTGCAACAATACTCATGGGTCTTGCAATGGTTACAGTGCCAATCGCTTCAGCGGTAACCACTTCTGTCAGACTGATACCTTCACCGCAGGCATTAGGCACAGGACACGTAGACGTTATAGGAACCACCTTCAAAGTCGCATGTGTAATTGAAAACGTCGTCAACCTCTACGGCTTCGGTATTAAGATCTACATAAACACCACATACTTCCAATACATGAGCCACCAAACAACTGTCCCATGGAATACGTCACAAGTGCCAGTATCTCCAAGCCCATACGCAGGAATACTCTATTCAGGAAGCAATGGAGGACCGACGATGGTGAAGGACTTGTACACCCCTGCAACACACATTCTAGAGGTAGCATATTCATCGGTAGCTCCGGCGCACTCGTGGCCAATTTCTGGTGATGGGAACGGAACAGTCTGTGTTATCACATTGAAAGTAATAGCCCAACCATACGACTACGAAGTTGCACCTGCCGACTGGCTTGATGTTTATGTAACGTTTCCTGAGATCAAACTTGCCGCCTATGGAATACCACCACTACCGATACCCTACGTTTCCTCGCCATGTGACGTTCAATTGTGGTCTCGCATATTCGCGTATCCAACACTCCCACAACTGGATGTCCGCGGACCTAGCGAGGTTACACATATATATGGCAAAGGAATCTGCAACTATTTCGAAGTCGACGTGTGGCTTATAACTGACGCATTCTGGGATCCAGCAGGATTTGACATGTACTTGAGATTCGATCCAACACTCATCGAAGCAAACAAATCCACCATCGACCCAGACGGAGACTTTGGCAGTTTCTGGTCATTCGGCACTTTGCCGTTCATGAATATAACCAACAACGTTGCTGGCTATGTTCGCGTTGCCTTCGTAGGCTTAGGCACACACAACCCAGTTTACGGAAAACTTAAACTCTTAACGGTGGAGTTCCACGAAATCTATGAAGCAACAACGGTACCCGACATCAAATCATGTGACCTAAAGCTTGAGAACAACCCGCCAAGACCACACGTTACCATAGCGGATGTACAATACCCATGCCCAATTGACATTGCAGGATTCCCACACCCAGAGAGATCAATGTCACCATGGAACAGCACGCCATATTCAGTGCCAATTCCAAGCACTGTAAGTCAGGCACTCTACACTTGCAAGTACAAGCCTCTGGGAAGGGCAATCGACGTATACACACAATATGAAGATCCATTCGGCGGACAAGGACCAGGCGCAAACAGCAGCATGTACTGGCCACAGAAAGAAGTAATACTCTACGCAAACGTAACATACAACTTGTGGCCTGAACAACAGAAAGACGTTGCATTCCAGATCATCGACCCATACGGAGACACATATGCTCTACTCTGCAACAGAACAAACGCTGATGGAATCGCCATGGTCAGATTCAGGCTACCATGGATGTGTGATGATCCGACCTACTACTTCGGAAAGTGGGAAGTCATTGCATCAGTAGACGTAGCCTGCGAGCACATCAACGACACGCTATACTTCAAGTATGACTACAAAGTCAACATATGGAAAGTAACAACTGACAAGACAGACTACGCACACTACGAGGACGTCACCGTAACAATTGAATATGGCTCAAACGCCCAACTACAATACATGATATTCTTCTATGTCACTGGTCTCGACGAGACTGGAGTTCCATTCGACATAGGAGTCGCTAATGCCACAGTTGGAAACGCGCGCTGGTGCACTTACGCAAACGGCACCGTAACGGTAACCCTCACTATACCGAAGTGGGCCAGAGCAGGAATCGCCACAATCGAGGTCAACGCTCTAGATGCACTGCCAATAGATGGCGGTGTCCAAGAATACCCACTCGTTCTAGTAAACATCAACATACTAGCACTACCTTAGTAAAACAACTCTCTGTTCCCTTTTTTTTTATTGTTAAAGAAAATCTTATTACGCCAATCCATATCTCTGGAAAGAGGGAAAAAGAATGAAACACAAACTCATCCATGTCATGCTCATTTTAGAAATCACCTTACTGCTGATACTTCTAACCAATCAAAAATTTTCAACAACCTCTGCTGAAAGCAACACAATAATAGTTCAGCCCGGCGAATCAATTCAGAACGCAATCAACAACGCCTCTGAAGGCCAAACAATCCTAATCAAACAAGGCGAATACCCAATTGAATATCCCATACTAGTTAACAAAACTGTAATCTTAACTGGAGAAAATAGGGATGCGACAGTAATAGATGGACAAGACTTAGCTACGGCCCTATGCAATATATTGGCAAATAACGCTGAAGTTCGAAATCTCACCCTGAAAAATGGAAAAACCGATCTCAGTTATGGATTCCACATCCAAAACGTCACACAGGCCAAGATCGAAAACTGTCAAATCAACAATTGCACACATGGAGTAGACATTACAAACTCCTCTAATTGCCAAATCAGCAGAAACCTCATACGAGACAATTATTACTATGGAATCTACATTGCTGTAAACAGCTCCAACAACGAATTCTTCTGGAACACCATACAAAACGACAACCAAGGAGTATCCATAGACCTACACTGCATTGAAAACCTGTTCTACCAAAACAACTTCGTCCAAAACTCCCCTCAAATCAGCGGACTCGGGGCACCCGCAAACTTCTGGAACAACACATACCCAGTGTGCGGCAACTACTGGAGCGACCACACAAGCATCGACGTCAAAAATGGGATTCACCAAAACCAGAATGGCAGTGATGGAATAGCAGACCAAGCGTTTCTGCAGTCTGGAGCAACTGACTTCTACCCAGTCATGGGTTATATAAATGTCTTTCAAGCATGTCTTTCAGGGAGCACATCATACTATGTGTTAGTTTCTAGCAACAGCAGCACTGTCTCAGATTTTCTTTTCGCCTGCCCAGGATCTTTCATCAATTTCACATTATCTGGAAACCCCAAATCAGGCTTTTGTAGAGCAGTCATCCCTAAAGGACTTCTAGGGGTCGAAAACAGCTCTTGGTTAATAACTGTTGGAGGAGAAGAACCAGGGTACATTTTTGTCGAAAACGATGACTACTCTACTTATTTAGGGTTCCCATACAGCGTGCCTATCGCAGAAATCGTTAAAATTCAAGGCACTTACTGCATCCCTGAATTACAGGATGACACGGTATTGATCGTGATGGTTGTCATAGCAGCACTTGCAGCATTAGCAAAAAAAGTCTATGCTAATGGTCCCAACTCTGAACTTCACATATAGAATATTCTTTTTTTCGATGTAGAAAAATATTCCAGAACACTTAAAAACGCGGAAACGACTTACACTATAGGAGTTTAAAATGCAAAGGAGACGAATTTTTCCCATTTTCCTCGTTTTCCTTTTCTTACTTGCAATGATTCCAAAAATAAACTCTCTATCCTCGCTTGCTGTAACTGTAGTGCCAGACCAACCAACATATACGCAAAGAAACTTGGTAACAATAAACGGCAACGTCACATACAATGGGAATCCAGTTTCTGACGGTTTAGTAGGAGTGCAGGTAGACGACCCACTCAAAACGATTGTGATGAGAACCCTCAATTTGACCCAGACCCTTTCTCAGAGCTTTTTAATTGAGATAACTTCAGTGTCCCCAATTGATGAAAAAGGACACTACAAGCCCAACGTAGAAAGAGATAAGGACATGTGGTTCAGCATGAGCGTTAAAAACAAATTATATTTCGAAGACCAACCGATTTACTTTTCCCTCACCATTGTGGATAGCGCGGGAATACCCCTCAGCACGGAAAGAGGTTCTCAGCCAATACCTCAAAATCAAGTAGGCGGGTTTCTGACACGAATGCGGATTCCAAACTGGGCTACAGTTGGGACTGCTTTCATCTATGCAAATGCTTATACTGCTTGGCCTGAAGATGGAGGATATCCTCTTTACCCTGAAAAAATCGCATATTTCAACATAATCGAATCCACTTACGTCATCCCTCCTATAATTATTCCGCCTACAGAGCCTATACAGAATGGCAAATTTGAAATGGGGTTCACATTGTCGCCAGACATGATTCCTGGGCACTGTCCAATAACCGCGACAGCCTGGTATAAAGGATCTATCCAATCAGCCTACTCCTCCTTTGAAGCAAACTACACTGCGTTACCACCTAGGGCAGCCTTTGCCGCGAAACCACCCATAGCAAGTGCTAATTACACAATAACGTTTGACGCTACACCGTCTTCTCCTGAAGGCTACAACGACTCAATAACCAGCTATTCTTGGAAATTTGGAGATGGAGGTACCGCAACAGTCAAGCGTCCGACTCATAGCTATACGAATTTTGGCAATTACACAGTAACATTAAACGTAACGGATTCTGAAGGCTTTTGGAACACAACTTCAAAGGTGATGCACATAGCAGAGGTCCACGAGATTTCCCTGCAAAGCATCCAATGCCCCAATGTAGTCTACGACAAATGGATCGTTTATGTAGCCGTAGTTGTTGCAAACAAAGGAACTATGCCGGAGAATTTCAACATGAGGCTATACGCAAACAACTCTCTAGTCTATACGGGTCAGGCTAGTCTGGACATATTGGAAACCAAAACTGTGACATTAACATGGGATACTACAGGAATAAAGGTTCTTTCACATTACAATTTAAGAGTAGACGCAGATATTTTGCTAAACGAATCTAACACAACTGATAACACAATAAGCTTTGGACCCATCTGGACTGTGCTGCTGGGAGACGTTATTGGAGACCGAGCCATCGACATATACGATGTAACCACAGTTTGTATGGTTTATGACACGAAAGAAGGTGAGTCAGGATGGTATCTTTGGGCGGATCTCGTAAGAGATGGAATCATCGACATATACGATGTAACCACAGTAACTGTGCAATACGATACGAAATATTGAGCCTAGTTACTCTCAGTACAGATGAATTAGAACACTTTGCCAGTCTACAATTCCAGAATCTTTAAATTCTAAAGCAAACATAAATTCATTAATTGAACACTAGGAGAAGGGAGAATGCTGAGAAAGGAAAATCTAATCTTGTTTATCTCGATGTTGCTCTTAGCTCCCATAGCTCTATTCAGTTCTGGCATGAATCTGGCATATGCTACAGCTACTACGGTAATATATGTTGATCCATCGTTAGTGAGTGGAGTCGCTCCAAATGGGCAGTTTACAGTAAGTGTAAAGATAGCTAACGTTACAAACTTGTATGCATTTGACATGATATTGTCGTGGAACCCATCAATCTTAAAACACGTAAGCCATCAAGTGAGAATTCCAGTCGAGACATATCCAGACGGTGTATTACATGAGCCTTATCAGACCGTAAGAGACACGGTTAATGATGCGTCTGGAACTTATAATGCTGCTTTTTCTTCAATGGCCCCAGCTCCATCCTTTAATGGATCAGGAACAGTCTTCACAATTACCTTTAAAGTGCTTGCATATGGAAAGTCCGCGTTGGCTTTTACTTCAGTTAAACTTGCTGCCTATGGAATCCCGCCTCTGCCTATACCTTTCGAGACCCACAATGGAAACTTCGTAAATCTCGTGCCGCCTCCTGCAAAGCTTTATGTTGATCCGAATAAAATCTTTAACGCTTCACTAGTTCCACCCAAAAACTTCTCAATTGACATAAAAATTAAAGACCTGTATTGGTTGTCAAGATTCGAATTCTGGCTTGCTTACAACACTTCAATACTTGACACAGCGCTCGTAACAGTGAAACCACCATTCACTTCGCCTATAACCCAAATATTCGAAGATCAAGGAAAGATTCGTGTTGGAGGCTCGACAACTACGATAAGTGGCAACCTTACGTTAGCTACCATAACATTCAACGTAACTAATACTGGGAAAACGGCTTTGGACTTGTATAATGTGACATTGATAAATGATATGGGTGACCCTATAACTTATGATCCTCCAGTTGACGGTTATTTCAATAATTTGCTGCTGGCAAAGTTGTATGTATATCCGCATGAGCTCATTGATCCAACAATGGTGCCTGGATCAGTATTTAGCATCGAAATAAAAATGCAGGATGCTGCTGACTTTTATGGATACGAATTTACCCTGAACTATGATCCAAAGATCATTGCGTGTATTGGAGTTATTATTGTGCCTCCAAACAATGACACAAATTACGACACAAGGATAGAAACAAATAGTGCATTGGGAAGATTGCTGGTAAATGTGAGTTATTACATGCCAGCAGAACCAATAATAATAATAGATCCGAAAACCGTGGTGATTATTTATTTCCAGGTTAAGAGCTACGGATCGACTGTTTTGGACCTACATGATATTAAAGTGGTTGACAAGGAAGGGCGAAACATTCCACGTATAGAGGATGGATCTGAGGATGGGTTCTTTGCAACATTAACCGCAGATGTGGCAATACTCAATATAGACATTTCGAAGAACAAAGTTTATCCTAACAGGAACGTGACCATAAGCGTCGTGGCTGGTAATGTTGGTGATTTGCCTGCTAGTTTCAACGTAACAGTGTTTCGCAACGCCACTAAAATCGCCACTCAAAGCGTGTCCAATCTGTTGCCAGACCAAAACGTGACTTTAACGTTCCTTTGGAACACGGCTGGTCAAACGCCAGGCAACAACTTCACGATATCGGCTGAAGCTTCGCACGTTCAATACGAAATAAACTTTGCAAACAATCGTCTGGTCGATGGGTTTGTCTTTATTAAGATGTTGGGAGACCTAGACGGTAATAGAGTAATAGACATATATGATGTTACGGCTGCAACGATCGCTTACGATAGCAAAGTAGGAGATCCACTTTGGAATGAAGATGCAGATTTAGCTCCAGAATATGGAATCATCGACATATATGACATAGTAACTATCGAGTCGCAATACGAAAAAACATACTAGGCAATTTGACCCTCTCTTTTTTTATTTTTTCGGAGATTTTTTTGATTGCAAAAGCTTAATAGAAAATAGCAAAATTAAAATAGTGATTAAATTCAAACATAGAGACCACAGGTGAAAAGTGTGAAAGTAAATTTGGGATTCTCGTCCACGAAAAGAGCTTTAGCACTGATGATATTGCTGATAATTTCTATGCTTGCTGGCATTTCGGTTCTGTTTACAACGGTTCATGCTGCTGGTACGGCAAAGGTAAGAGCAATATCTGAAGTTAGCCAGATAGGCCCTGGAAATTCAGTAGGACAGAAGTTTAAGGTAGCAGTGGTCATTGAAAACATAACAAACCTCTACGGTTTCGGCATAAAAATGTACATAAACACAACATACTTCGAATATGTAAACCATACAACTACTGTGCCTTGGAACGGAACATATCAGACACCGAAATCACCGAGTCCTTACGGAGGAATACTCTACTCACCGTACACGCCCGTAACCGACACATATACTCCCAGTACGTCAATTCTGAACATAGCGTATTCATCGATGGCTCCGGCATACTCGTTTAATGGAAGTGGAACAGTTTGCATAATCCGCTTGAATGTCAAGTACCAACATTATGGCAGCGGTTATATCAATGTAACAGCAATCAAATTCACGGAGATTAAGCTTGCAGCGATGACTATGCCTGTGACTCCGATTTCATACACAAAACAAGATTTCATAATGAAGGTTTACGGTATGCCTCAGCCAGTAGGACCAACAATAGACATTGAAGAATATACGTATGAAGGCTCAGATCTTCCACATGAACACGGCCTAAATGTTTCCATACTAGATTTAGACGAGTACTGGGATTTAAATGGATTCGACCTCAAGCTAAGCTTTGACCCGAAGACCATACAAGTCAAAAACGTAACTTTGGGAAACTTGGCAAAATATTATAACCTCACATGGCAACTTCAATCACATATTGACAACGACACGGGCTTAGTCTGGGTAAACTACACGTTTGACCCTACAAAGGGAAGGACAGCACCTGAGGGAAACGGCACTTTAGTAGTCTTGGAAATACTAGCGAATTGCTCAAGCAAGATTAAAGTTACCGAGAGTAAACTCGCTGGAGAGACAGAGATAGCGATCCCCCACAACGTGACAGATGGAAAGATTACAATAATCGGAATTAAAAGCTACACGGTTATCGATGCTCTTTCCGTAAAGACTGAAAGCGACTATTGCATAGGCCTTGTGGAATTCGATGAAAACATAGGAATACTTCGTTTCAAAATCTATGTAAGCCCAGGAGAAGAAAGCTACGTCAACATCACGATTCCAAAATCTCTCATGTATCCACCAGATCTATATAAAGTGTTCATCAACGGAGAATCAGTAAATGTCACGCTAAGCGAAGAAGGCAACAATGCATACGTGTATGTTACCTACGATGATACAGCTGTCAACCTTATGTTAATAAGTCAACAAGTTGTCCCAGAATTTCCAATTCCGCTGATGTTACTGTTAGCCTTCCTAGCAACAACACTGCTCGCTGCAAAACTTAAAATAAAACGCAAAAACTAGCTCTTTTTTTTTCCATTTTTTTCTATGTGTTTCTCAAAAACCTTTTCCAATAAAAAAAGAGAAGAAGGCATCATCGTCTTCTGCGCATGTACAAGTACCCTACTACCACAATCACGACTATGAGAATTATAGCCAGTGTCACTAGATCCCATGGAAGACCTCCTTCAACTTTCTCCTTTGCTTCGACAATGAAGTCCAGTTTGTAGGCTGCAGTTGCAGGTCTGTTCGCGTCATAGGTAATCCCAAAGTTATCTGTGACTATCAAGGAAGCTGTCCAGTTTAACGCGCTCTGAAAAGTATATGTCGCTATTGGAGTTGAATTTGTCACGGTTGCTCTAACAGGTGCAGTTGAGCTTTCTCTGAACTCCCACTTGTAAAGGGTAAAGTTGCCTGTAGGCTCACTATGATTGCTTCCTGTGGCGTCGAATGTTACAGGCTCGCCAATGTAAACATATTGCGGCAATGGCGCTATCATCTCTATGCATCTCTGCATAAGATGCAAATCTGCGCTTATCACTCTCACCTGTTTGTCAAAAGTGTCAGGAGATACCTCTCCCGCATGCAAAATGGTAGCATTAGCCATAAACGTGTGATTTCCTCTTGCCATATTAGAAGATAAGATAACTACTTCGAAGGACTGGTCCCTTTTTGTCGTATTGATCTCTTGATTCAGCCATTCTATGACTGTTTCTATGCTCCCATTTGGATAGGTGTGATACAATGTTAAGTTATAATAATCGGTAACGCTTCCATAGTTATGCATTGTGATTTTCACTGTGCCATTTTCTCCAGCAATTATTATATTGATTGGAGCGCTAAAGGTTCTGGTGCCAACGGAAGCCTTAACGTCTAAGCTGTAGACTCGAGTTTTGGCTCCTGACGTCAAGAAGATTCCGCTTCGAACCTGATTAGGGATGATCCCCGGGGAATCATAGGTTTTTCCAATTGCTTGGCTGATCGGAGGAGCCGACAATTTAGTAGAATTCGAAAGCGTCAACGGTGAACCGCCCTCTTTCTTAACTCTAAAGGTCATTTTGAATAGGGTACCATTTCCATTAAAGTAGTTCACACCCACGTGGGCTTTAGCCAGCTGATATGTTCCTAACGTGGGGTCAAGAGCATCTTTAATAGGTTGGACTGGTTGATGCAGCGTACCTGTAAAATTCAATGGAGGAATAGGAGTTGGATAGCTTTCAAACGGAACAGTTACTGTTCTATTTAAATATTCAAGAACATTCGGATCCCATGAAAACTTTATGTCGAAACCCACCAAATATCCCATGGGGTATCTATGTATTCCATATTGGCTGTATGGAGGCAGTGGTTGACCAATATTCCATTCTTGGAAAGAAGAATAAACATTATCAGACAAGTTGTAAACTCCCACAGTTACTGTAATGTTTTGGCCAGGTTCTGCGATAATTTCTTCCGGGTAAACGAAAACATAAGGCATGTCAGTAGGAAGGTTTACGCTTGCAGAGGAAGTTCCAATGTGAAGGCTTGCAATTCCAACGGACACAATGATGCAAAGAAGTGCTGTAATAATGCATTTTCGAGCTAATTTCATTTTCTCCACCTTTCTCTATGGTTCTCTCCATCTACGATTTAAAGCTTATCCCTTTTAACCTTTTGTCATCGATCTACCATCAAACCTCATTCGAAGAACTCAAAGCTTTGCGCAATCTGGCAGGACACCTCAATTGCATGATGGCTGGATGGATCTTTAGTCTTTCAATAAACAAGATTTTCGGACGATCACATGTCCTTCTGTTTTTGCGCGTTTCTGTTTGAAGTTTTGCCTTTTCAAGTTTTTCAGTTGATAGAGCTACTCATTTAGAACAGTCCGTTCCTTATAACATTATTACAAGACTGTTGCATTAGATATAGAAGCTAATTCCAAAAGCCTTAAAAAGTTAAGTTGTAATTATTAGTGTCGAGGGAGAAGGGAAACTGTGAAGCTACGATTACCTATCGTAGTTGTTATGCTTTTTCTATTAATTCTAATTCTGCCATTTTTTGTTTCACAAGTTGAGAGCGGCACCTCAACCAATACTTATTATCCGTCAAACTATAACTTGTCGGGTTCAACGCAACTTGTTTCTGGCTCACTAGGGAACTTGCAATCAGATGATGGAAATTATATGACTTTTAGAAGTTATCCTAACTATGACTTCAAATTTGGTGAGAGTCTAGGAGAGAGTTCATGGAACACTAATACAGAATATCAAGACAAAGTGGTTTTGACTTTCACTCCTTCAGTATCTGCGAATTATATAGTGATAGCAACTGCGGAAGTGCAAGGCAATTGTATATCGCCCCCTGATGTGAAGGCGAGACTATACAATGGTACATCTACATGGCAGGAATTGATTTATAGAATTAAAGACACAACAGACTGGTATCCGTTTTGCGCCTTGAAACGCGTCAACCTGCCAGCTTCCCCTCAGACGCTTAAGATTCAGTACGCAACATCTGACACCACAGCCACTGCCAAAATCAGAAATGCTAGACTGTATGCCTTCTCTTTAAGTGGTCAATATGCAGAAAGTGAAGCAGAATCGTCATGGAACACGAACACAAATTGGCAAGATAAGGTTGCTCTAACCTTCACCCCCTCTACCTCAGGAGACTATTTGATAATAGCAACAGCCAATTATGGTGGTTCGTCAACGGACTATAGTACGTTGCTTCAGTTTTTAAAAGACGGTAGTGTGCAAGCTGGCCCTACCAGAGAAACGAGTGCATCAGAAGCCAGATACACATTTGGTGTTATGAGAAAAATAAACCTTGACGCAACTTCTCACACATTTAAAATCCAGTATAAAACAGAGAACACAGCCAACACTGCCCGCATAAGTTATGCTCACATAGTTGCTATCCGAGTTGACCAGTTCTCTAACAGCTATTACGCTGAAAGCGAGGGTGAATCCGGTCCAGCTTCTTCGAATACTTGGTATAACAAGGTGACAAATACTTACACGGCTCAAGCAGCAGACCACTTAATCATTGGGTCAATTCTGTACAAAGCAGGTTCAACATCTTCCTCGGTTGGTTTGAAGCTGGTACAAGGAGCAGACGTTGATCAATCGCCTTTAGTAGAACATAAAGACTCAACTGATTATGAAGGCTGTTTTATGATGGCAAAGGCTTCTCTATCTGCGGGAAGCGTCACAGACAAGATACAGTATATGGGTGAAAGCACATCAGCCAGAGTCAAAAACGCCAGATTAATCTCTCTTCAACTGCCTATTCAACACACGGTAGAGGTCGAGTTTACAGGTTCATCAAACATACTTGATTGGACTCAACTTGCTTGGGTAGTCGACAGCGCTTGGACGACGCCCAGCGTAACCGTTACGCTGCAACTCTACAACTACAATCTTGGGCAATACCCAACAAGTGGAGACGGATACATATCATACACATCAAG
>CAZNJT010000004.1:0-24996 GCA_964573475.1 uncultured Candidatus Bathyarchaeia archaeon | reverse complement strand
ACAATCTTGGGCAATACCCAACAAGTGGAGACGGATACATATCATACACATCAAGCGCGACTGCGAATACCGACGAAACAAAAAGTCAAACCATAACCACAAATCCGACCCATTTCCGCGATGGTTCCGGCAATTGGAAAATCAAGGTTAAGGGAATTAAATCAACCGCTACGCAGTTTGATTTCAAAGGAGACTTAATCAAATTCGAAGTCACATACACTCTGCCACCCGTGAATACGCCTCCAATAGCTTATAACCAAACGATTACTACTGCTGAAGACACTCCTAAAGGCATCACTTTAACTGCCAGCGACGCTGACAGCGACCCCCTGACCTATTCTATCGTAACAGGGCCAACTCACGGAACCTTATCAGGCACGCCGCCAAACGTAATCTACACTCCATACCCCAACTATAATGGCGCAGACAGTTTCACCTTCAAGGCATACGACGGTCAAGCCTACAGCAACATAGCGACCGTCTCCATAACGGTTACCCCAGTCAACGACCCTCCAGTAGTAAGCGACATACCCAATATAACATTCCCTGAGGACGGGTCGGATAGCAGCATCGATCTGGACAATTACGTTAGTGACGTAGACAATACTGACGCAGAAATGACTTGGACGTTCACCGGCAACGTGAACATAATCGTGTCTATCAATCCTGTCACTCAAGTAGTTACTTTCACAGCCCCGACTAACTGGTTCGGACAAGAAACTATTACATTTAGAGCTACTGACCCTGGTGGTTTATGGGATGAAAATGCAACTACTGTAACTGTTACATCAGTTAACGATCCCCCTGTGGCAAGCAACCTCGCCATATCTCCCACAAGTCCAGTCACCGAAGATGACTTGGTTGGAAGCTATGATTATTACGATTTGGAGGGCGACCTTGAGAGCGGGACGGAGATCAGGTGGTATAAAGATAATGTTCTACAGTCGGCTTACAATGACATGCTTACGGTCCCGTCCAGCGCGACGGCAGAAGGTGAGGCGTGGTACTTCACTGTGAAGCCCAAGGATGGGATGGATTTTGGCGACCTCAAGACATCGCCGACGGTAGTTATAGGAAACAGTCCTCCAGAAGCTTCTAATCTAGCAATCAATCCACCATCCCCCTACACGACTGACGACTTGATTGGAAGCTACACTTACTATGATGTTGATGGTGATCTAGAATCTGGTTCCGAGATTAGGTGGTATAAGGACGACGTTTTGCAATCTGCCTTTAACGATCTGTTAACTGTTCCATCGAGCGCCACCGCTAAGGGTCAGGTGTGGTACTTTACAGTTAAGCCCAAAGACGGGACAAGCTTTGGAGCTTTGCAAACATCACCTCCTGTAACCATACAGAACAGCTCTCCAACGGCTCCGGTCGTGGACGTTACTCCAGATTTCCCCCTTACAACAGATGATCTAACCTGCACTGTTGTTGTTCCAAGTACCGATCCAGACGGAGACACGGTAACCTACACCTATGAATGGTACAAGAATGATGCCCTTCAACCAAGCCTAACTACGACAACCACAGCACTAAGCGTCACCATAGACTCTTCAAATACCCATAAAGGAGAAGTTTGGAAATGCATCGTCACCCCCCACGGATCAGACGGCCCCCCAGATGAGGATCAAGTCGCCATCTTGAATTCTCCACCTTCCATAGATGGAGTAAATATTACACCGGACCCAGCATACACAGACGACACTCTAACTGCAACACCTTACGGATGGTCCGACGCAGATGCTGATCCTGAAGGCTACACCTATCAATGGCAGAAGTGGAACGGTGCCAGCTGGCAAGACATTTCCGGAGAAACTTCCAGCACTTTGAGTTCCGACAACTTCGTTGAAGGAGACCAAATCAAGGTAATCTGTACACCGTTTGACGGCGAAGACTACGGGGCCTCAGAAGAAGATACTATTACCATATCAAACTCACCGCCTGTGCTAGCCTATATCGGACCTAAATCAGTTAATGAGGGAACTATGCTTTCATTCACCGCCACGGCAACCGATCCCGACGTACCCCCGCAAACCCTAACCTTCTCCCTGGGACCGGGTGCGCCACTTGGCGCTTCTATCACGACTGGTGGTGCATTTAGCTGGGCTCCTACAGAGGCTCAAGGTCCAAGTAGCTACGTCATAAGGATAATTGTGTCTGACGGAAGCTCACAAGACTATGAAGATATCACTGTGACCGTAAATGAGGTGAATGTTGCTCCAATACTAGGCCCGATTGGCAACAAAGCAGTCAACGAACTAACTCTGTTGACTTTCACCGCTACTGCGTCAGATGCTGACCTTCCAGTGCAGACTTTGATTTTCTCGTTGGGTGCAGGCGCTCCGGCGGGCGCGTCGATTACATCTGCTGGTGTATTTACTTGGACTCCAACTGAGGCTCAGGGTCCTGATAGTTTCGTTGTACGGATAATTGTCTCGGATGGTTCTCTAACAGATTATGAAGATATCACGGTAACCGTTAATGAAGTCAACCTACCGCCTGTGCTGAATCCGATTGGACCTAAAACGATTAATGAGGGAGCTCTTTTACAATTCACCATAACAGCTTCAGATCCTGACATACCCACTCAAACTCTAACCTTCTCGGCAAGCAACCTCCCCTTAGGAGCCACCTTTAACCCCACTACTCGCGTCTTTAGCTGGACTCCCACCTCTGGGCAGGCCGGGGTCTATCCTAGCGTCCATTTTGAGGTGAGTGATGGGCACCTAACGGACAGCGAAGATATTACTATCACCGTCAAAGCGCCTCCACCATCTCCAGTTGGAGGCTACTCAATCTCACTGATCAAGCAAACCCCTGTATCGCACATGACAGCCTATACAATGCTAATAGCCTTGTTTGGTGTAGTGCTAAGCCTTATAAAACGCAAAAGAAAATAGACACAAACCATATAATTTTTTCTATATTCCTCCAAAGTAACTAGCATCTACTCGGAGCTTTTAGTGATGAAAGCGAAAAATAAAGGTGAAACCGAAAAGTTTGCTCAAAATAAAAGACTGATATATGCAACTATTGCAATCATAACAATAATAATTCTGACGAGCATTTTTTTCTACATTCATCCTAATCAACCAAGTCAACCGAAAGCAGCAATAATAGATCAGCTAAGCAGTTCACAATTGACTCCTTCTTCGCGCTTCCCAAACCAAACATTTATAGGCACTGCAAAAGGTCTGCTAGACCAACGTTTTCCCAAAGTCGACTATTACTCAGATAATGCTACGGTAGATCAGTATAAACTTCTCCCATCGTTAGGTTACAAACTGATAATTTGGAGAACACATTCAGCGTTAGACCCAAATAAGTATGTTGCTATATGCTCGTCCGAGAGATACGTTCAAGGAAAATATGAGCAATACTCAGAAGATCAGCTTAAGCTTTGCAATATAACAGGGGATCCGAACTTGTATTTTGCAATAACTCCCGATTTTGTAAAAGAATGCATGGATGGAAGATTTGAAGACACCGTGATTATTTTTATGAGTTGCAACGGGTTAAAACAGGATTATTATAAAACTGCAGAAGCCTTTATAGAAAAAGGCGTAAAAGTATTCATAAGCTGGGATGGCTGGATTGACCCATCCGACAACGACAATGCAATCGCTCATCTACTTGATTACTTGATTAACAAAAACGATACCGTCAGCGAAGCTGTAGACAAAATACCTGTATCCTATTCATCAGAATTGGGACTGAGCAGATTACACTATTATCCAGATCAAGTTGCAGACTATCGCATACCAAATTACAAACAAAACAACGTGTCAAGTAATGCGGGATTTATGATACTAACAGTTTTAAGGAAGAATTTAGATGTGTGTTGAACTAGGCTGGCTCGTTAAACGCTTCAATCGCCTCGAGAGGATTACATATATTTGGTTGCGAAGAGCATCACCTGTCAAATTAAATTTCTGTAGTTTTCTAACTTCTACTGCTAACTCTTCATCTTGTAAAACCTCAGATATCCACTTTTCAAAGTCTCCACGGTAAAGGTGAAACTCTAACGATTTAACGTTCACTTCATTTATTTTTTCCATAAACTCTTTCAGAGAAGACGCACTTACACCAGTATAATTTCCAATTGACGTAAAGAAATAGAACGCTTTCTCCCGTGGAACTGTTCTTAAAATTTTTGAAATCGTCTCTACGTTCATACTATTTCTCTCCCTTTATATTATATGTTCCTTTTATAAGTGTTAACTTTTTAGAGTCATTAGCTATTGAAAACTGTGTTTCCTTAAACTTTTTTGTAACTATTGATGTGCGAATCCTTAAAACTCCAGGTAGAGGCGCAACTGAGTTGGCGATAAATGCGTGTAGGTTTTCCTGATTGTCTGCAACAACCTTGGCTATTATTTGGAGTTCTTCTGAGAGGGATGTGTAGACTTCTAATATTTCTGGTGCGTTGCATAGTTTTTCTGCGACCCTTTCGCTTTCTTTGGGGTCTGTGTAAATTGTCATTATGGCTGTTATGCTTTTAGTTCCAGCTTTTTCAGCATCTATCAAAGCTGTATATTTCTTGATTATTCCATTCTGCTCCATTCTTTTTATTCTCTCATAAACTGTGGAGTGGGCTATTCCCAAATGTTTACCTATAGCCATGTAAGTCTGCTTTGCATCTTCTTGCAAAGCCTCCAAAATTTTTAAATCTGTATCATCTAAGATTAAGGTGTTGTTTTTGAGCTTCAATATCGCCTCTCCCTCTCTTCCAATATCAAGAGATTGGTGTTTAGATTTATTGTTTTTTGTCGGAAAAATGTAGAAATTCCTCTGTTTTCTCGTCAAGTTTTACTTCGACTTGCCGTAAATTTGTAGCTAAAAACTCTTATTGCCTACAAACTTTCAATAAAGAGGATATTTATCCTACATTTTTGCGAATAAACTGACAAATAAGTTTAAATTTATGGTTGAATAATAGAATATTGTTCTAGAAGACTCTAACAAAGGGTTTGTGATGGAAAGATGAAGATGCCTAGAGTTTGGGAGATTCTTAAAAAATTTAAGGATGTATGTAGGGTTCGCGGTTGGAGAACTTCTGAAAGTGAAGATTGGATTGAAATTGATGATAAGTATCATAGTTTTCTATGGGCTAAAGATATTCATCCCTCTTCCTTTAAAAGGATAGTTTCAAATCGGAAATGTGTTGTTCGAGAAGGTTTATCTTATCGTGTTGTTGAGGCATCATATACTGCATGGCTGTTCTCGGAGACACCTTCAGAGACCCTTGTTAAAACAGTTTTTGAAAATCCAGACTTTTCTGAGAGAATAGCCCTTTATGACCTAAGCCCCCTATTAGAGGGAAAAAATCTATGCGTTAAACTAAACCACACGGATAGCCCTGTTTTCCAAGAGTTTGAGCGCTTTCTCCGAAATGACCTAAAAGTCAAACTTAAGCCTCTTTCATCCTTTTCTAACACGGAAATCGCTGAGAAGAATTGCACCATTGAAGAATTAGCTCAAGTTTCTAAGCAAAACTTTTCAAAGGTTTGATAAGGGAAAAGACTCTAAAATAATTGCTGTGAAGAGCAATGTCTCAGGATTCTGAAAAAGTAAAAAGGCTTGTCTCGTTTAAGCAAAAACTTGAAAAAAGGGTTGAAGAGCTGGGATCTGAACTCAAAGAGCTACAAGCCACCCTTGAAGCGTTAAACTCCATACTATTAGAAAAGGGGTTTAAACACGCAGAAATAACAAAATCACCTGCTGAAATAGAGGCTTTACTGCCAAAAGAAGAGGTGACAGTTGAACCTTCTCCTCCTCAGCCTCCAACAGAATATGAAAGTGTTATTCCGTTAAAGACTGTTACAGGCGAGCTTCTTGCAACGCTTCACGTAAGTGAAGATTCATTACGGGTGGTGCCAGCGGAAGATAAAAGCTTCAACGTTAACACGCCGCCTTTTACCCCTTTTCTAGTGGAAAGAGTTTTTGCAAAAATGCAGGAAAAGGACAACGAACTAGCCAGAACTGGGCAAATCGCACCGGAAAAAATTTTCTGCTATAACATTGTTAGGGAAGATGAGGTAATTCGTGAAATAACAGTTAAGCATGTTGACCAAGACCGTTTGAGGGAACTTAAATCAAGCATCCGCTGGACATTAGAGAAGATGTATGAGAAAATGAAAAGTCAGAGCTAGAAACGCTCATTTTGGGCGGTCGAAGTAAATGTTTTTGCCACTTGCTGACATTGGGATTCCCATGATAACTGTTGCTTCTGGCAGCAATTTCAGTTTTAATGCTGCTGTGCCAACACGATACATTATACGGTTGTCAATGTCCAAAATGCTTGCTGTTTTTGCGGCTGATCCTAAAGCTATTCCAAGGTCTAAGGCTTTAAAAATACATGTTGGACCAAAAAAGTCTTGTCCAAACTTTTTCTCTGCTTCCTCAAACTCCTTACAGCTTTTGTAGCCGCATGCCCCACATTGGAATCCAAAACTTTTGCCCCCTCTAACCCCAATCAAAATGACTGCTTCTGAATCTCTAACATTTTTTGCATCCCGCTTAAAACCCTCAATTTTTCGCTCCTCTGCTATTTCTTCCATTTTCTCAGCAATAGCGTCTTTCTCTTTGCCGTAAACGATTATGGTTAGAACATCGTCTATGCCGCCTGATTTTGGAGCAGTCCTCGCTGCTATTAACATAAGTTTAGCTGCTTCCAAAACTGCATCTCTTTCTCCGTTTTTGCTTTCAATTATCGGTGGACTCGAATTCATCACCCACACTAAATCATGAAGTCAATATTTACAACCAAAATTGTGCGGAGTTAGTTTAAGAGCTTTAGGCTTTCACAGTGTTAAAAACCTTTTTTCAGCATTTCCACAATAGCGTTTAACTGACCTGTGTATATGCCTACAGCTAGGAATGAGACTCCCAAAAGAAGTAGCAATGCGCCTATTACCCTACGTTCTGGAACATTCATATAGATCCTATCCCAGATGCTTTCTTAAAACGGCTTCAACATGGTTTTTAGGAACAAGCCCAACAGTTCTATTAACTTCTCTCCCATTCTTCATTATCAGCATGGTTGGGATGCTAAAAATCTGGAAGCGTTCAGCAGTCCTTGGGTTGTCGTCAACATTAAGCTTCCCAACAAGAACTTTTCCAGTATATTCCCTGGCTAGCTCCTCGATTGTCGGGGCTAAAGCTAGGCATGGACCGCACCAAGGCGCCCAACAATCAATCAAGGCTAGCGAATGCTTGTTGACTATTTCGTTAAAGTTTGAATCTGTTATGTGAATAGGGTCTGAGTTCATTTCATGCTCTTTCTCCTTCAATCCCATCAGTTCTCTGAGTTTCTTTTCTTTGGTATGCTTCAGTTCTGCGTCTTCCTTTGATATAAACTGTTTGTGTTCGTCGCTCATTCGGTCTCATCTACCATGTAAGATTTCTGTAAAGCCTTAAGCTTCCTGTAGGCATCTTTAGGATTTGAAATTTCCGTCGCCAGCTTTTCAAAGGGGCATATTCTCGTCTTGTTAACGTCGAGTATGTTTTCAACCAATTCGTTCCATTCATGATACACCGCATGCTTTTCGAAGACAGATTTTGCCCCTTTACTTAATATTATCGCGTAAACAGCCTTAACCTTTGCATAAACACACAGTAGTGCAATTGCTTTCCCAGTAACCCTATCAGCAACGGAAGTCCCTTCAAGCCCATCTCCAAACTTTTCAATTGCTTCTAAAAAGCCAGAAATCCCATTTGAAACAGTCTCAAAAATTATCTCGCCATTTTTTACAATGGAAAGTGTTAAACTCTTTTCGTTTAGGCGTTTTTTGGCTATTTCTAAATCCTGCATGTTCGTTTCAATTGGCACCAAGTCGCAAAAGTATTTATCGTTTTTCTATCGTAAACAGTTGGCTTTCTGGCATGCGGGCAATTTCCCATGCGAGTTCTTCATTTGAGGCGCCTTCTGAAATTCTATTCATCAACTTCTCAACTATTTTTGGATTAACAAGCACTTTCAGTTTTCTATCCGAATATTGCAGTTTGAAATTTACCGCTATTTCTTTTTGGGAGTTTTCTGTTTTGAGTTTTTGGTTTCCAACAGTGCAATGTGTTGTAGTTTGTATTCCGTCAATTATGCATGAAATAGGGGTTAAAAGTGGAATTTTCGCAGTTGCTCTTAATTCGCTCTTATTTCCGGTGTTTAGATTTAAGATTCTTTTAACGGTTTTTCCCATTCTGACCCCAATGACTAGAAAAGGGCCTAGATGTCCGTGTAGTTTCTCAGCTTTTTTATTGCTGATGTAAGTTTCTCTTCTTCTTCATGCACCTTTAATCTTCCCACGTTTGCTTTTTCCAGAATGCCTATTATCGGCAACGGTATGGCGAGGCTTATTTCAATTTAGCTTTTATTTGTTATCTCAAACATTTTTTCTAGCGTTTTTCTAGCCTTTTTTGCTATGGGCTCTTGAACAGTGACTACGTATTTCTCTTCTTTCAAAGCCATGTAAAGCTTCTCAAGAGTATTTAACTTCATGTTTGGGCAAACAGCATCCTCGTAGGCTAAAATGAACTGTTTTTCGGGGTTCTGTTTTCTTAAACGGTGTAGAAGCCCTTCTTCAGTTGCTATAATGAAAGTTTTGGCATTGCTTTCTCTTGCGTGGCGGCACATCTGTGAAGTGCTTCCAATAAAATCTGCTGCTTTCTGCATTTCGAAAGAGCATTCAGGATGAACCATAACAACCGCGTCTGGATATTGCATCTTTAGTATCTGCACATCTTCAGGTTGGAAAAGCAAATGGGTTGGGCAAAAACCCCACTCAGGAATTGGAATAATCGTCTTTCCAGTTTTCCTTTGCACATATTCAGCTAAATTGCGGTCCGGTCCAAAAAGCACTGTTTCAGCGTTGAGAGATTCTATAACTTCTACTGCATTTGCCGATGTACAGCATATATCGCAATAGGCTTTAGCTGAAGCCAAGGTATTCACGTACAAAACCACAGGGACAAGGGGATGAAGCACTTTCCACCTTTTAATTTCATCAACTGTGAGCATCTGCGCCATAGGGCAACGCGCACCAAGAGTCGGCAACAAAACCTTTTTGTCGGGGTTTAGGATTGCTGCTGATTCTGCCATAAAATCCACAGCGGAAAAAGCTATCATTTCCGCTTCTTTCTCCTCCATGGCTTTTCTACTTAATTCTATACTGTCTCCCACGTAGTCCGCTATGTCTTGGATTTCTGGTCTTTGATAATTGTGAGCCAGAACTACTGCCTTTTTATCCTTTTTTAGTTTAACTATTTTGTCGACTAATGTCACTACATTCGCCTTTCAATTAATGTTGTGAAGGTTTTCTAACAAAATAGCGAGATATATTCTTTGCTTAACGCTGCCTTTTCATTTTCTTTTCAAAAGAAGAAGTCCTATTATTGCGGGCGAAGAGCCAGAAAGAAGTTCGCCCATAATTGGAGCCGAGACAAAAAAGTGAAATAGGTGGAAATCTGTTTTTCAATCTGAAACCCTTTAAGGGGTTGTGGAAAAGTCTGCTCCGCAGTGGTAACATTTTCTCTGCATTGCGCCAGTCGATAAAGGTTTCCCACATACTGGGCATCTGTACTTTTCTTCGCTTTCACGCAACCACTCTTCTACTTCACCCTTTCTAATCCTTTCAAGGTTTGCCCTTAAGTCAACGCCATCTTCTTCTAAGTACGGCATTGCCAGTTTCTCAAATTTTTCGCACTTTTCATTTTCGTATTCGTTGCATTGGTGGCAGAATTGTAAGCCTTTATTTCTTAAACATTGAACGATTTTGCAGTCGTATCCCCAGCATTCTGGCGTTAAAGCCATGCAGCCTTCGCATCGCACTTTTTCTGGTGGACATTTAAAGTGGTTAGCCAGTATTTCTTGGTATTCTCCATTGTCTTTGTAGGCTCTGTAGATTGCGCAGGCTCCGCAGTATAACCCACATCTACCAACAAGATTTCTATTAACCAATGTTTAAGCTTCCTTTCATTTTGATAGGCAAACCATGTTGAAATGTGTCTTAAAAGTTTGAATGCTAATTTTGGTTGTTTCCGCATTTTTAGCATAATTTTTCAGTTTTAATATTTTGGTTCTTAGGTCGGTCTTTTGCGGAGTAGAATATCATATATTAAAAGGTCATCAACAATCAGTTCAAATTTTAAGTCTTCTACACTTTTACCTACTTTTGTGTCTTGTTTTTTTCTCATGCTTTCATCCACCTTAAGTTCAGACTATTATATCTCGAGTCTTAATAAATGTTTCTGGCTAACCGTTCAACTAAGCTACACCAAAATTAATACATCAATAATTCGGAACAGGCATGTGGGCGTGTTTATTTTGTGTATCTTTCTTCTTTCCATGTGTCTGCGGTGTTGCTGTATCCTCTGGTTTCCCAGTAGCCAAGCTCTTGTTTTGAGGTGAATTTTATTTTTCGAATCCATTTTGGGCTTTTGTAGGCGTATTTGCTGGGAATTATGAGACGCAATGGTCCGCCTCTCTCTTGTTGTAGCGGCTTATCATTCAGCTTGTATGCTAAGAGAACGTTATCGCTCAACAACTCGGGTAAGGGCAGGGAGGTTGTGTAACCGTCATCGCATTGAAATGTCACATATGTTGCGTTCTCTTTAGGTTTAACGATCTCGGTGATTGCTTTGAAAGGGACGCCTTCCCACTTATTATCTAGGATGCTCCATCCCTCAACACAATGAAAGTCGAAAATGCCGAAAACACTTGGTTCTGCTTTTAAATCCTCAAAGCTGAATGTCGTTGGTCTTTCTACTTCGCCGTAAACTTCTAGGCGCCACATGTTTAGATCAGTTTTTGGAATTGCACCTATCTGACGTAATGGCGTTCCCTTTGCCTCTCTTTGTCCAGGCGGCAACCTTTCGCCTCTCATATTTGAACCCTTAATCTAGAGTTATTACTGCAGTAGACATAAGCAAATTCGTCGCATTTATCTCTAATCATATCGCAAAAAAAGGTGCAGCGGGCCGGATTTGAACCGGCGAACCCCTACGGGAAAGGATCTTGAGTCCTTCGCCTTTGACCTGGCTTGGCGACCGCTGCATCAGTTTCAAAACTACCTTGTCCTTTCTTATTAATTATTTCCCGAAACCTTAGCGCACCGTCGAATTGTATGCTTGAATGAATTCTTTTGAAAATTCATCTGCGTACCTCTCGGTTCCCTTATGTTTCCTATCCAAAGATGTTCTTAGGTGATGATAAAACTCATGCAGAATAACGAACGGTTCTTTTAGTGCGTCGCTGTTCAAAACTGAAATCGTCTTATTTTTTGCGTTGTAACATCCGAGAGTCTTCTTTTTATGTCTTTTAGGCAGACCCACTTTTATTTTAGGCACATCAACACTGTAATGTTTGGCGAGCATCTCCAAAGCTTTCTCTGTTTCTCCATTCAAAATAAGATAGACAATTAGCGCCTTAAAATTCTGCTCCAAGATTTGTCCTCTTTTCTTAACTTTATGACAGAATATGCAGCTCAAAAATATTTTGTTGTGCAATACCCTAAGAAACTGAAGCGGAGCGTGTTTAATACGCGAAAAAGTGAAGCAAGCTACAAAAAAGTTTATTAGAGACCTATGTGGTTACGTGTTTTAGCTCTTTAAAATATTGGAGACCATTTTTCCGAGTTGGATGATCCAACAGTCGGAGGAAATTAAAAGTTTGAAGAAACCCGCATCAAAAAATCTCGTTCAGGGATGTTTAAATGTAAAATTGCGGGGGCTTGTTAGAATTGGCTGAAATTTCGAAAGAGGATACAAATCTTCTGTTAAAAGCATTTTTTAAAGATAAAGGCCTAGTCCGCCAGCATTTGGACTCTTACAACGAGTTTATAGACGATGGCCTACAAGAAGTGATAGACGAACTAGGAGAAATCCCAATAGAAGTTCCTGAAAGCCCATACAAAGTGAAGCTCGGGCAAGTTTGGGTAATAGACCCCCAGACAAGAATCACTGGTCCATACACAACAGAAGTAGACGGCACAAAACATGAAATCTACCCTATGGAAGCAAGGCTCCGAAACCTAGCCTATGCGGCGCCAGTAGCCCTTGAAATGACGCCAGTAATAGATGGTAGAGAACAAGACACGGAACTCGTCTATATTGGAAATATTCCAGTAATGCTGAAATCAAAATTATGCTTCCTCTCACAGCTTTCAAAAGAAGAACTAATAGCATGTGGAGAAGACCCAGACGATCCAGGCGGCTACTTCATAGTGAACGGTTCAGAACGTGTAATAGTAGCCATGGAAGACTTAGCCCCCAACCGCATAATATTGGACATAGACGAGAAAGGAGCAACACCCGTATATCAAGCTAAAATGTTCTCCACAACTGTAGGCTTCAGGGCAAGAATAGAATTAAAAATGAAGGCGGACGGAGCCATATACGTTTCAATGCCCGGCGTGCCCTCGGAAATTCCCTTCGTCATAGTTATGAGGGCTTTAGGCTTAGAATCAGACAAAGAAACAGCTGAAGCAGTTTCCATGGAAAAGAAAATGCAAACCGAGCTGGACTCCTCCTTTGAAAAGGCCATAGGTGTAGACACAGTGAAGGATGCCATCATATTTATTGGAAACCGTGTCGCCCACGGTCAAGTTGAAGAATACCGCATTCAAAAAGCCGAAACCATACTGGACAAGAACTTCCTACCACATATAGGAAGAACAAGCCAGAGCAGAAGAGACAAGGCACTGTTCCTAGGCGAAATGACATGCAGGGTTGTTGAACTAAAACTTGGGAGAAGAAAACCCGACGACAAAGACCATTTCAAAAATAAACGGTTAAGACTTGCAGGTCCCCTCCTTGCAGACCTATTCAGAGTAGCCTTCAGAAACCTCATTAGAGACATAAAATACCAGCTTGAACGCATAGGTGTAAAAGGCCCATTAATAACTGTTTCAGTTGCTGTCCGCCCAGGAATTATAACAGAAAGGCTTCAACATGCACTTGCAACCGGGAACTGGGGAAGGGGAAGGGTTGGTGTAACCCAGCTTCTAGATAGAACAAACCACATCTCTACGCTGAGTCACCTACGCAGGCTACAGTCGCCATTAAGCAGGAGCCAACCAAACTTTGAAGCAAGAGACCTGCACCCAACCCATTGGGGTCGTCTATGCCCGAATGAAACACCAGAAGGATCAAACTGCGGGCTAGTCAAAAACTTAGCCTTATCCGCATGCATTTCGGTAGGTGTAAACGCTGAGAAAATAAAGCAGATACTCTTTAGCATGGGTGTAATACCCGTATACGAGGCAAATGAGACTCTGAAGCGTTCTGGAGCCAAAGTCTTTGTTGACGGAAACATCATCGGATACTGCAACACTCCAGAGGAATTGACATGGGAATCTAGGGAAAGACGAAGAAGAGGGGAAATTTCAACCGAAGTCAACATAGCTTACTTCTCAAAAATCCACGGTGAAAGAAACGAAGTATACGTCAACTGTGATGAGGGAAGAGTTAGAAGACCCCTCATAATCGTTGAAAAGGGCGTTCCAAAACTCCAACCAGAACACATTGAAAAAATATCTTCCGGAGAATGGTCATGGGAAGATCTTGTCAAAAACGCCATAACCGAATATTTAGACGCTGAAGAAGAGGAAAATGCCTATGTCGCCATAGCTCTTGAAGAAATAACCCCAGAACATACACACATGGAAATTGCAACCTACACAATTCTTGGAATCTGCGCATCAACAATACCCTACGCAGAACATAACCAGTCACCACGCAACTCCTATCAAGCTGCAATGGCAAAACAAGCTTTAGGAGTTTATGCGACAAACTTTCACCAACGTGTAGACTCACGGTCACACATTTTACATTACCCACAAGTATCATTAGTCGAAACAGCATTAATGGAGATGATGGGTTATAACCTCCGTCCCTCAGGACAAAACTATGTGGTAGCCGTGCTCTCCTTTGAAGGCTATAACATGGAAGACGCCCTAATCTTCAACAAAGCCTCAATAGAAAGAGGCTTAGGCCGCTCAACCTTCTATAGGATATACGAGGCGGAATGCCGTCAGTATTTGGGAGGACTGAAAGACAAGTTCGTTCTGCCCGAATCTGGAACACGCGGCTACAGAGGAGAACAATATTATAGGCTGCTTGAACCTGATGGGATAATAGGCTTAGAATCGACAGTTTCGGGCGGAGATGTCCTCATCGGCAGAATCAGCCCGCCGAGATTTCTGGAAGAATACAAGGAATTTGAAGTAAAAGGGCCATCCATGCGAGACACATCGGTAGATATGCGTCCCTCAGAAACAGGAATTGTTGACGCAATTTTTATAACAGAGTCAGGAGAGGGAAGCAAACTGGTTAAAGTTAGGGTCCGCGACCAACGTGTTCCAGAACTAGGCGACAAGTTTGCCTCTCGTCATGGACAAAAAGGAGTTATTGGATTAATTGTTCCACAAGAGGATATGCCCTTCACAGAAGACGGCATTGTTCCAGACATAATAGTCAATCCTCACGCTATTCCCTCTAGAATGACCATCGGGCATTTTATCGAGTCATTCGCTGGAAAAGTTGCAGCCTTAAGAGGGAAACCTGTCGACGGAACGCCCTTTGCAAATGAAAAATCCGAGGAACTCAGAAAAGCCCTAGTTAAATTTGGATTTAGCCACACTGGCAGCGAAGTCTTTTACAATGGTGTGACAGGCGAAAAATTCGTTGCAGATGTATTCGTTGGAGTTGTATATTATCAGAAACTTCACCACATGGTTGCTGATAAAATACACGCTAGAGCCAGAGGACAAGTGCAGATGTTGACGAGACAACCCACTGAAGGAAGGGCCAGAGGCGGAGGTCTAAGATTTGGTGAAATGGAACGCGACTGCCTAATCGGGCATGGGGCTGCGATGCTTCTTCGAGACAGACTGCTGGAAGAATCAGACAAATACACACTATACATTTGTGAAAATTGCGGTTACATAGCTTACTATGACATGAAACAGAGAAAATATGTGTGTAGGATTTGCGAAGATAAAGCCAAAATCTCTCCAGTAATAATCTCTTATGCATTTAAACTTCTTCTCCAAGAATTAATGAGCCTCTGTATAGCGCCTAAATTAAAGCTTAAGGAGAAGGCATAACATGAGCGTTGAAGAGATAATCCATAAAGTTATTGACGAAATTCGCTTCGGTTTATTTTCACCGCAGGATGTGCGTAGACTCTCAGTTGTGGAGATTCAAACACCAGACACTTACGATGAAGACGGCGCCCCCATCACAACTGGATTAATGGACGGTAGACTTGGAACCCTTGAGCCGAGGCAGAGATGCAAAACATGCGGCAACACAGCCATTCGATGTCCAGGTCACTTCGGTCACATCGAACTTGCAGTTCCAATAGTACACATTGAATTTACAAAACTATTGTATGACCTTTTAAGATCGACTTGCCGAAACTGTGGGCGCATCCTACTTCCAGACGAGACAGTAAAAAAGACTCAATCTAGAATCGATAAAAACCGTCAACTTTTGGGCTTAGTTCCGGATGAAGTTTACAAATTGATTATGCAAGAAACAAGAACGAAACAGTGTCCTCATTGCGGGACAATCCAATATAAAATAGTCTTTGAAAAACCAACGAAATTCAGCGAGCAAATTCCGGAAAGTGGCTCAGAACAGTTGACGCCAAGCATGGTTCGAGAAAGAATGGAACGCATACCAGACGAGGACCTTGAACTCTTAGGGTTTAATCCGAAGGCTGCACGCCCAGAATGGATGATTTTACAAGTTTTGCCAGTACCGCCTGTTTATGTCCGTCCATCAATCACTTTAGAATCGGGCATCCGCTCGGAAGATGACCTAACTCATAAACTCGTGGATATTATCCGTATTAACCAAAGGCTAAAGGAAAACATGGATGCTGGAGCCCCTACACTCATAATTCAAGATCTATCTGAACTTCTACAATATCATGTGACAACATACTTTAACAATGAAGCCTCAGGAATACCTCCAGCAAGACACCGTTCTGGAAGAGCATTAAAAACACTTTCACAAAGATTAAAGGGAAAGGAAGGAAGATTCAGAAGCAACCTTTCTGGAAAAAGAGTTGACTTTTCAGCACGCACTGTCGTCTCTCCTGATCCAAACCTTGACATAAACGAGGTTGGTGTTCCGCTTGAAATTGCCATGCGCTTGTCTGTGCCCGAAAAGGTGACAGAGTGGAATATTGAAGAAATGCGGAAACTCGTCATAAATGGGCCTGAAAAATATCCTGGTGCACTTTACATCATTAGGCCTGACGGTAAGCGCATTAGACTCGAATTCGTTACTGATAGGGAGAAAATTGCCGAGGCAGTGGAGCTTGGCTTTATAGTGGAAAGACATCTTAAAAACGGTGATATAGCCATTTTTAACCGCCAACCTTCACTTCACCGCATGTCAATAATGGCGCATCACGTGCGTGTTTTACCTTACAAAACATTCCGCTTACACCTATGTGTGTGTCCACCTTACAACGCGGACTTCGACGGAGATGAAATGAACTTACATATACCCCAAAGCGAAGAGGCCCGCACAGAAGCGCTTCTACTAATGCAAGTTCAAGATCAAATACTCTCACCTAGATTCGGAGGTCCGATAATAGGTGCAATTCGAGATTTCATAACATCCGCATACTTGTTTACTAGAAAAACAAACCGCTTGACAAAAGAAGATGTAGATAGGTTGCTAATGGCAGCCAGATATGAGGGGCCATTACCAGAACCTATAATTAAAGCGCCGCAACCACTTTGGACGGGTAAGCAAATTTTCAGCCTATTTTTGCCAAGAAATATGAACTATGTTTTGAAAGCAAGCATTTGTCAGGGATGCGTCAAATGCCTAGAGGAAAACTGTCCATTCGATGCCTACGTGATTGTTAAAAATGGCGAACTTGTGAGCGGTGTTATAGACAGGCGTTCAATAGGGGCTGAACAGTCTGAAAGTCTCCTCCATAGAATAATAAAGGATTATGGAACGCAAGCGGGACGAGAATTCCTAAACAAAATAACAAGGTTATTGAAGCTTTTCATAACTATGCGAGGTTTCACGTACTCGTATGATGAGCTCGTCCTATCTCCAACGGCTGAAAATAAAATAACGAAAACAATGGAAAGAGTTCAGAAGAAGATAGAGGAGCTTATAGAAAGTTATCGCAAAGGCACCTTGCCCAGACTTCCAGGCCAAACTCTTGAAGACTCGTTCGAAATTTATGTAATGAACGAACTGGCAAAGGCTAGAGATGAGGCGGGAAAAATAGCTGACGAGGACTTCACTCTCGAAAATTCTGGCATAATTATGACGCGGACAGGCGCCAGGGGTTCAAGCCTAAACATTGGACAGATGAGCGCATGCATAGGACAGCAGTCAGTGCGTGGAAAAAGAATACTGCGTGGATATCTAGATCGTGCTCTGCCCCATTTCAAGCCCGGTGATCCAAGTCCAAAGGCAAGGGGATTTGTATATTCATCGTATCAGAAGGGACTTGACGCGATTGAATTCTTCTTCCATGCAATGGGTGGCAGAGAAGGACTTGTTGACACTGCTGTTAGAACACAACAAAGTGGCTATATGCAAAGGAGACTCATCAACGCGCTTGAACATATACGCTTAGAATATGATGGAACAGTTAGAAATTCGGCTGGAGACATAATCCAATTCAAATATGGTGAGGACGGCGTCGACCCTGCTAAAAGTGACCATGGAAAAGCCGTTAACGTGAGCCGACTAACTGATCAAATAAAAATCGCAAAAGGGAAAGGTAGACCAGCAACAAGCGAATACAGTAAAAAGAAATTGAAAGAAGTTGAAGATCAGCTTACACCCATGCTTATGGACGAACTTAGGCAAAATTTAGCCAAAGCAAAACTAAACACGGCAGGAGTGGAAAAGGCAATCGAATCAACAGTGGAACAGTACAAGCGTGCCTTAATGGAGCCTGGTGAAGCCGTAGGTATAGTCGCAGCACAGTCAATAGGCGAGCCGGGCACGCAGATGACTCTTAGAACGTTTCACTATGCTGGAGTCAGAGAACAAAACGTAACCTTAGGTTTGCCGAGACTAATAGAAATTGTTGACGCTAGGAGAATTCCATCCACGCCTATAATGACTATTTATCTAACTGAAGAACACAGAAAAAGCAAATCTGCAGTAAAAATTGCCCGTAACATACTTTACACAACATTAGAGGATTTGACAGAAACAATCTATGTCGACCCAATACATGAGGAAATAGTTGTAGAACTAAACAAAACAATGATGGAAGATAGAGAGGTATCGCCACAAGAGCTGAAGGATAAGTTGCAGATACAGAATTGCACCATAAAGATAAGGGGCAACAGCGTCCACATAAAGCCTAAAAAGGCTGAAACCCTCAAAAAACTGCTTGACAAAGTTTCGTCATTCTACATTAAAGGTGTTTCTGGCATAAAACGTGTACTAGTTACAGAAGAACATGGAGAGTGGGTTATAAGAACAGATGGTTCAAACCTGTCTAAAGTCTTAGAGGTTTGCGGAGTAGACACCTCACGAACAACAACAAATAATGTTCATGAAATAGCTAAAACCTTAGGGATAGAAGCTGCCAAAAATGCCTTAATAAATGAGGCGAAGGGTGTTTTGGAGGATCAAGGATTAGATGTTGACATCCGTCATGTTATGCTTGTTGCGGACATGATGACGTCTACAGGCGAAGTGCAGCAAATAGGTAGACATGGCATAAGTGGTAAGAAGTCAAGCGTTTTGGCTAGAGCCGCCTTCGAAATAACTCTGCCAAACATTGTTGATGCGGCTGTGAAGGGTGAAAGCGACCCGTTGGCGGGCGTAACCGAAAACGTAATAGTTGGACAGTCAATACCAATCGGCACGGGATTAGTGGAATTATTCATGTCATCGTTTGAATCGAGAGGAAAGAACAAATGATAGACATAGATAAAGCCATTGCAACAGCTGTAAAAACCGGCAAAGTGTCTTTTGGAGCAAACTCTGCCATACAAAATGCTAAAACAGGAAAAGCTAAACTGATAATTTTAGCTGCAAACTGTCCCAAAAACGCACGCGAAGATATAGAATACTATTGTAACTTGTCAAAAGTTCCATTAATAACCCATAAGGGTTCATCACTAGATTTAGCCGCAATATGTGGCAAACCCTTCACTGTTTCAGCGTTAAGTATAAGAGAGCCCGGCGATTCAGAAATTCTTAGCTTAACGGAGGACAAGGAGTCAGAGGAATCGAGCGGAGGAAATGAATGACCAGCGGCATAAAATTTACGAGCACAGAAATGCGATACATAGCATTGTTTGAAAGCATAACTGGTGCAAGCGTTAAAGACTGCATAGTTGACGAGGAGCAGGGACGTGTAATCTTCGTTGTTAACGCAGGCCAAGTGGGCGTAGCAATTGGCAGAGGTGGAAGGAACATACACACTTTGGAAAGAATGACTGGGAAGAAACATGAAATAATTGAATACTCAGAAAACCCAACTCAATTTATTAAAAACGCACTAAAGCCAGCGATGGTTACAGAGATTCGCATAACCGAAAGACCTGATGGAAAATCAATAGCGGTTGTAGCGGTTAATCCAAAGGATAAAGGCGTAGCCATTGGAAAGAATGGGAAAAATGCTGAGCGCCTACGCTTTTTAGCTAAAAGATATTTCCAGATACAAAACGTGAGCATAACGTAATTTCAAGGTGCTGAAACATGGACTTTATAAATCAGTTTTTGGGCAGTCCGCTTCTGATTCTAACAGCCATAATCCTCATTGACATTATAGCCTTCATTTACCACAAAATAAGGAAATAAGCCTATACGCAAAAATTTAGCTTATTCTAAAGAGAAGCATCGTTCCAAAGTTTTTATTTTGACAAAAGCAGGTCTATAAGGGCTTTCTGGTCCACTTCTGCTCGTGTCCTCCAATCTAAATATAATTGTTCGTTTTCGTCCTGTGTTAAATATCCATAGCGAATGTAACGGTCAATGTTGAAACCGACTTTCCATCCTGGAAGTTTGTCGCGTAGCAGTTCTTCAACTTCTTTTCGCGGTGCTTTTCCCTTTTTAGATATTACATGCGTTATTGCTATTGCTAGTCCCGCAAGGTCATCTATTCTCCACCCTATCATCTTAGCCTCTTTTGGCGTCAATTCGCCTCTTAAGGTTACGTAGAATCTGGCTTTGTCCAACTCTTCTAAAGTTGGCTTTTCAACTGGTTTTTCCTCTTCAAAAACAGTTTTAACCTGCAAATCCAGCGTTTTTAAGTAATCGTCCAAAATTTTGAGCACTTTTGGATAGTCTGAGCCTAAGGCTTTTCGAAGTTCCCATCCCTTCACTCCGGGTTTTTTATGTCGCCGGTAAAAGAGCATGTGGACTGCCCTTTTGATTTTGCTCGCGTAATATGCTTTCCTTTTGCTCACTTTAATTCGCCTCTTTTCCATTTCATCCAGTCCTCAGCTGAAACAGCTATGGGTATGGAAACCAACTGTTTTTTACCAACTTTGGCTATTGGCTTTTCGTATGGTTTGATGAAGATTTCTTCTTCTAACGGATGGATTTCCAATGTTGCGTAACCGTATGTGACAAGAAAACTTGTCATAAAGGCTCTTTGCACGGTTTCCTCGTATGTTTCTGCTCCAACAAAATCCCAATAGTGAATTTTCATGTTTTCGCCCTTTTCCACAACTTTGTTCTTTAGTTCCTGCCAAAAATTTTCCAGTTCTTCGGAAAAGGCTTTGTCCCGCAAAATTCTCTGTCTAATAAGCTCTTCTCGTGTCGCAAGGCTTCTTTCAAGTTCTGCTGGAGGAAATTCCTTCCATCTTTCTTTCAGCGGCAACAAGCTTTCCCAGTATCTGAGGGCTTCTGCGAGGCTGTGAAGCGAAATCTGTTCAAATTCCACTATTGGGTGCCAAGCATTAACAAAAGTTTCAACAATCTCCTCTTTCCCTATACGGGTGAGCTTTTCCTCTAGAAGAAACGGGTCTGTATAAAGCGAAGTTGAGCGATGTTTAACCCATTCGCTTTGAAGCTTTATAACTGAGGCTAAGCGGTGTATTGTTTCAGCGTCTAAGCATAAGTCCTCCGGAATTTCCCACTCTGGAAAATACTCCCTAACGGTGCTGATAACCTCGTCAACATCTATTAAAAATGGGTCTAGTGAACGATCCTCAACGGACTTGCACATTTCAATTATTCGTTGAAGTTTTTCTCTGCCCGTTTTTGATCGTTCTCTTTTCGACTGCATTAGGCGACCTCTCTAATTATGGATTTTCCTTCAATGTTTTGGACTGTTATTATGTTTGTCTCTTCCTTTGCAAAGGTTATCTGACTCGGCGTAATCACAATATATTGGGCGTTTGCGTCCTTAACTGTTGAAATTAGCATTTTGGCAGTAACTTCGCGGTTTTTCGGATCCATGTGAATATCATATTCGTCAACTGCTCGAAATGGAGAACGGACATGCTGTTGCAAAGCCAATAGAAAGCTCATGGTGGCTGTTGTTCTTTCTCCACCACTTTGCGTGTAGGCGTCCAAGGGAACTGATTTGCCACCTTTAAAGCCTACAATAATCTCTAGCCCAGCCGCCTCTATATCATGTCCATTAACAAGCCCAACTTCTCCAACAGCCTGAGCCTGAGCCAAAGTTTTCTGATACTCCAAGTTCACGCGGTTTAGGAGGCTTTGGATTACTGTTCGCCAATTCTGCACTCTCGTTTTGACTTCTTCTAACGCCTTTTCTCTGTTTTCAGCAACTTGTTGCGCCTTTTCCTTCAACTCCAAATAGAGCTTTGAATAGGATTCGTACATGCGTTCTATATCTTCTGAAACATCGGAAAGTGCCGCCAAATGCCCATCCGTAACTCGCATTTCATCAAGGATTTCGCCGACACTTTTAATGACTGCAATTCTAGGTCCGATCTGCTCTGCCTTTCCCACAGATTCATTCAAATGTGTTTTTGCATTCTTTAGCTCGTTTTCCAGCCTTTCCAGACTAGATACTACGTTTTCGCTGCGATATTGCAGTAACGCCAGCTTAATTCGGCTTTCTAAAACTTGGCTACCAACTTTATCGATTTCCTCATCTAAGTTTTTAGTCTTTTTTTGATTTTCACTTATTTCAATGTTTAACTTCGAAAGTTGCTGGTTAGAATTTTGGATTAACTCTTTTAAGTTATCACTTTTCAAAAGATTAAATTGTGTTGACGAAGATTCTTTCAGCAGTTGACTTAGTTGAAGATGTGGATTTTCCAGCACTGCCATTTCCTTTAGGAACTGTTCGCATAGTGGAATTGTTGCCTCACTTCCAGCTTTTTCACGTTCAAGGCTTAGACGTTCATCAAAGAGGGTTTTCCATTCGTTCTTCAGCTTTTCAACTTCATCTTGCTTGGTCTGCAGGTGTTCTTTTACGGTTTTGGTCTCTTCATCGATTTGATTTAAAACATCCTGCTCCTTTTTCCTTTCGGCTTCCAGCTCCTTAATTATCTCTTCTCTTCGAACAACTTCTGCCCATGCAAGCTCTCTTTCCAAAAATCTCCTCTTAGTTTGTAGTTGCTTTTTCTCTTGATATCTATCGTATTGTTCTCTCCAGTAATTGAGCGTCTGCTCAGCCGACTCCAAAAGTTTGCCTACGGATTCTTCTTGGCTTAGTATGCGGGTTAACTTTTTATGGGCTTCCAAAACGTTTGCGCGGTATGGTTCAAGTCCTACAGCTGCCTCAACCATACGCAGCTTTTCCTGTTGGGAAAGTACGGTGAACTGTTCAACCATGTTTTGATGCATGATAATTAGCATGTTATTTGGGTCAACGCCTAGCTTGGACAAGAGCCTCTCAACATCGTTTTTAGTGACTGCTCTGTTGTCAAGCTCAAACCAATACTGCCCATCTCGTCGTAAAACACGTGTGAGAAAAATTTGGTCTTTATTAATTTTTGGAACAGGTCTTTTGCCGCCTCTTTTAGTGTTATCCAAAATTAATGTCACGCGGGCTTGGTCTTTCCCCCAACGTATTAAGTCACTCAATTTTCTAGAACGTTCCGTGTAGGATTGTCCCAAAGCCACTGAAATAGCCAGCAAAAGCGAAGATTTCCCTGAACCATTGGGTCCACAAATAACGTTTACGCCATGTTTAAACGGTACCCTAGCATACTCGTAACTCATGAAATTTTCTAGGATTACTTCTTGAACCAGCATTGTAGCCTTTTGCCTCTCTCGCAGTAGTAATAGAGGTGAAAATTCTCTTATTAAAACAATTAGGCAAAGTTTATGCTTAAAAATCGTTGTTTTCCATTTATGTTTAAGGATGGTTGTGACATGAAGTCTGTGAAAAAGAAGCTAGCACATCATGATCATGACAGCATTTAATAGCTATTAAATCACTATAAATTTTGGGTTCTGAAATGGCAGACACAACCTTGACATTGAAATTTAGAGGCTTGGAGGCCGAACTCCTAGAAGAAATGGTCAAACTCGGGCTTTTCAACTCAAAATCTGAAGCAATCAGAGCAGCAATCATGAAATATGCTGTGGACTCCGGATTGTTAAGCAGAGAGGATCTGTGGAAGCGCGTGAAAGCCCACAAGCGGAGAAAAGTAAGTCCTGATGAGCTGGAGAAGGACTTGCAAAGCTTTGAGAAGCATTAAAATCAGAGCTTTACTGGGCACAAGTGTTTTCATATACGCCTATGAAGTTCCTGACTCAAATTCTAATTTCATCATCAAAGCCTTAAATCGTAGCTTGTTTGAGGCAATAATCACTGAATTAACTTTCAAAGAAGTATACCGCTATTTCAGAAAACATTATTTAAAAAGATTAGCAGACGCATTCAGAATTTATCTATTTGCCGTGTGCAAAATAGTATTTTCTCAACAACTTGTAGAACACTTCACAAAATACGCTCTCGCTTAGTTAATGAAAAAGATTTAGAACAAGTTGTAGCGGTAAGGGAATTTGGCATAAAATATTTGGTGTCATATGATAAGCACTTTGAGTCAATAGAAGAATATAGGACACCAAAGCAATTTGCTGAGTTTTTAGGACTGCAAACGCATCCAGTAAATTATTAATATCGCTTCTTAAGCACAAAACTTTAGTTATTGACAGAGTAAACATAAGCAATTGCTTAGGTGATAAAGTGTGGTTGTTGCTGGTAAAATCTTTAGGCTTTCGGAACCGCTTTCCATAGCTGAAATTGCGTCAAGACTTGAAGATTATCACACTGAAGAGTCTTACGAGGAAGGCGACTATAAATTTACGCTCGTGACTGAGGTTGTTGGGCTTCTGCCAAAAGAAAACATGCTTAGAGGCGTTTATTCGCATGATTATGTGCTTCACGTATTTCACAGAGGCAAAGTTGCCCCATTACCCAGAACTGTTGAAGCTCTCTTCAGCTTCGCCCAACGTGAAGGCATCACCTTCTTGGCCGTTGTTGAAAAGAAACGCCTAGCAAATTTCATAGCAAACAAGCTGAGCGAAATCCTCTTCGAAAAAATGGGCGGCATAGTGGAAGCAAGAATACCGCCAGAAATCCTAAAGGAATTCCATCTGAAAAACCCAGAAGGCACGAAGATAACCTTCTTCGATAATGTCGACATTCCAAACGTGAACAAGCTTTCGCTTTATGGACCAGACTTGATAAGCACTTCGCTTTTCGAAGACTATTGTAAACACGGCGATTTGTGGTATGTGGTGGCAAGGTCTAAAGAATATGGCTATGTTGTGGGCATAACAAGAGATGTTTCAGTAACAATTTTCAATTTAACAGAAAAGGAAAGGTATCTTGAATACGTGGCAAAGGAGATTTATCCGCTGACAATAAAGTGAGGGCCAAGTGTTTTAGAGTTCAGACGTATGACTCCTAATCCTTTTATAGATTGTTAAATTAATGGTGCAACGAACACTCCTCCATAAATTTTAAAGCTTAGAGAAACAATTACAATTAATGCTTAAAGGAGTTGTAAGCATGGGATTTTTTAAGAAGTTTTCGGCACCAAAAGCGAA
>CAZNJT010000003.1:0-39406 GCA_964573475.1 uncultured Candidatus Bathyarchaeia archaeon | reverse complement strand
TTCTTAACTAAATCGTGCATGACGGTTCCGCCAGCACCATGCAACATGGTAATATAGCCGTTTTTAGCAGTCATTTTTTCACGCTCGCTTTCAACTTGGAATACCTAAATTTACAGTTAAACATAAATGCATCGTAATAATTGTCTAAAGTTATCCACTAATCTTTTAAATGGAAAATATTTTCTAGCAAGCTATGAAGTAATCCTATTTTTTACAAGCCAAAATTCAAAAACTAAAATATTTGCGCTATATTATTCGTTAACAAAGGTGTAATCAACGTTACAACCCAAGATTATAGACATAACCCAGAACGACAAATACGAAAAATACCTTTACAGATGCCTAGCACCGATGCCATTCAGGAAATATGGTAACAGACAAGAATACTTGAAGAATGCCATCCCAAAGGGATTTCATAAGAAACTCTTGATTTTTAATGGCGAGATTGTTGGTCAAATCGAGTATGCACCTGCGGAAGTGTCTGGTTACCCGATAAAGGGTGATAATGTGATTGTCATGAATTGTGTCTGGATTTTAAGAAAAGCGAAGAAACACAATTTTGGGAAATTGCTCGTAGAAGACATGATGAAAAGTGAAAAGGATATCGCTGGCTTCGCAACGATAGCCTTAGAAAACCATTGGAGTCCGTGGTTTAAAAAGTGGCAAATAGAAAAGTTAGGCTTTGAACTCGTTGACTCAATCAAGGTAACACACAAAACGAAGCACAAAAGACGAGTCTTTAGCATATATCTTATGTGGATGCCAACAACCGAAAAAGCAAAACCACCAACATGGGATAAACAAAAACTCTTAGAAGGTGAAAACTTCTGCCTAGCCCATCCATTATATCGCCCACAAACATGGAAAGGAAACATATTTGAAGTCAATGTCCATACACTATCTGGCGAAAGCGATAATTGAACGACACTATGTTTCAGTTCTGCGAGGATTGGCTGACGGGCTGAACAGAGAAACCTTCCGTTAAAATAGGAGTTCCTCTTCAGAATGGGCTTTAAATTTCGCATGAAATTGACTAATGGTATAAATAGTAGAAATTGTCCTTTTCTATAATAAGTTTAGATACGCAGAGGTGGAAAATGTGGTTAAGAAAGCTGTAATTGTTATTTCTCTTGTTGAAGAGAGCGCTGAAGTGGCTAACGAGGAAATTGAGAAAGAAATTCTAAATGAGCTTTCTGAGGAGCCAACTAGGATTCCATGGCTAAAGGAAGTTGAGAAGGTAACAGTCACCGAAGAGTAAAAGGTGACCTTATACCTCGACGTTCTCCAACCTAACGTTTCTCACCATATTTTGAAGGTTTTCCATATGTTTCTTATGATCATAGATCCACGATCCGTTCTTAAAATACTCATATGAAATGGTTTGGCGTGAAGAGTTTTCAAGGTCCTGAATTACGTAGCGGTAGCTGTCCAGAAAACCAGTTTTAACAAGCTTTGATAAGGCTTTTAAGAAGTTTCTAAACTCTGATCTTGGAAGATAGATGTATCCATATAGGGCATTTTTGCCTAGGATTTTGCCAAGAGCCTTTGCGATTGGTTTGTCTAAAAGTGAGGATGCGAACTTTGCAAGCTTTTCATGATTATCGAAGCTAAAGATGAAAAAGTAAAAATCTGAGGTTTCTCTACCGAAATGAAAGGCTGTAACCTCAAAGCTTTCAATTAAACCTCTTCCGACGAGATGTTCGTGAAAATGATATCGAGCCAGTTGGGGAGATATTTTAAGCATTTCCGCTAATCTGATTATCTTAATCGTTGCGTCCTTTTCCAACTCCTTTAACATTAATATGTCGATTTCGTCCCCTAGAATGGGGAAATCTTTTGGATCAACTAGCGTGTAGGGTAATTTTGTTTGCTCATTTTTGATCTCCTCAATCCAGTTATCCCACTGAAAGTTCCAGTATCCCAGTTGCTTGTTAAACCACATACTCCTTGAATTAACCGAGTGGAAACAGGTGGACCAAAAAACCTCAACACTTTTAGCCACGCCTAATCTTTTTATCCGGTTGAGAAATTGCTCGAATTCACTGAGGTAATCTTTTGGAATCGTAAAGACACTAACGCAACCTTCAAACATACCATAACATCTTGCAATAGCAAACCAGAATCCATTTTGTTTTAGGCAATTGAAGAGTAAATCTTCATACCCAGGAATCGCTTCAGCCAAGACAACAGCTTTCTTGAGTCCTAAATTAGTATGGTAAATATTTACGTGAGTTCTTAAAAAAATTTGGGAGCGAAGGCGTTTCAGCTTTTTACGCAAAGTTTCTGCAGGTATGCTTAGTTTCCTAGCAACTTCTGATACATTTCTAGGCCCATAAATTGCCAAGTCTTCTAAAATTCTTAGATCAGATAGGCTGAGATTAATATTCCTAATCGGCAAAGGTTGCAAGTCCCTAATACCATTAGTAATATGTCTTCTTTAAATTTTCAGTTTTTCAGCAAGGGAAGACCGGATCGTCAACAGGGTCGCCTGCAGGCTGGATCTTTCCAGAGCTTGTAGTTAGTGCTATGGTTGTTGTTATGCTCAACGAAGCTGGTGTCAGAATTTTCAACGTCACAGCTACTGTGGCAATTGTCGAAATTGCAGCTAGAAGTGTCAGAGCCAGTAGGAACAAAACTTTCATGTTCAATTTCTCACCCCCTTTTTGTTTTTTACGCCAGAAAATAACATTTGTAGATGAAAAGAAAAAAAGTTATATGCAATTAGCTTCTAGAAGTAGTTTCTAGAGGCGTGTTAGATTTGGAATCTGAGATTCTGATGAAAATGAATAGAAGGGTTGTCACGAATTTTCTGGACGTATTGATTTTGTTGAAGTTGAGGAACGGTTCGTTTAACGGTTATGATGTCATTTCCTACATTCATAAACGGTTTGATACGCTTATCAGCACGGGTACGGTTTACTCATGTTTGTATCACCTTGAAAGAGATGGGCTAATTAGAGGAGACTGTGCTCAGAGAAAAAAGATGTATGTGCTGAGCGAAAAGGGAAGTGAAACTGCGAAAACTCTGTCAAGTATGAGGGACAAGATTTTAGGACTGGTTTTAAACATCGTTATGGGCTAATTAGGAAAAATACCGTTTTTTCAAAACAAGTAGACTTTTGTTTGTGCTGGAAAGCTGAGTCTTTTAATATTTTCGCCAAACCCTTTTTTCATCCAGCCTGTTTATCTTCTCCGTAAACTCTTGATGTTTTGGGTAAATCTTGTGTGAGGATATTAGTCTCTTTCTTAAGGCTCCCTACTATGTTAAGAGGTTGCTTGGACACAAAAAGCCTTCTAAACACGGAGATTTACATACACATTGAACAAGCCATATTACAAACAGAAAAACGGGCGAGTTCCAACTGAAAGTGGCTGAAACTACCCACAAAACGGAAACGGCGAGTGTGGAAATCAGTAAGAATTATGGAAAACAATATAAATCGCTATAACGCTGTTCAATTGCACAGTTGGAGAGACCATAAAGTGCCAAAATGGGGATACTCTATAACGGAAGAGGAATTAGACCCTGAAAAAACCGTGAAAGCAAGCGGACGAGAAGTTAGAGTATCCCATAAATCAGCAAGAGAAATATGTAAAACAATTAAGGGAATGATGCTCAGCCAAGCAAAACAATACCTTAGAGATGTTATGGCTAAAAAGCGAGCTGTTCCCTTCACAAGATTCAAAAAGAAGGCTGGACACCGCCACGGATTGGAAAAGGCTTATGCGGGTAGATACCCAGTAAAAGCATCAGAACAAATATTAAAAGTAATAGAGGGAGCAGAAGCCAACGCCGAATACAAAGGCTTAGACACAGAAAGACTCCGCATTATTCATGCATCTGCATATCCGGGAATGAAGATTAAGCGATACACTCCAAGAGCCCAAGGAAGAACCACACCAAATTTTGAAACCCTATGCCACATTGAAATAGTTCTAGAAGAACGACCAGAAACAGGGGAAGAAGCATAATGTCTGTCGTCAAACATTTTATAACAGAATCCATAAAGAAAACGGAAATCGACGAGTTTCTACAAAAAAAACTTGAAAGAGCTGGATATGGCGGAGTAACAATATCAAAAACTCCGTTGGGAACCCACATGGTAATCTATGCTATGCGTCCCGGCTTGGTAATAGGACGTGGTGGAGAAAGCATAAAAGAACTTGCAAGTATTTTAGAAGAAAAATTTAAAGTTTCAAACCCGCAAATTTCTGTTTCCGAAATTGAAATTCCAGAATTAAATGCTTATGTTGTTGCTTCACGTATTGCTTCAGCCTTACAAAGGGGCATACATTTCAGACGCGCTGGTTTTTGGGCTTTAAACCAAGTTATGGATGCCGGAGCCCTAGGCGCAGAAATAGTCATAAGTGGTAAGTTGAGAACCGAAAGGGCAAGATTTGAGAAGTTCCGTGCTGGATATTTGGCAAGATGCGGAGAACCAGCACTAAAATACATGCGAAAAGCCGAAGTTCACGTTCAACTAAAACCAGGCATATTCGGTGTAAGAGTTAGGATAATGCCTCCAGACGCAGTTTTTCCAGACAAAATCCAAATAATCGAACCTATTCCACCGGAAGAGGAAAAAACTGAAGAAACATTGAAAGCAAAGGAAGAAAAAACTGAAGGAACAAAAGAAGAAAAGGAGGAAGCCGAGTAGATGCCAATACTGCGAGTCAAAGAAATAAGGGATATGCCCCAAGAAGAACGAAAGAAAAAACTCGGCGAGCTTAGAACAGAACTCGTAAGACTAAAAACTATGATTAACGCAGGCGGCGCTATAGAAAACCCATCCAGAATAAAAGAACTGCGAAAAACAATTGCCCGCATACTGACCATAGAGAACGAGCAAAAAATTGAATCGCGAAAAACGAAGACTGAGGAGAAGAAAAAGAAATGAAAGTGACGCCAGATGTAATCCGCTACGAATTCATCGGAACCGAAGCCGAAGTTTCCAAAAGCACGCATCCCGGTTATGTTGGAATATCCGGCAAAATAATAGATGAAACGCGAAACACCCTCACAATCTTACATGAAGGAAAAAGAAAAATAGTCGTAAAAGACTCCGCGGTTTTCCATTTTAAGTTTTCTGATGGAACAATTGTTGAAATTGACGGTAAAATTCTTGTAGGAAGACCGGAAGACCGCCTCAAAAAGCATGTTAGGAGACTGTGGTGATGTCGCTGACTTTTAAAAAGCCTAAGAAAACTTGTAATGATAGAAATTGTCCCTTCCACGGGGACCTCCCAGTAAGAGGTCGTGTATTAGAGGGATCAGTCGTCAGCGCAAAAATGGATAAAACAGTCATAGTTAAACGTGATTACTTACACTATGTTCCAAAGTTCATAAGGTATGAAAGGAGACACAGCCACATTCCTTCCCATAACCCACCTTGCATAGATGCGGAAGAGGGAGATCGAGTAATAATAGCGGAGTGCCGACCAGTAAGCAAAACTGTGTCATTTGTCGTTGTTGAAAAACTAGAGGAGAAGTAGGATGGCAGCAAAAGCAAAACATAGAGCATTAGTTGCAAAGGGAATGATTGGACAAAGACCAAAAATCTCAAGGGGTTTACAACCGCCCTCAATGTTAAAGTGCGCTGACAACAGCGGAGCTAGAGAACTGAGATTAATTCAAGTTATGGGCTACAAGGGAAGGTTGCGACGCTATCCAAAGGCTGCAGTAGGCGACAGAATAACAATCTCTGTCAGACATGGAACACCAGACATGAGGAAGAAAATCTTTCAAGCAGTCATCGTCAGACAAAGAAAACCATATAGAAGGGCTGAAGGTATCTGGATTCAATTCGAAGACAACGCAGCAGTAATAATAACTCCAGAAGGGGAAATGAAAGGCTCAGAAATACGTGGACCCGTAGCAAAAGAGGCTGCTGAAAGATGGCCGAGAATAGCAAGCGCCTCCAGTATAATAATATAGGTGAAGCCCATGCAAGCAATAAAACCAGTAACAAAACCAACAAAACAAAGAAAAATGCTCTACCAAGCACCAGACCACATACGCTACAGACTTTTTGCTGCACCTCTCTCACCAGAACTGAGAGCCTCACATGGAGTGAAAACCCTTCCCGTCAGAAGCGGCGACTCAGTTCGCATCATGCGAGGTGACCGAAAAGGATTCGAAGGAAAAATTGCGCGCATAGACAGGAAAAAATACAGAATTTACGTTGAAGGCTTAACGAGAGAAAAAGTTGATGGAACCACAATATTCGTTCCCATGCACCCCTCAAAAGTTATGATTACACGCCTAAACCTTGACGATAAATGGCGAAAGAAAATTTTAGAAAGGAAAAAAGTAGCCCGCAGGAAAGTGGAAGAAGTTGCAGAGAAGCCTCCAAAAGAAGTTGTGGAGATAAAAGAAGAAGTCGTCGAGGAGAAGCTTCCAGAAAAGAAACCAAAAAGAAGAAAGAAAAAAGCAGTTGAAAAGCCAACCGCTGAAAAGGCAGAAGAAAAAGCGGAAGAAGTCAAAAAGGAAAGGAAGCCGAAAGCAAAGAAAACAAAAGCGAAGAGCAAAACTGTTGAAGAAACCAAGGGAGGAACGTGAATTTGGGTAAGAAAGGGGGATCAACAGGGTTAAAGCGTAAACCTGCACCAAGATTCTGGCCAATTCACAGGAAGGAATTTGTCTGGGTTGTAAAACCCTCTCCTGGGCCTCATTCCCTTCAAAGATGCCTACCTTTGGCTATAGTTTTACGTGATATTCTCGGATTTGCCCAGACGAGGAAAGAGGCTAAAACAATAGTTTCGCAGGGAAAGATTTATGTCGATGGGAAAGTTAGGCGTGAAGATAACTTTCCCGTAGCTCTAATGGATGTCATTTCAATACCAGATGCTGATAAATGCTTCCGTATACTACCCTCCAAAAAAGGTTTAATCCTCCATCCGACTGGTAAAGAGGAAGCATTTTTCAAATTATGCAGAATAGAAAATAAAGCCGTTGTGAAAAATGGACACATACAACTTAACCTTCATGACGGTTCAAATATATTAGTGAAAGTTGCTGACCCAAAAAATCCTCAGGAAGACGTTTACAAGACTCATGACACCCTAAAAATAAGCCTTCCAGAAAGGCAAATCCTTGAACACATAAAAATGAAAGAAAATGATTTTGCGATAATAACTGGTGGAAAAAACATTGGAAAATATGGCAAAATAGTTGAAATTGAAAGTGCAGAGGCGAAGAAACGTAGAAATGCTTCTGTAATAATCGAGGATGAGAAAGGCAATCGTTATCAAACAATCTTAAACTTCGTCTTTGCAATAGGCGAAAAACAGCCAATCATATCCCTACCGGAGGCAAACAAAGTTGCCTGAGGATGAAATCCGCAAGACATGGAAAGAACAGCCCATGCTTAAACCAAAAATCGAAAAGGTTGTCGTTAACATTAGTGTTGGAAAATCTGGCGAACCACTAGAAAAGGCTGCAAAAGTCATGAAGGATTTATCAGGTCAAACTCCATGCAAGAGAAAAGCCAAGAAAACCATAAGAGAGTTTGGAATCAGAAGAGGCGAACCAATAGCGTGCATTGTAACGCTTAGGAAGCAGAGGGCAATGGAGTTTCTAAAGAAAGTATTACCAGTAATTGACAATAAGCTTTCTAAGGAAAGTTTCGACAGATACGGCAACTTTTCGTTTGGTATAAAAGAGCACATCGAAATTCCGGGCGTAAAATACGACCCTGAAGTAGGCATATTCGGTATGGACGTTTGTGTCTCTCTTAGTCGTTGTGGATATCGCGTGAAAAACCGACGTAGCAGAAAAGCGAAAATCGGTTCAAAACACATTTTAACACCTGAGGAAACCATGGCGTTCGTAAAAGATGCCTTAGGACTTGAAATTGTATAATTGGAGGGCACACATGGGCAAGCAAAAACCTAAAAAAGAAAGAAAACATGGAAAAGGAACAAGACCCTGCAGTAGATGCGGGTCTTACGGGCCTGTTATTCGACGTTACAATTTATATTTATGTCGGCAATGTTTTAGGGAGGTAGCCAAAAAACTCGGTTTCAAAAAATATGAGTAACGAGGAAATCATGATGGACACTTTGGCAAACGGCTTAACAACAATCGTAAACAACGAAATGCGTAACAAACGGGAATGCATAATTAGTCCTGCCTCTAAACTTTTAGGCAGAATTTTAAGGATCATACAACTAAACGGCTACGTTGGAGAATTCGAATTCATAGATGACGGCCGCTCTGGAAAGTTTAAGGTTCAACTTTTAGGGAGAATAAACAAGTGTGGAGCCATCAGACCGCGATTCTCCGTTAAAGTGGACGAATTTGAAGAATGGGAGAAAAAATTCCTTCCATCAAGAGATGTAGGCATATTAGTCATTTCAACGCCAAAAGGAGTGCTATCCCACAGAGAAGCAAGGGAAAAACGCATCGGGGGAAGACTATTAGCATTTGTCTATTAGATAGGTGTTTTTAGATGCGAGCCATAGAAATCTCGAAGACCATTCAAATTCCCGATGACGTGGAGGTAACTATTGAAGGAAGGAAAGTCACAGTTAAAGGTGTTAAAGGAACATTAACTCGTGACTTTTCCCATGCTCCTATATCAATTGAACTTGACGAGAAAACCATCCGCATCTGGGCTGAATGGCCCCGTAAAAAAGAAGCATCCCTAGTAGGCACAATTTATTCACATATCCAAAACATGATTATTGGAGTTAAAAAAGGCTTTACATACAAGCTCAAAATAGTATTCTCCCACTTCCCAATCTCGGTTAAAGTCAAGGATAAAACAATTTTAATTGAAAATTTCACTGGTGAGCGAAACCCGAGAAAGGCCAAGATAGTGGGCAACGCTCAAGTTAAGATTCAGAGCGAAGACATAATTGTTCAAGGCGTAGATTTGGAAGAAGTAAGCCAAACAGCTGCGAACATCGAACAAGGCACCAAAGTAAAAAGAAAGGATCCTCGTGTCTTCTTAGATGGCCTATATGTATATGAACATAGTGAGGGAATGGAAGAATGAAAAAGCCCGTCTCAGCCACCGCAGAAAAGGCATTAAAACTGAGAGAACGTGTGAAAAAGAGGAAACCTAATTTTGTCAGACATGAAGGCTGGCGGTATAAACGTTTGAAGGAAGGCTGGCGTAGGCCACGAGGCTTAGACAACAAAATGCGAAGAAAAATCAAAGGATGGCCACCTACAGTAAATGTTGGGTATAGGGGACCAAAAGCTACCAGAGGGCTTCACCCATCCGGCTACAAGGAAGTTTTAGCGTATAATACTAAAGATCTTGAAGAAATCGACCCGAAAACTCGAGCTATAAAAATTGCACACACGGTAGGCAAGAGAAAAAGAGCTAAAATCCTCGTCGAAGCAAGAAAAAAGAAAATAACCATTCTAAATCTCAAAGAAGTTAAGGAAGTTGTTGAAGAAAAGGAATTGACAGAGGAAAAGGAAAAAGAAGAGAAACTTAAAGAGGGAGAGGTGGAAGAAGTAGCAGAAACTGAAAAACCGGAACAAAAACAGAAAAAGAAACGTAAAGGGAGACCAAGAAAACAGTGACAGGCCTTAAAAGTCAGCGGCGTCTAGCAGCCGAAATACTTAAAGTTGGACAAAATCGTGTGTGGATAGACTCGGAAAAAATAGAAGATGCAGAGGCGGCAATGACGCGAGAGGAAATTAAAAAATTAGTCCATGAAGGCGTTATCAAACGGCTGCCCGAAAAAGGCATAAGCCACGCAAGAGCACGAATTGTACACGAGAAGAAAAAGAAAAGACGACGAAGCGGACCTGGCAGCAGAAGCGGGTCAGCCCGTGCAAAAATTTCTAAGAAAGAGGCTTGGATGAGTAAGATTCGAGCTCTAAGAAAGAGGCTTCGTGAACTAAAAGCAAACAAAATTGTTACTGAGAGCACCTATCGAAAGCTCTACAGGTGGGCAAGCAGTGGGAGATTTGTGTCGGTTGCTGATTTAGAGCGCTACTTGAAAACGCATGAGCTTTGGAGGAAACGTTAATGGCCAAAGATTCACGTTACTGCGTTCAACTTAGACGAAGAAAAGAGGGAAAAACAGATTACAAGGCAAGAAAAGCATTGGTGATTTCTGGAAAACCCCGATTAGTAGTACGTAACACTCTTAAAAATGTAATTGCCCAAATAATTGTGGCTAAACCCCATGGGGACGAAGTTCTAGTTTCAGCCCACAGCAGAGAACTGAAAAAGTATGAATGGAAAGCCCATGCAGGAAATCTTTCATCCGCCTATTTAACCGGGCTTCTCTGTGGACTAAAAGCAAAAGCCCAAGGTGTGAAAGAAGTCATTCTAGACATAGGGCTACATTCACCTTCCAAAGGTGCGAGAGTTTTCGCTATGTTAAAAGGAGTTTTAGACGCTGGAGTGCATGTACCACACAGTGAAGAGAAACTGCCCGATGAAAAGAGAATAGAAGGCGAACATATTGCACAGTATGCAGAAAGCTTAGCCTCAAACCCTGAAGAATACCAATCTAAATTTTCAAAGTACTTGGAACAAAAACTCCCTCCAGAAGACCTTCCCAAACACTTTGCAAAAGTCAAAACGAAAATTCTTGCGGCATTTAAAAGTGGAGGTAAGAAGGCTTGACATTTAGAAGAGAAAGATCGAGAACTAGAAGAGAAACATCGAGAACTTTAGAACAGTGGGTTCCTAGAACCCAGCTAGGAAAAATGATTCAAGAGGGCAGAATCACGTCTATTGAAGAAGTTTTTATGGGAGGATTACAATTACGCGAACCACAAATTGTGGATGCGCTACTTCCAGACTTACAGGAAGAAGTCATAAACATAAACCTAGTTCAAAAACAGACAGACGCGGGCGAAAAATCAAGGTTTAAGGCGATAGTTGCCGTTGGAAACAGAGACGGCTACATAGGCTTGGGAGGTGGAAAAGCAAGCCAAGTGCGGACAGCCATAGAAAAAGCTGCAATAGACGCCCGCTTGAAGGTTGTTCCGGTAAGACGGGGATGTGGAAGCTGGGAGTGCGGCTGTGGAAAACCCCATTCGGTGCCCTTTCAAGTTGAAGGAAAATGTGGTAGCGTAAAAATAATTATCATTCCTGGACCACGAGGCTTAGGTTTAGTCGCAAGCGAAGTTGCCAAAGTAATTCTAGGTCTTGCTGGCATAAAAGATTGTTGGACCAGAAGTTATGGTTCAACAAGAACTGTTCCATCATTCGCTTATGCCATTTTCGACGCGTTAAAGAAAACTTACAGCCTCATAACTCCAACAGATTGGGTGAAATAGGTGACTGAAACTAAAGAACGCAAATGCATTTGCGTTGTAAGAGTCCGTGGAACAATTAGCGCCTCGCGGGATGTTAGAGAAACCCTTAAAATGCTTCGCCTAACAAGAAATAATTATGCCGTTTTAATCGACAATCGCCCATCATTCATCGGAATGCTGAAAGCAGCACAGAATTTCATTACTTGGGGTGAAACCTCAAAAGAAATTGCGCATATGCTGATAACGAAGAAAGGAAGACTGGTTGGGAACAAGAAATTAACAGAAGAATATGCGCAGACTGCTGGCTTCAAATCATTAGATGAACTTGCAGAAGCGATCTTTAATTGTCGCGTTGAATATTTGAAGCTGCCAAACGTGCAACCAGTTTTTAAGTTACACCCACCAACCAAAGGTTTCAAAGGAAAAATAAAAAAGAGCTATGGCGCGGGCGGCGAGCTAGGATACCGAGGAGAAAAAATCAACGAACTGATAAAACGAATGGTCTAAGCCTTTATTTTAACATCCTTGTTTGCGATATGTTTTATAACTACTTTTGGAATGCCATTGTATCCGAGGGGAAAGCAACATTGAGCGCTAAGTGGCGAAGAAGTAAAAAACATCTAAAAAGGTTCAAAATTTTTGAAGCCATGAAAAGAATCGAAAATAAAAAAGCTCCTCTGACATTTCGAATCAAAAATTCGAGGGTTAAAAGGCACGCACGTCCCTACCTATATAAAGTTCCGAAAATTTATAGAGAAAGAAAGTGGACGGAGCCGGAACCGGAACCCCTAATTGATATTTTAGAAGAAAAGGATGAAGTAACCGTTGTTGCCGAGTTTGTAGGGTTCAATAGAGAAAACCTAAGAATTCATGTAAAAAATCAGCGTTTAACTTTGTCTGCTGAGACCCCAGACCGAAAATACTATAAAAGTTTAAATCTTCCTATGGGAGTGATTCCAAACAGCATACGTACAGCATACAAGAACGGTGTACTTGAAATCCGATTAAGAAAGGCTATTGAAGAAAAAGCCGTAGACAAAGTAGCTGGGTTAGAAAATGCCACAAAAACTTAGAAAAATTAGAAAGAAACGTGGTTCAAGAACTCATGGCTACGGCAGAGTAGGTCAGCACAGATGCCATGGGTCTAAAGGATACCGAAAGGCGGGACGACACAAAGGCGGATGGAGCTACGTTTTAAGATACGAACCAGACTATTTCGGCAAAAAAGGATTCACTTCAGCCAAAAGTCTCAGACAAAAAGTAAATGTCATGAACGTCGGAAAACTCGGCGAAATAGCTAGCAAATTTTCGATAGAGAAGGAAGAAGGGAAATTTTTCATAGACTTAGGAAACCTCGGCTACACTAAGCTTCTAGGCACAGGAAAAGTCACAAAACCGCTGATCGTTAAAGTATCATCATGCTCAAACTCGGCCGCCGAAAAAATAAAAGGAGCCGGAGGACAAATATTGACGGAAGTTCAAAAACATGGAGCGTAGATGTTAACCTATGGCTGGTAGATTTTTAAGCCTGTTCAAACCCATTGCAAGAGGTATTCCAGAAATTAAGGCCCCAGAACGCCGAGTCAGCTTTAACGAGAAAATCTTTTGGACAGCACTTGCGCTAATCATCTACTTAGTAATGTCTGAGATTTGGCTTGTAGGTATACCGACTACACAAATCCAACAACTTGCTCCCCTTTCAATAATTTTTGCTTCTAGCCGGGGCAAGTTAACGGAACTTGGGATAGGTCCAATAGTTACGGCGGGGCTGATACTACAGCTGTTGGTTGGCTCCGCCATGATAGATTGTGACATGTCAAAGCCTGAGGACAGAGGCTTATTTACAACAGCAAGCAAAGTTTTCTCAATAATCCTAACTGGAGTTCAAGCATCAGCCTACATAGTCGGCGGAATGTATGGTGCCTTGTTAGGCACAACTGCTATAATCATTTTCCTACAGCTTTTGGCAGCCGGAATTATTATTATGCTATTGGACGAGCTTGTTCAAAAGGGTTGGGGATTCGGCAGCGGGATAAGTCTCTTCATCATGGCTGGTGTTGCACAGCATATTTTTTGGCAATGCTTTTCTCCCGGAACCGGTTTATTTGTCGGAGCTCTCACATTAGTGTTTGTTGGCAACCAGCCGATAACATGGTGGATGTTTGGGGGAGGTGCATATCCATCCTTACTGGGATTCATAGCTACAATTGTTGCTTTTCTAATCATAATCTACATGGAAGGAGTAAGAGTAGAGTTGCCGTTATCCTACGCTGGTTACAAAGGTTTCCGAAGCCGATATCCAATAAAACTTTTATACGTATCTAATCTTCCAGTAATTTTTGCATCCGCTCTTTTCGCTAATGTATACTTATTCTCACAAATCTTCTGGAACAATTACAATCAGAATAACTCGAACTTTTGGCTTAACCTCCTAGGCCAATATCGTACTGAGACCTCCGGGACAGGCGCAAGCGCAACGACGTCGATTGTACCGTCTGGTGGACTCGTATACTACGTGACCGCTCCTCACAGCCTACAGCAGGTCATGGGCGATCCAGGCCAAGCCTTTGTTTATCTTGGAATTCTTACTGTTTTTTGTATTATTTTTTCGCTTACTTGGCTCGAGGTTGGCGGCTTAGGGCCGTCAACTGTAGCTAAACAGCTTGTTGACGCTGGTATGCAAATTCCCGGATATAGACGATCTGGAAAAGCGGTTGAATCTATTCTTAAACGCTATATTCCCACCGTCACGGTTCTTGGCGGAATAATTGTGGCACTGGTTGCGGGCATTTCAGATTTCTTCGGAGTTTTCGGTTCAGGAATGGGTATTCTGCTTTCTGTGGGAATAGTTTATCAGTATTATGAAATATTGATGCAAGAAAGAGCAGCGGAAATGTATCCAGCTTTTAGGCGAATATTCGGAGGCTAGTGAAAACCACGAATTACCCCCTAAAATCAGAAACGTACATTTTTTTGGCTGAACGGTCAATGAAGGATTATTGTTTTCAAGGCTTATGACTGAATCATTCGCAGTTTTAACAAGCACACCAACAAAAATAGTTATTAATGCCAAAGGAAGAAGAAGAGGCTAAGGAAATCCTAAAATGATGGAGAGGGAGTGATAATGAACTTCATCGAAGATCTCTTGAAGCCGAATGCACCGGCAGCCACCATTGTAATAATGTTAATTTGCATAACTATTTCATTTCTAAACTCCTCAATTAACCGCCTCTTAGTAAGCCGATTTGTCGGGTGGAAACAATATAGGACAATGCAGAAAGAAACTTCGGAATATCGTGCCCAGATGACCCAAGCAATGCGCAAAAAGGATAAGAAACTCCTTGAAAAATTAAAAAAGAAGGAACCACAAATCCTCAATATGCAGAAAAAAATGACTAAACCCCAGCTAGTCTTGTTTGGGCTCTCCTTCAGTTACATCCTCGTTTGGTGGCTTATACTAATACCCATATATGGACCTAATATTGTGGCGTATATTCCAGGCATCGGACCAATACCTGTGGTCTGGTGGTATTTCATCTGCTCTTTCCTTTTTGGGACACTTTCATCCCGCTTACTAGGCATAACGCCAATAGAATAGGAAGTAAAACAATGCCACAACCCCATTTACGAACCAGAAGCAAAAAACGCCTGAAAAAAACATCACCAGGCGGCGGAAACCGAATTCACTACAAAAAGGAAATGGCATCAACGCCTTCATGCTATATTTGCGGCCAACCCCTAGCTGGAATAGCACATCTCACCACAGCAGAAATACGCAAACTTAACCGAAGTAAAAGAAGGATCTGGCGCCTCCACGGCGGAAACATATGCCACAACTGCCTTAAAAACGCTCTAAAACATGCTGCAAGAACCATTTAAACACTGAATTTTGAGGCAAATCGATGATTAGAGATAAAAAAGCAAAAAAGAAAATCAAAGACCCAATAGTTCTCTGCATCTGTGGAATGGCTGGAAGTGGAAAAAGCACTTTAGCAAAAAAGCTTTCTGAAAAATATGGACTCAAATACTGCTCAGGCGGAGATGCATTAAAAGCCTTAGCCATAGAAGAAGACTACAAACCTTTTGAACGTGGATGGTGGGAAAGCAAGGAAGGAATGCGCTTTCTAGAAAAAAGGGGTAAAGACCCAAAATTTGACGAAGCAGTTGACAGAAAATTTTTGGAGTTGGCACAGCAAGGAAATGTAATTTTGGATAGCTGGACCATGCCATGGCTTCTCAAAAAAGGTTTTAAGGTATGGTTGGAGGCTTCTCCAGAGAAAAGGGCGGAAAGAATAGCCAATAGAGACGAAATAAGCATTGAGGAAGCTTTAAAAGCGTTGAGAAACAAAGAGGAGCGGACAAAGGCTATTTACAAAAAACTTTACGGTTTTAGCTTAGGAGAAGATTTCACACCCTTCAATTTAATTTTGGACACAGACAATTTAAAATCAGAAGAAGTATTCCAAGTTCTATGCGAAGTAATAGATAACGTCATCGTTAATTCCGATAACATAAAAACTTTTGATAACACACAGAATTGCAATTGAAAAAAATGTTAAAACGTCCAAATTTATCTTAAAAACAACTGTTATCGGGTATATTTTAGGAATTAACGGATTCATACGAAAGTTTTAAAACTCTTCCAGAAATATCCTATATTGTTTTTCTATAATTAGCTCCTTAAAGTTAGGGTAAAAGTGAGTATCAGAATGAAAGAAAATGAATGGAAAGTTAACCATTTAATTTTCGGGTTTTCCGTAGGAGCAATCGCTTCCTACATGCTTTTATCTTCTTCTTTCATCAGCCGCGAATCAGTTTATATGCTTATAATTTTTAATTTCCTCTTTGTCTCACTGACTTTTCCGTTAGATGGAACATTAACGAGGAAATTATCCATGCTGTTAATCGGTAATATTATTGGTTTATTCTGGAATTACCTCTTTTCCTTGTTTGCCTACACCGTTGCTTACTATCTTGGAGATTTCTTCAACACTGTATACATAATTTTAAGTCCCTTCGTAAACTTCATCTGGATTGTTTCATTCTGGTCCATAAGTTTAACAGCATTAACCAACTCTAAAGATAAAAAGCAGGGGCTGAGACTTGATTACTGAAATTTTGGAAACGTTATTCCTGATTTTAACGGCCTTAATGATAGCCTACCTTACTCGACATTATATTTTCACGTTAACTGTACTCAAAAACCATCAAAAGCATGAAAAGGCTACTACTGTAGGAAACGCAGCTTATCAACCCACAGTGTCCATTCTAATCCCAGCACTCAATGAGGAAAAAGTTATTGGAAGAATAGTTCAAAGAATGACTGAACTAACTTATCCAAAAGATAAAATGGAAATAATAGTTATTGATGACGGTTCAACAGATGACACAGGGAAAATAGCGGAACAGTGCTCAAAGGCACATAGTTACATCAAAGTTATACACCGAAGTGAGAAAGAAGGAGGGCGTGGGAAAGCTTCAACCTTAAACGCTGGATTGAAGCATGCGAAAGGTGAGATTATCCTATGCTTCGACGTAGACTATTATCCGCAAAGGGACATTCTGGAAAAACTTACAAAGGAGTTCGCTGACCCTAAAGTTGGGGCGGTACAGGGCAGAGTCACTGTTTTAAATGAACCGCAAAACATTGTAACGAGACTTGTGACACTAGAAAGGATAGGTGGATACCGTGTTGACCAGCAAGCGCGAGATAGCTTGGGATTAATCACACAGCTTGGAGGAACTGTGGCAGGACTCAGACGTGACCTATTAGAATCGTTAGGCAGATGGGATGAGTCTATATTAGCGGAGGATACGGACATGACTTTTCGTGTATATCTTGCAGGTTACAAGATTCGTTACGTCAATGAGGCAGAATGTTATGAGGAAGCAGTTGACAGCTGGCGGGCTTATTGGAAGCAGAGGTATAGATGGGCTAAGGGACATATGCAATGCGCTTTCAAACACTCGCTAAAAGTTTTAAAAAGCAATAATTTAAGGTTTAGAGAAAAGGTTGATGGTTTGCTCCTATTGAATGTGTATTTCATACCGATTCTAGTTTTACTTTCGTGGATCATAAGCGTTCTACTATTTTTCTTAAAATCTCCGCAATGGTTCGGCATGTTTTGGGCTTTAGCACCGATTTCGCTCTACAGCTGTGTCGGGAATTTCGCTCCATTCTTTGAAGTAGGAATCGGTGCATATTTAGACGGCAGAACCAGAGCCCAATGGTTAATCCCACTTCTGATCTTCACATTTCTATACAATATACCAATATGTACAAAAGCCCTCATAGATTTGCTTATATCAAAAATCTTCAGAAGAAACGGTAACCATTGGGCAAAAACTGTCCACTCTGGAAATGGAAACAGTTATATTATGAGTTAAGACATAGCGTTTCAAAAGATGAGAATGATTCCGAATCTCACCCCAACAACATTTATCATGCTAATTCTTGGAGTTTCAACCTTCATTTTCATCATGTTTTTGCCCGCCCTTCTCGAACTGAAAAAGCATAAGGATGCTGGACCTAGATTAATAATGAATGATGCTCCCGTTATGCAAACCAAAATAAGAGAGACTATTCTGATGGTAAACGTAGAAGAAGAACACGGATTCGATCAAATCCTTGCTAAGAAAATGGCGGATGTTATGGCTGTTTTACCAAACATAGAGGCTTAAGGTTGTTTCTTTTCAAAAACAGTTTCGCACTTTTCCATTGTTCTTGGGCAACTTGAAGGTTGCCAATAATGCTTCCATGAAGAGAATAGAAAATGTAGCAAAGATAAGTGCATTGGGAACATCTGCTATAGGTTTTGCGCAGAGTGTCAAACTTTGGACTGCCCCAAGCCTCAGGCAAGTCGAAAATTGATGCTATTGGATTGTGTAAGTGACACCCAGCAACTCTGCCAAGATGATCTACAACAAAGAAGTTTTGGAGTGCGCGGCATTTCCATGTCCTTTCGCCTGTCAGATAAAGATTTTTAATTGCCTTCAATACTTTGGCTGTCATGAGAATTTTGCTGTTTTTCCTTCTCATTCGGATAATAGAATTACAAAGGTCAACCATCGCTTCGTTGTCCACTATTGCAAATTCGTCGTTCTTTTTTCCTATCTTAAAAAGTTGGTCTCGGTCGTCAGACGAGTCGTAGGAGTATAAGCAGTACCAGGTTGGAACGCCCCGGCTTGTGAAGTAATTGGTGAAATTCAGGATTTCGTATAAGTTAAATTGTGAAATTGTCGGTGAAACACTAACAGAAATACCTTCTTCGCAAAGCTTTTCGACAGCCTTTGTTGCATTGAGCCATGCACCTTTAACGCCTCTGACGTGGTCGTTTCTTTGTGGGTTTAAGCTGTCAATTGATATTGCGACAAAGTCTGCATTGCGTAGAGCTTCAATTTTTTTAACAGCCATGCTACCGTTATCATAGACTGTTGTTACAAAGAATCTTGAGGCATATTCTACAATTTCGCCTATGTCATCCCTCAGAAGAGGATTGCCCCCGGACAAGACAACTTCTATAACACCAAGCTCTCGGAGAATGTCTAAGCCCTCTTTTATTTCGTCCGTTGATAATTCTCTTCCGTCTTGCTCTTGCCAAACATCACAGCCTCTACAGCGATAATTACACTTTCTAGTAAGTAACCACTGAACATGATATGGTCTATTAGGTGTGAGGGAACGAACAGCGATGCTGAGGGCTTTTTTCATGGTCATAACCAAGGAGTGCAACGCTCCGCCATCATTTTATTGCTTGAGATGCTTTATTAAACTTGATAAAATAAAAAGCCTATATAAAAAACTAGAGTCTGAAACGAGCAATTGTTAACGAGGAGTGGAAGTATGTAATGGCTTTGAGCTAGGTGAGGTAGTTGCAGTTCGAAAAAGAATATTTTAGAGATTTCAAATATTCGCAGAGAGAACGTTTGATTAAGCGATACGTTTTAGAGGTTCTCAAATGGGGATCGGAGGTTTCTGAGTCTAATCTTTTGAGTGGGAAGGGTAAGACCGCATTGGATGTTGGATGCGCTTACGGATATGCTGTTGATGTTTTAGAATCCTATGGCTACGATGCTATTGGCGTTGACATATCCAAGTACAGCGTAAAACAAGCAAAGAAAACTTGCCCAACTAATTTCGTAGTTTGCGATGTGCAGAAAACTTTTCCATTCAAAAATAAGGTTTTCGATTTGGTTACATGTTTCGAAGTTTTAGAACATCTTACTCATCCTTTAGAAGCAATCAAGAATATGTTCAAGTCCTGCAAACAAATAATGATTTGTACAACGCCAAACAAGGCTGTGGAAAGGCCAATTAAGGAAATTGTTAGAGATTTTGATAAAACACATATCAGTCTTAAGGTTCCGTGGGAATGGAAGGAGCACATACAAGAAAATTTGAAATGCAGCTTGGTTGAAGTTGAACCCTTTTTTGATGCAAGTCTAAGAGTTGCAGATAAACTCTTATTTTTTAGGTCATTTAAAGTACCTTATTTCGGTTTAGACATCAGAATCTTAATAAAAAGATAGCGAGAGATTGAGTGCATGGAACCAATAGACGTCGTGATGCTTACAAAGAATAGTGAACATTTGCTGACTGAATGCCTCGAATCGATTTACGAAAATGTGCCAGTTAGACGCTTAATCATTGTTGACGGCACTTCCATAGATAACACGTTGGGAATTATGGAAGAATTCAATAAAGAATATGGAAACATTAAGATTATAACCGAAAACGGTTCAAGGGCCAGAGCGAGGGAAAAAGGCATACAAGAGGTGGAAACAGAATGGTTCATGTTTGCAGACAGCGATGTTATTCTTTCTAAGGACTGGTTTAAGAAAGCAGAAAAATACATCGATAAAGATTTGGGAGCAGTTTGGGGATTAAACATTGATGTCATTCCAAACGTTAAAAATAAACTATTTTTAAAATCTCTTGCCCTCGTCGCAAGAGAATGTTTTAATCTTCGTGGTGGTATGCATGACACGTTAATCCGCCACGAACTCGTAAAGGATATTAGAATTCCGGAGCGATTACATGTTTATGAAGATGCGTATATCATAAACTGGATTAAAAAGAAGGGCTACAGGGTTATAGTAGGCGATGACATTTACTGTCTGCACTTTAGACCAATTGGGGACTGGAACCTGAGGGAAAGCATTTCGCTGGCTGCCCTAGAAATGAAATGCGGTTTGGCTTATTTACATATTTTTAGATACGCTTTTTATTATCCATTTTTCATATTATATTGGTTTCTTCAGGTTTTGAACAAAAATTCAGGAAATTCCCCGAGAAGGGCAAGCCAAAGATGATCAGAGATGGGTCTAGGTAAAGCTTGAGTTTCACCGTTTTTCCTTAAGATTAAGCGATGACGAGATTTTTCCAAAAATTCGCCGATTATAGAAGCATAAATCTGTTTCTGCTCCAATTCTCCAATAATCTTGTCTGCAAATCCTGCCTTAGCAGAAATGAGTAAAGCTCCTGAGCTAATGAGCTGCAATGGATCAACGTGAAAAAATTCACATATTTTACTGGTTTCCGGTTGAATATGGATTTTTTCTTCAAAGATTTTTACACCCAAGTTTGATGCGTCTGCCATTTCGTGGATTCCCCCGCTTACACCACCTTCCGTTGGATCATGCATAGCAGTGACTCCGCCTGTTTTGAAGGCTGTGAGTGCGTCTTTGACGACGCTTATGTTGTTATAGAATTTTTTGGCATTCTGCAACATTGTGGGCTTTAATACTTTCTTCAAGTGTTCTTCTCTATCTGCCGCGAGAATGGCGGTTCCTTCGATTCCGGCGCTTTTTGTTAATATGAGCTTGTCTCCTAGTTTAGCTCCTCCTGCAGTCACGTAGTTTCCTTTTTCTGTTAAGCCCATGGCGCAGCCTACAACTATTGGATTAGTCAGTCCAGGAGTTACTTCGCAATGCCCTCCAACAATAGCCATCCCTAATTTTTTAGCAGCCTTATCCATTTGGACACATATTGTTTCAACAGTCTCCCTACTCGCATTTTCAGGAAGCAAAATACATGAGAGGAAGAAAGCTGGTTCAACACCGAACGTGGCGATGTCGTTTGCATTAATGTTTACGGCAAGCCAGCCAATCCGTTCTATTGCTCCAGTAATGGGGTCAACGGAAACAATTAGAGAGTTATTTCCTACATTTATCACAGCACCGTCAAATCCAGCAGCAGGACCTAAGACAACCTCTTTACGCTTAACGCCCAGATTTTTAAAAACAATTTCTTGAAGTATGTCCACGGGAATTTTTCCTAAGGGTAATTTCATTCTGAAGCCTCTAAAGAAGGATTATGTTTTTAGCTTTTAAGTTGCGGGAAGATACGTAAAACTATGCTTGCGATAGGTACTGCGACGATTAAACCTACAAGCATCTGCACAACGTTGAATGGAATCTCCACTATGGCATTAGCAATTGGATAATTAAGCACTAAATGTTCGTAAAGAAAATATCCAGCAATCATTTCCAATCCGCCGACGATCACGGCGATAGTGGCGCTTAAACTTGGTTTTGCTGTGCGAATAGTTATTCTTCTGTTTAGAAAACCAACAATCATCCCCTCGATACCTTTTATAACTAAGGTTCCTGGGGCAAACTGGGCTGCTACCAGCATGTCAGCTATTGATGCGCCCACACCCCCAGCAAGTCCACCTACGTACGAACCGAAGAGCAACGCGGCAACGTAAATCACCGTTTCACCCAAGTTGAAGTATCCAGAAGTTGCAGGAATGCTTATTGTGAATATGATAGTTGCTATACAGACAAGTGCAGCAAGGACTGCTGCGATGGCTAATTTGAAGGCTATTTGTCCAGATTTCACTTTTTCCTTCATCTAGCATCCCTTTATCTTCTTGTTTAGAACGCAGTCCTTTATTCTATTTTCGGCTGAACAGACCTCGAAAGTTTTCATAGAATATTCTCTTCTTAACCTTCTGTGAAACTTCTGCGGCTTCAACTATTGATATTTGTGTAGGATAACGATAGTATGGAATGTCAGAGCCGAAAAGTATTCTGCTCTCATCTATATCCGCTGCAAGTTCGATGAAAACTGGTAAGGTGCCAGATGTTTCAACATAAACATTCTCACATTCTTTCAGGGTGCTGATGGCTGATTCCCTTAAATGCCCCAGAATTATGGGCAGCTTTGGATGATTTTTAGCGATTTTTAAGATTAGCCCCGGAGAGGAAAAGCCATCACCAGAATGGAACAGTATTGGAAGATTTAATTCGTTGGTTTTTTGGAAAAACTTGGTGAAAAACGGGTGATCTGGCCTAAAGCACTCCACCATTGGATGTAGTTTAAGTCCTGTCAAGCCTAAACTCTTTTTTATGCGGGCTAACTCTTTTACGGCGTCTTCTCTTCTTGGGTCAACACGCCCAAACCCAATTAAACGCCCAGGATATTTGTTTACGCACTCTGCAATGTAATCATTCATTTCAGGGTATTTATCGCCCACATTAGGGTTTGGAAAAACAACTGCTCTGTCGACGCTGTATTTATCAAAGAGACGAATAAGCTCGTCCACGTAGATTGTTGGATTGATATATGGTTGCCAAGGACCCGACTTTCCCAAATGCACATGAGCATCACAAATTTTCAAAGAAGACCACATCCACGTTCAAGTGCTATAATTAATCGTTGCCAAATCCTTTTTAAGGTTTCCAATTCCTTTGAATGTCATTATCTAAGCTAATTTGAAATGGGAAAGCCTAAATGGAAGTCCTATGTTGATAGATAGCAACTTGCGAGTTGACCATTATGAGTGAAGAAAAAGTGAAGGAAGACCCTGTTAAAATGCATAAGGATGCAAACACACTTTACGAAGTTAGTAAATACAAAGAGGCTAAGGAAATTTTCCTGCGAACCGCAGAACTATATCATAAAGTACAAAACTATTTCGACTCTACATCCATGCTTTACAAGGCTGGTGAATGCGCATATGCCCTTAAGGATTATGAAGCGGCTGTTGAACATTTTCTGAAATCCGCCGAGCTGTCGTTCCAAAAAGGATTTGACAGATTTGGAGTCAGCGCCCTAGAATACGCAAGAGACTGCTACACAGCCATGAAGAAAAAAGCGAAAGCCAAACAAATGGAGAAGAAAATAAAAGAAGTGAAAGCGAAGCTGGAAGCTTATTTCTAACACAGAAAAAACATTAAAAAACCTCTTTTTCCCCTTATCCGTCAAAACAATGTTTATCTCTTTAAGTTGATAATTGAAAATTAGGTGTATTCTAAAGGTCAACGTTTATGCAAACAGCTTTCAAAGCTCTGGCTGAACTATGCGAAAAACTGGGAGCCACAAGTAAGCGACTTCTAATGATAGACCTTGTTGCAGACTTCCTAAAAAATTTGGAAACTCGGGAAGTTGAGCCCGCTGTTTCCATGATTCTTGGAAGACCTTTTCCAAAATGGAGCCAACAAACCCTTGAGGTTAGTTGGGCAACCCTAAGCGAAATAATAAAACGCATAACGGGCGTCGAATGGAACGTTTTTATGGAGGCTTTCGGTAAAACTGGTGACATAGGTTCAGCCACAAAAACTGTTTTTGAAGAAAGCAAAGTCAAGAGGCAAGCAACACTTTTCGAGAGAACATTAACCATAGCAGAGGTTAGACGTAGTTTAGAGGCTATAGCTGAAACCACTGGATACGGCTCAAGAGAAAAGAAAGAGCGCTTAATAGAAGCATTATTGAGCCTAGCCTCGCCCTTAGAAGCCAAATATTTGGTCAAGATTTTCATAGGCGAGATGCGAACTGGCTTCTATGAAGGATTAATGGAACAAGCAGTCTCTAAAGCCTTTCAAATTCCGCTGGAGGTTGTGCAGAAGACAAGCATGACTATTGGCGACATAGGGGAGGTTGCTGCCATAGCCAAAGTGGAAGGCAAAGAAGGCTTATTAAAAATTGGATTTAGAGTTTTCAGACCAGTTAGTCTTATGCTAGCCCAGATGGCAGACGGCGTTGCCGAAGCATTAAAGGAACATGAGGGAAAAACAGCCTTCGAATACAAGTTGGACGGTGCTAGGGTGCAGATTCACAAGCTCGGTGATGAAGTGAGAATTTTCAGCAGAAGACTAACTGATGTAACTGAAAGCCTGCCAGAAATCGTTGAAACAGCTAGAAAAAACATCAAGGCAAAAGAAACGATATTAGAAGGTGAAGTAATAGCTGTTGATAATCTTGGATGCCCCATTCCATTTCAACATTTAATGCGTAGATTCAAAAGAGTTCACGCAATAGAGGACATGACTGAAAAAATTCCAGTGAAACTTTACCTATTCGACATTCTGTACCTTAATGGTGAAAGCCTAATTTCAGTTCCTTACTTGCAGCGAAGACAGATATTGGCTGAAAACGCTGGAGAAATACCATTAACAAAGCAGAGAGTTACAGATAAGACTGAAGAAGCTGAGCAGTTTCTAAAAGAAGCCATAGATGCTGGACATGAGGGGCTGATGGCTAAAAAACTTGACAGCCCATACACGCCTGGAATCCGTGGAAAACGTTGGCTTAAGATAAAGCCAGTTCTTGAACCTTTAGATTTGGTTATTGTTGCGGCTGAGTATGGTTATGGACGAAGGCATGAGTGGCTTTCAGATTATTATTTGGCGGCGCGAGATGTCGAAACAGGTGAATTCTTTGCCGTAGGTAAAACATTTAAGGGATTAACAGACATGGAAATTATCGAAATGACTAGGCGGCTTAAAGAACTAATCATAAAAGAAGAGCCTAGAAGAGTGTTTGTGGTTCCAAAAATAGTTGTTGAAGTGACATACAACGAGATTCAGAAAAGCCCGAAATACAAGTGTGGGATGGCTTTGCGTTTTGCGAGAATAAACCGCATAAGAGAAGACAAAAGTCCGGAAGAGGCAGACACTGTACAAAGGGTTAGAGAAATCTATGAAAACCAGTTTTTGAAGAAGGGTAGATATAAAACTGATTGAAGCAAATTTAAATGAGGAGACCGTGTGGAATGTCTGAGAAACAGAAAAAACTATTCAACGACGAATTTTATAGTCGCCAAGTAATTTTAAGAGAACTCGGCCGGAAAGGGCAGAGAAAACTTGCAAAGTCAAGGGTTGCGGTTGTTGGACTTGGCGGACTAGGTACGGTTTCATCACTTTATTTAGCCCTTACTGGAATCGGATGCTTACGTTTGATAGACCAAGACACTGTAGAGTTGCATAATCTGCATAGGCAGGTTCTGTATACGCCTGATGATTTGCATTATCCGAAGGTTGAAGTTTCAGCGAAAAGGCTAAAAAAAATCAATCCTCTAGTGAATGTTGAGCCCGTGCCTGAAAACCTGAACGCAAACAATGTTAAAAAGCTCCTCTCTGGAATGGACTGTGTTGTTGATGGCTTGGATAATATGCGGACCCGCTATCTGGTTAACCGCGCGTGCGCAAAGCTTGGAATTCCCTATGTTTTTGGGGCAGCCATAGGAATTGAGGGGAATCTTTCTGTTTTTGCTCCGCCAGAAACACCATGTCTAGAATGCGTTCTTCCAAACATTGAAGACGCTAATTTGCTATCATGTGATGTTCGAGGTGTGCTTGGAGTCACTCCTGGAATCATTGGAACCATGCAAGCCATGGAGACCATCAAGGTTTTGACAGGGATAGGTTCTCCTTTGAAGGGCAAACTCATAATTTGCGATTTCAGCGACATGTATTTCACCACAATAGACATCTTCAAAAGGGAGAACTGCCCAGCATGCCAAGGCATCATAGCTTTTCCAGAAAAACGAGAAAAACTTGTTTGGCTATGCGGACGAAACACAGTCAACATAAACCCTGAAAAACCATTAAAATTAAACCTTAACGAAGTTTATGAATCGATTAGGCAGCATTTTAAAGTTCGCGTAAAATCTCAACTTGCAATAATTTTTGACTACAAAAATTTTGAAATCAGCCTATTTAATGGTGGGCGTATGCTCATAAAAAACGTTAATGATGAAAAAGCAGCCTTAGAGGTTTACAAAGAGATTGCCAAGAAACTTGGGATAAACTAAACATATATTTATCACAGTTTCAGAGATATCTAAATTGCCGGGGTGGCCGAACGGTTCAGGCGGCGGCCTGCAGAGCCGCTATAATATGGGTTCAACTCCCATCCCCGGCTCCAAAACAAACCAGAATTTGGAATTTCTAACCAGCAATCAACCAGATTATTTGTCGTTATCCATTCGATCCTATTGCCGAAAGATTTATGCATGTAACTTAACATCTTCTAAGAGATGGAGGCAAATGTTTTGAAGTCAAAAGACGAATTGATAAATTTCATGAAGGCGCAGATTAAGGTTGAAAACGAGATTGTAGACTCGCTAAACAGCGCTTTGGTTGATGTGAAAAATCCGCCTGTCAGGGGAGTTTTGAAGGGCATATCCCTAGATTCTGTGAAGCATGCGGAAATGTATGCTGCAGCCACTGAACTGTTAACAAGTGTCTCTCAAGCCCTTTCACAAGAACATCTCGACAAGCAAAGGGCACTTGTGGAAAAACACATACGTATGGAAGAAGAGCTTATCAAAAAGATCAACAAGGTATTGCCTACAGTCGAAAATGCAAAGGTTAAGCTTCTTTTAAACGCTATCTTAGGGGATGAGGAAAGGCATCATGAACTCTTAAAAATGGTGCTGGAAATTCTTGTTCGAGGAGAAACCATAACAGAAGCTGACTGGTGGGACCTCCTTTGGAAGAATGTGCCATTTCACGGCGCTCCTGGAGGATAAAACTGCACTAATTAGCGCCGGTCGAATCATATCGAATCGCCACAACCATCATGATCTTCATCCTCGGTTATTTTTCTTGCGCGAGCGTACAAAAAGGTTAAGGCGTAATAGAATCAAAAAGTGCGACATTCACTCGAGATGAAGGAGGTGAAGGAAAGTATGGAAAAGGACCCGATCTGTGGTATGGCGGTGGACGAGAAAACTGCAAAGTATAAATCAGATTACAAAGGCAAGACTTACTATTTCTGCAGCCAGTACTGCAAGACAAAATTCGACAAAGACCCATCTAAGTTTGCTAGTAAATAGATGCGCAAATAGGCACTGCTCATTCTCTTTTCTCATATGCGATTACTAGTCTTTCACTTAAGCTCAGGCATAAAAAGAACTTAATTGCTAGGGCGCTTTTCATCTATGGTCATATAGCTCTTATAACCCGTTTTGTCTATTGCTTTTCTGATCGTAGCTGAGTTAACGAGGTTAGGATTATAGTCTATAAAGATCTTGTTCAGCATGATTGCAACCTTGACATCATCTATCCCTTTCATTTTCTTAACCTGCTTCTCAATTGCGAAGGCACATGTGGCACAGTCCATTCCAGTCACCGAGACGATCAGACGGGATTTCTCAGCTCTTTTCTCGTCTTCCGCTTTCTTTTCGGCAGACACATGCTCGTTCTCTTTTTTGCTAGCACTCATATTTTCGCCAAGATCCCTATTTTTCAAAAGAGGGTTTAAACCTTTCAAGCAGAAGTGAATTACTCACTACGGTTACTGAACTGAAAGCCATTGCCCCTGCTGCTAGGAAGGGAAGCACATTGTATACCTGTGCCCCAAAGAACGGAACTAACGCTCCGGCTGCGATGGGAATAAGAGCCGCATTGTAAGCAAAAGCCCAGAAGAGGTTTTGCTTGATTTTTCTAACAGTGGTTCTGCTGAGTTTTATAGCAGTAACAACGTCCCTTAAGTCCTCTTTGACAAGTACGATTCCACCTGTTTCTTTAGCAACGTCGGTTCCGCTACCTATAGCGATTCCTACATCAGCCTTTGCCAAGGCTGGAGCGTCATTAATCCCGTCCCCAACCATTGCTACAACTTTTCCCTCATTTCGGAGGCGTTCTATGATGGCTTCTTTCTGCTGAGGCAAGACCTCTGCGAAGATTTTTTCTATGCCAAGCTTTTTTGCGATAGCCTTGGCGGTGGTCTCATTGTCGCCAGTAAGCATTATGACCTCGATGCCCATCTTCTTCAACTCTGCCACTGCATTTGCAGCGTATTCTTTCAGGGTGTCGGCTGCACCAATCACACCAGCAAGTGCTCCATTGACCACTGTGAACATGACTGTTTTGCCATCTTCCTCAAGTTCTTTCGTCTTTTCTTCAATTTTCGAAAGGTTCACCCCGGTTTCAGTCATTAGCTTTCTGTTGCCAAGAAGGATTTCTTTACCTTGAATCATCGCTTTCACACCTTTACCAGGAATCGCTTCAAATTCAGATGGGTTCACCAATTGGAGAGAACGTGAGGCGGCTTCCTTTTCGATCGCTTCAGCCAATGGGTGTTCAGAGCCTTTTTCAACTGACGCTGCAAGCATGAGAACGGTATCAGCACTATATTTGTCGTAGGGTATTACGTCTGTAACTGAAGGCTCACCCACAGTTAGTGTGCCAGTCTTATCGAACACCATGGTTGTTGTCTTGTGGGCGATTTCCAGATGATCTCCACCTTTAATCAAGATGCCATTTTGGGCACCCTTACTCGTGCCTACCAATAGGGCTGCAGGAGTGGCTATTCCAAGGGCACATGGACAAGCTATTACCGTTACTGATACAAATGCGAGGAGTGAGAATTGTAGTCCGATGTTTCCAATGAAATACCAAGCTAGAGCTGAGCTTAGGGCAATAATGATCACGGCTGGAACAAAGTAGGTTGCTACGCGGTCTGCAAGCTTTTGTATTGGTGCCCTTCCAATCTGAGCCTCTTCGACTAGTTTCACTATCTGTGCTAATGTAGTGTCTTGCCCTACTTTTGTAGCCCTAGCCTTAAGCATGCCAGTTTTGTTTATCGTGCCGCCTATAACCTCATCATTTGGGTTCTTTTCGACGGGGATGCTTTCTCCTGTGATCATAGATTGATCCACTGAAGAGTATCCCTCGATAACCATGCCATCGACCGGAACCTTCTCTCCAGGACGCACTACGAACATATCGCCTACCTCTATCTGTTCGACTGGTATTTCGATTTCTTTTTCACCTCTTATTACATGTGCAAGTCTGGGTTGAAGATCCATGAGTTTTCTTACAGCTTCAGAAGCTCTACCCTTGCTTATGTGCTCAAGAAATCTGCCAGTAAGCACTAGGGTAACTATGACTGCCGCTGTGTCAAAGTATACTCCGCTGAAAGGAAAGAACGATGGAAAAAATGTAACAGCCGTGCTGTACGCCCAAGCTGCGCTTGTACCTAACGCTATTAAGGTGTCCATATTTCCCATCCTGTTCCGAATGGCATCATATGTGCCTCTATAAAATCGCCATCCAAAAACAAATTGAATGGGCGTATCTAGGGTCAGAAGAATATAATTGTTAACATCCATTGGGAAAAGGCTTACATAAGTTAAAAAAACTATAGGAACGCTTAATATTACTCCCAGAATCACGGACAATTTTAGCCTTCTGATTTCTACTTCAGGCGCCATAAACTCTTTCATACAAGTCTGACTGCAAAAGTAGTATGTAGTTCCCCTAACAGTGACTTTGTATTGAGCAGTCTTCTCGTCAACGTACATTCCACATATGGGATCCTTCGCCATAAATCTCCATCTCAACCGTTAATTGAAAAATTCAAGATTATTAAGTATACGCTCTAACAATCGTGCAAAGATGCATGGCGCCAGGAATCAGCAGAGAACGAACACCCTTATTAAGAAAAGTTTAATTGCCTCCAAAAGTTTATTCAGCAATAGGGGTAATATGGTTAAGATAGTAATTGATCATGCTAAATGTGTTGGATATGCCGATAGAATCTGCGTGGAGATATGTCCGGTTTCAATTTTTCGCGTTGAAAAATCGGGAAAACCAAAAGTTGTAAATGAAGAAAGTTGCATCATGTGCAGGACATGCGAAGTTAACTGTCCAGGTCAAGCCATAAAAATTTTAACCTAAACCCCTAAAGTTCTTAGTAATTCGCCTTTTCTGTTTCTTATTTCTACTCTTAAATTTTCATTAGCTTGCCTTGTAGCACATTTTATGCATGGATCATAAGCCCTTATAACCATCTCAATCCTATTCAAGAGACCCTGTTTAATTTCGCCGTGATGTATAAATTCCATTGCTGCATCTTTAACGTTAAGATTTATAGCTGCATTGTTCACTTGAGTCGGTATTATCAGCTTCATGTTTTTTAATCGTCCATTTCTAGTTAAAACGTACTCGTGGGCAAGTGTGCCCCTAGGAGCCTCAACAACCCCTATTCCAGTACCACCTTTTGGCTCAACCTTAACTCTAGTGTCAGTCCGCGTTAAGCTCTCGTCCTCCAAAAGCTCTTTAGCCCTTTCACATGCGTACATGAGGTCTATTAGGCGGGCATAATCAAAAAGCAAAGTGGCACAGGCTGGTCTTCCAAATTTTCTCTTAAACTCTTCCAATTCCTTGTTGGCATGCTCTGTCGCCACTCTCTTGGTTACGTTCATTCTAGCTGTTGGTCCAACTTGAACTATTCCCTTCGGCCATCCTAAGGCTTTTAGGTAAGCAAATTTTGCATAGGTCCACTCAAAGCGTTTTTCTTCAACATGCTCCATGTAGTCTTGCGCAGTAAATTCGGATAGAGTTTCGCCTTCAGAATTTATGACACGAATTTTGCCGTCATAGAATTCTATGGCGTCGCCCTTTGTTAAAGCCATGTAATAGGTTTTGTAGTCTCCGGCCTTTCTAAAATCCGGCCAATTTTTCTCGAAAAGTTCCTTTCCAAGGGCGAGAGCCTCTCTTGTGATTGCGCAGGCATTTTTTGCCGCTTTAAGTAGTTCTTCCCGTTCCCTCTCCTTAAGTGGGCTAATTAAGCCTCCTGGTATTACAGAAACGATATGGACTTCACGCTTTCCGATAACATTTAGGATTTGGGTGCCAAAGCTTCTCAATTCAATCGCTTTTTTGCCTATTTCAGGTTTTTCTCGCATGATTTGGAAGACGTTTCTTTTTGATGGATTTTCTTCTGGAGAAAACCAGAAATCGGGGAGTGTTAGGAAAAAGAAGACTAGAGAATGATTGCTGACTATTTGCCCCATGAGTAGGAGTTCGCGGAGTTTTCTCGCCGTTTCTGTTATTTCTGTTCCATAAATACTTTCTATAGCTTTAACAGAGGCAATTATGTGGGCGGTTGAGCATACGCCACAGATTCTTGAAATTATGAAGGGAAGCCTTTCTGCATCCATTTCTCTCAAGAAGTAGTCAAAGCCGCGAATTTCTGTAGCATAAAAATGGGCATCTGAAACATCTCCAAACTCGTCAAGTACAATTGTGACTTTTCCGTGTCCCTCAATTCTCGTTGTCGGCGAGATGGTTATCTCCCTTTTTTGGCTCAAATGACCCTCTCCCTCGCCTTAAAACGTTCAAATTTGGAGAAAATAAAAGTGTGAAATATGAAGGGGTTGCGGTAAAGCTCCTCCTTCACCTTTTCCTCTGGAATGCTAGTTCTTTTTGATATCACCTTAACAAGGAATGTATAGATGTCTCGTGACCTGTACAATAGCGAGTCTGCTGGTCCCCTGCATCCGAAGCATGTGAACCCGGCTCTTGGACATGGTGCTCCGCAGCCTTCACGTGTGAGAGACCCCAAACATATGAAACCTTGGCTTACTAAGCATAATTCTGGGTCAGCTTCTTTCTCGTATATTCCATAAAGGCGGTCAAGTTTTGCAGGTACTATTTTTCTGTGGCATTCTGTGCAGACTACGCTTTGATGGCGGATGGGTGTTTTTCCGCTTACTATGCTTTTTAAACTGTGAACTATTAGGAAGGGCATGGGCGGGCAACCTGGAATGTAATAGTCAACGTCAACAAAGTTACATATTGGATACATCAAATCTTCAAGTTCTGGAAGTTTGCCTGAAACAGGAAAGAAGTATTCCTTCTCTAAAAGTTTCTTAACAGATTTTACATTGCCTAGGCTTGTTATTCCGCCGTGGGTTGCACATATCCCCAGAGCAACAAGGATTCGGGATTTGGCTCGCACTTCTTTAATTAATTCCTCATCACTGACCGTTCTAACTCCACCTTCAACTATCGCCAAGTCAACTTCTGGAATTTCCTTCAAATCAACAAATGTAGGCGAATAAACTATCTCAAAATCCCCTGAAAGAATTTCCAGCAAAGCGTCACCAGCGTTTAAAAATGAAGATACACATCCAGCGCAGCAAGTTAAAGAAACTATGCTAACCTTCACGGTTTATCCCTCTCAATTCTTCAGAATCTCCAAGATGTGTTTATGGGTTATGCCCTCTGGCTTCCTTAAGTTTTTTGGCTACTTCTTCAGTTCTAAACTCAAAATGTTAAATATTTGTATAACACAAACTTTTAATAAATTAAACTTCATAATCCATAGGCATAGTTTAGGAGTGAATTTAAATGGAAAACAGAGAGGAGTTAGTTCGACTAATTAAAAAACAGATTGAAATTGAAAAAGACCAGGTTGCACGCCTTGCCGAATTACAGAAGAAAGTTCATACTGCCGCTGCCCAACTTCTCTTGTATGAGATGGAACTGGATTCACAAAAACATGCTAGTATCCTGAGTGGAATCCTAAAAGTGTTGAAGGGTGTTCCTCCGTCAAAAACGCTTTGGAATTACAGAATTGAGAGTTACGTCGACGAGCTCGTAGTTAAAAGAGAGCTTGAGACTCACATGAAAATGGAGACCGATATCTTAGATCATGTCGAAAAAGAAACTGAACAAACAGCAGATGAAGGCTTGAAACTGTTGTTGCAAAACATTGCAGAGGACGAAAAGAAACATCATAAAATACTGGAAACGATAGTGAAATATTCATATAAGTTCATTCCATAATCAAAGGAAATTATCTAAAACGGTTTTTGTCCGGCATTAGTAACCCATAGGTTTCCTCATCTTTAATGATCTTCGATGCTGTTTCTAAGGCTTCCACAGCTAAGTCATGTATCCCCTTTAACATTAAAGCTATTTGAAGACCTTTGGCAGTTAATGCATAGGATTTCTGTCTTTTCCTCGTAAAAACAAGTTTCTTTCCCTTTAGTCTTCTTAAATATTTATATGTTCTCCTCAGCGAGATACTGGTTTTCTCAGCAAGTTTCCGTGCAGGGATTCCTTTTATAGGAATATTTTCATAAATTCTTCTTTCAGTCGGTGAAAAATTGATGGTGTTTGAATCTCTTTTGGTTTGGAAGTAGAATATGTAGTCATTTTCCTTAGCTGTTTCGATTAGTTTTGCTTTTTGAAGTCTGTTTAGGACTCGTGCAACACTTTTTGCTGGAATCATGCTTTTTAAATCTTCATATGTTTTCGGCTTGTCCAGTAGCATACCTAAAGCTGTTTCTTCATAGCATTCAGAGTGAGGCGGTAAAACGTTTTCAACATCGGAGAAATCTTTTATTAATTCGTTGAGTCGACATCCGAATACTGTTGCATAATACCGGTTCTGATCTTCTTCAGCCAATCCAACTTCTAGTAAGGGTGTGAGGTATTCTTCGGCTATTGTCTGTTGGCTATGATAATATCCCCGTTTTTTCAGTTCCTGTTGGAGCCTTGCTATGGAATGGCACCCTTCTGAAATTATTTCCAATATTTGCAGACGTCTATCATTTTTTAACGTATTTAGTAATTTTATCATAAAGTTTGGGTTTTTCATTTTTTTGTATAATTTTCTAAATTCGTTCTTTTGTTTCCAGATTTTGCAACCTGACATGCATGTGATAGGGGTTAATGGATTGCAGTTTTTGCAAGTTTCCTCCCACTCCTTCACCGTGTCTGCTAAGCTTGTCTTTTCTTCTGTCTCTTGTAGTTGGGCTTGGTAATCTTCGGTTTTCATGCCCCGGACACTTCTGACGTATGTCATGACGGTTTTGAGGAGAAAGGAGAGAGTTTATTCAAAAGTTAATTTTGTTTTGGGATCCGTCATGCCATACGTCATAACGATATGACATACGTCATCCTTATATACTTTTCCCACTAAAATAGAATAAACGGTGAAAAGCTCTTGATAGTTCCATGCGAAATCGCTGTAAAATCGGTAATACCTGCAGTAAAGGCGTTGATGGCAAAAGAACTTGTAGAAAAGCGCGGTTTGAAGCAAGATGAGGTGGCTGAAATCCTAGGAATATCGCAATCCGCAGTGAGTAAATACACTCGAAAAGTTAGAGGTTACGTGATAAAAGTCGATGACGTAGAAGAAATAAAACCCTTAATAGACGAGATGATAGGCATACTTGTTAGTGGAACGTACCGAAGAGGGGCGTTTCTAAGGTGTTTTTGCCAAACATGCGTGCTCATACGGAAAACAAGTTTGATGTGCCAATTCTGCCAGAAAGCAGACCAAAAAATCAAGATAGAAGAGTGTGGTTTCTGCTTGAAATCCAATTTGTCTCAAAAATAAGCTGGAATTCCATGATAGTTAAGACTTATTAGAGTCAAGGTTAAACAATTTTAAGTGGTGGAAATTTGTCTTCGTTTGATGAGAAGGTTGTTCTTGATATTCTGGAAAAAGTGAGTAAAAGTGTTGTTAACATAAGCACGATTAGGCTTGTTCATCACATGTTTTATCAGGCGATTCCTGTGGAGGGAATGGGTTCTGGAACAATAATTGACCCGAAGGGGTACATTTTAACGAATAATCATGTTGTTGGTGGGGCGGAGAAAATAGGTGTGACGTTGTGGAACGGCGACGTTTTGGACGGAACGTTGATTGGTTCGTGTGCTGTTCATGACACAGCGGTTGTGAAGGTTGATAAGAAAGGGTTGTCTGCCGCGGAGCTTGGTGATTCGGATAAGTTGAGGGTTGGGCAGAGAGTTTACGCAATTGGAAATCCTTTTGGGTTGGCGGGTGGTCCAACGGTGACTTCGGGCGTGATTAGTGCTGTAAATAGGACGATTGAGTCGCGGAGGGGGCTTGTTGAGAATCTTGTTCAGACTGATGCGGCTATTAATCCTGGGAACAGTGGTGGTCCACTTGTGGATTTAGAGGGAAAGGTTGTCGCGATTAACACCGCGATTATCCCGTTTGCGCAGGGGATTGGGTTTGCGATTCCAATAAATTCGGCTAAGAAATGTACCGGTCAAATGATTGAGACTGGGATTTTTACTAGGCCATGGCTTGGCATAGTTGGCTTAAGCCTCACGGAGGAATTGGCTCGCTATTATGATTTGCCCCTTGATCAGGGAGTTCTCGTGACAAAGGTTGCTGACGACAGTCCAGCAGAGCGTGCTGGAATTGTTGCTGGAGACATGATTTTGAGGCTGGATCGGGGAGCTATTTATAGTATTGAGGATTTGCTTAGTGAGATTCATAACAGAAAAATCGGAGACAAAGTAAGAATCACGGTTTATCGCAGAGGAAGAGAACAAACATTCGAAGCCACATTGAGCCAAATGCCTTAAATAAAATTCCAAAGTGATATCTCCCGCAAACCTCTGTTTTCTCTCTTACTCATAAACAAAGCTTATGTGATTTCCAAACTACAACTGAGATTATAGGAGAATACCACAAAAAATGGCTATGAAGGAAAAGATACAGGAGAAACCTAATCTCTCAATATTAGCCATGATCTCCTTCATAGCCTCCTTCATAGTTACCAGAATATTCACTACTCTCAACTCCAACACCGTCTTAATCAGCAGCGATTATCACATCCACCATTTCTGGTACGGCATAGCCATGCTCGCCATAGGCGGTTGGATTGGCATCAGCGTCGAGAATGAGCGCCTCAACCGAGTGGCGGCAATTCTTTTTGGCGCAGGAGGCGGACTAATAGGAGATGAAGTTGGACTTTTGCTTACTTTCGGGAATTATTGGACTGAAATCACCTATACGTTCGTAATCATATTCCTAACTTTCGCATCAATGCTCATTTTATTAAATAAATATCATAAACTCATCCGAACAGAATTCACCCAGTTCCTACGCAGCAACGCAAGCCTATACTTCGGCGTTTTTCTAGCGGCAGTTTCAATAGCCTTCATCTTAGAAACTGACAACGCAACAATCATCACTGTTTCAAGTGCGCTAACAATAGCGGCTTGCTTCATTATCTTGGCTTACTTTGTTCAGCGAATACGAACGAAACATTAGAAAAATGTGTGCACGTTCGCATTTTCAAATGTGGGCTTCGCTCATTCCCTCTCTAATTTTTTAGTCCAGTCGACCAAGTTCTCCAACAATTGCCTTATTTTCTTCCTTGTTTTTTCGTCAGCCAAATTGCCTTTTTCATCGATTTTCTCATCAGCAGATGCTACAATGACTTCTGGTCTATTGATTGCATGCATATTAAGCGAAACAAGAACTTGCCGAAGATGATATTGCGCCCTTGCACCTCCCAGCGTTCCCGGAGACGCACTCATTATGGCAACGGGTTTACCTTCAAAAGAATTATCTCCAAGAGGTCTTGAAGCCCAATCAATTGCATTTTTAAGAATCCCAGGTATCGAATAGTTATGTTCCGGTGTTGCAATCAGTATTGCATCTGCCCTCTTAATTTTTGCCTTAAATTCCTTAACTTTCTCTGGCATTCGACTTTCTAAATCCTGGTTGAACGGAGGAATTTCTTCAAGGTCAAAGATTTCGAGTTTTGCGCTTTTTGGTACTAATTCCATAGCTACACGTAATAGTGCTTTGTTGTAGGAATTCTTTCTTAAACTTCCAGCAAAACCAAGAATTGTTATGGGTTTGTCCATAATACATGTTATTCTCCATCATGTTGATTTATACCAGTTTTCCTATCAAACAACCCTCTCATAACGCTGAAACTCTGAAGTTGCTTGGCAATGTCAATCTTTATAGATTGTTAGAAGTTGTTTATGTCTTTGCTGGAACTAACAAAAGTGAGCATTTCGCTTTATGGCTTACGTCGTCACTTACACTTCCAAGCAAGAACCGACTAACAGTTCCTAACCCTCTGCTTCCTAAAACAATTAAGTCGTATTTCCCTTTCTCAGCAACTTCCGCTATTACATCTGACGGAACGCCGAACTCCAGCTTCTTACCCACTTTCAACTTTCTTTTTCGAACAGCATTCAGAGCCTTAGAAAGAATTTTCTCACCCAACTCCTCAGCAGTCTTAGGCGATGAATCATATAGTCTCCGCTCCTGAACATTAAGCAAAGTAATATTCGAACCCATTTTCTCAGCAAGTTTAGCGCTATAATCTAAGGCCTTGATGGCATTCCCAGAGCCATCAATGCATACGAGTAGATTAGACAAAGCACTAACCTTTTTTACGATCAGTGTTGGACAGATGGTATGCCTTATAACTTTTTTAGTTACGCTACCAAGCGCATAAGGGTCCTTCTCATTTTCTCCGTGAGCACCCATCACAATTAAATCATAACCTTCTTTTGAGAACTCTAAGATACTGTCGGCCGAATCACCACTAATTGTTTTTGTGTCTATCTTTACTTTTTCTTCACTGAACAAGGCACGTGCACTGTTTACTATCCGCTCGGCATACTGTTCAATGCTACCTAGAAGCTCATCCTGTACACTGCGAGGAACTTGAGAACCCAGTCTCAATTCCTGCTTAACATGAAAAACGGTTACGGCTGCCCCAGTCTTTTTAGCAATTATCGCCGTTATTTCTTCAGCCATAAGGCTTGAAGCAGACCCGTCTATGGGAACAAGAATTCTCCCCAAAAAATTTTTGCCATTCATAATATCTTCATCATCCTTTTCCAAACTATTCCAAAGTTTAACCCTGAACGAACATTTAATTTTTTCGCCATTCAAGTTTAATAATAACGGAGACGGAAATGTCACGAGCGCTGTTCCAATGCATGAACGTTCCTACCCGCAAAGTGGCAAAAGAAATCTTGAAATTGCCTTAGGCATCACTATCGTTTTCTTTGTCATCGAGTTGATTGGGGGAATCATAACGAACAGCCTTGCCCTTACAGCAGATGCTTGGCACATGCTAAATGATGCTTCCGCCTTAGCTTTCGCCCTCGTAGCGGCATGGCTTGCAGAACGCCCTATTGACTTGAAAAAAACTTATGGTTATCATAGAACAGAGATTCTGGCAGCCTTTTTGAACGGCATTTTTCTATGGATTGTGGTGGTTTTCATCTTTTATGAGGCAATTCAACGATTTCAACACCCGGCTGTAGTGGAAAGTTTAAACATGCTCATCATTGCCATCATGGGTCTTACAGCCAACGGTCTATGCGCCGTTGTCCTTTCAAAGTCGAAAAGCGAAAGTTTAAACATCAAAGGAGCGTTCCTACATGTTTTATCCGACACTTTAGGTTCAGTAGGAGCTATTTCTGCTGGATTAATCATGTACTTCACTAATTGGTATCAAACAGACCCCTTAATCAGCATGTTAATAGGCTTGCTAATTTTTTACAGTTCATTAAAACTTACTCGAGAATCTGTAAATGTACTCCTCGAAGGAGTCCCCTACGGCATCGACGTGAATGCAGTGGAGCGAAGAATAACTGAATTAAAAGGCGTTAAAGGAGTCCATGACCTCCACGTATGGTGTATTACTCCAACTAGGATGTGCATCATGAGTGCTCATGTGGTGGTGAAAAAAGGGATAAATAAGAAAAAACTTCTCTCAGATTTGATTAGAATGTTAAAAGAAGATTTTGGAATAGACCACACAACCATTCAGCTAGAAGATGAAGGATACCCGAGAGCAATTAGCGAACACTAAACCCTCTAGTCAAACTTGTTTATAGAAAGCTTTTACTTTTCTAGATAACAAGATGTTTTGTTTTGAGGTGATGCTTGTGGATGTTAAACTTCTTGTCGACGGCGAAGAAATAGACCTTAACGAGTTTGTTGTAAAGATTTTAAGCGGAACCATTGTGGGAGCCGTGACTTCCTTAAGGGGAATAAAGAAGGAGTGGAAGAAAATTGAGATAAAAGTAACAAGGTAAATAATTGTCACTTAGCAAAGTCTCATCCATACATGTCTGTGCGGATTTTTATTTCAGCAAACATCTCCCTTTTTGCCTTGCATATAGGACAAATGTACGGAGGGTCTTCACGGAAAACTACGTAGCCGCACTGTTTACAGTACCACAATTTTAGTTTAATCTCAGAAGACTCTTTGGCAATAAGGGTAGCTGTTTCTGACGGTTTTTCAGCAGGAGTTTCTGCAGCCATTCCGTAAGCTCTAGTTTGCTTTTCTAGCGGTCTACGCTCTGGAACCGGTAGAATGGGAGTTTTACCCTCAAACAAGTCCT
>CAZNJT010000002.1:0-41318 GCA_964573475.1 uncultured Candidatus Bathyarchaeia archaeon | reverse complement strand
CTGAGTTGAAAAGGAAAGTGCTCTGCCCTATGCTGTACACCAACAATTTCCAACAATTTCTCAACCCGCTCTTTTATGTAATTTTCTGGCTTTCGAGCCCATTCCATTGGAAAGGCGGTATTTTCAGCCACAGTCAACGTAGACACAAGATTGTAGGATTGGAAGACGAAGCCAACTTTGCTACATCGGAAACTTGCCAAAAAATCTTCATCTTTAACGCTTAAATCATTTCCAAAAACGACAATCTTTCCACTTGTGGGTTTATCGATGCTGCCAATAATGTTTAAAAGTGTTGTTTTTCCAGAACCAGAAGGACCACTTATAACAGTAAACTCACCTTTCCCAACTTTAAGGTTAACGCCTTTTAAGACTTCAACTTTAGCGTCGCCTATTTCATAGGTCTTGCATAGATCGGAGGCTAAGACCACTGTTTTATCAGCTTTCATAGTTGCTAGCTTCCCTTTTTCAAATCAAAATCTCCTCTGTCCCGCTTTAAAATTCTGATTTTCTCAGGGACTTTGCTAATGAGTGCCAAAACTGTGTTTGCGAGTGTGTCACCACTTTCTTCCACCAGAATTTTTTTGAGAACACCAGAAACTGGCGCCTTTAAGTTACAGGGCACGTTTTCAGATGTCACTTCCAATAAAGGCTCGCCCTTCTTGACGACATCGCCTTCCTTTTTATACCATTTGCTAATGTTGCCCATCTTGCTGAGTTTGGGCATGACCACTTTCTTTTCCCAATCCTTCCAGCTAATTTCTTTGAAAACCCATCTCTTGCCCAAATGTGCGCCAAGCACAGCATGTTTGTACTGTTTTTCCATGGGAATAAATTCGTGTAGAAATCTGAAAAGTTTTTCGATTTGCTGTTTTGGAAAGTAAGCGTAATATCTAGCGTTTTTAACCTCAAAGGCGTAAACATGTAAATCTTTTCTTGCAATAACGTCGGGCAAGGGGTTGAGGCTTGGGTTGCTGACTGGAACACGCACTGCGTTGTATCCATTTTTAGTCAGAAGTTTTACAAGGGCGCTTTCGCTGTAAAAACCTCTTTTACGCCATCGGCGAATTTCAGCCTTGTCAACTTCCCTAACCATTAATGATTCTCCTAGTCCAGAGGCTTTTAGAATTAAACTCGATCGATTTTCTTTAAACCTAGAAAGTTTTAGAGTTTTCTATGCTTATAAGTTTGAATCGGAACCTTAAGGGTTGGCTTCTCAACCAAGCATTCTTTCAAATAGTCGTCTAAAGTGGCTGCTGGCACAACCTCTATTTTATAGTCTCTAGCATCAATGGAATGTTCAAAATTCTTTTGAGGAATAACCACTTTCTTGAAGCCCCAAGCCTCAGCAGCCTTAATCTTCTCATAGACGCCGCCCACAGCGGTTATTTGAATAGAATCGCCAACGCCTAGGTTTATTTCTCCAGTAACAGCCACATCCTGCTTTATCGGTTTGCCCTCAATAAGTGAGCATAAAAGTATGGTCATCGATACGCCTGCTGAGGGGCCGTCGACACCATAAGATTGGGCGAAATCAATGTGCGTCAAATAGTCCTGTGATATGTCTATTCCATATTTTTGTAGGATTACGCTTCTAACTTTGGCTATGCTGTCTGAAATGAAGCTTTGACCCTTGGCCACACCAGTCACTTTATAGTAACCTTTGAATGAGTAGTTTCTTGGAAGTTCGCTTCTCTTGGACATGTGGGCGTTTACGCATAAGACGTTTCCAGTCATTTCTCCACTGTAGGGATCACGGACAACAGCCAAACCATAAATTTGTCCAAGCTTAACGCCCTTTGGCGTTATTTCCAAGAGTTTACCCCTCTCGCTAATTTCATGCTCCAGGATTTGTCTTTGGATTGTTTTGCAGTGATTTTCTATGGCTTCTCGAACATGCCTCTTCTCAACAACCTTGCAACCTTCGTTCATTGCGAGGATTGCGGCTGTTTTAATAATCGAAATCAACGGTCTAAACTTCGTTGTTAAAGCATCTTTTTTGTCGCTTCTCCGTCTGCCCTCTTCCACTATTTCTTCGCATGCTTTTCTATTGAAGGGGACAAGGTTGAAACGTTTAACTTCTTGACCTATGAACTGCACATATTTACGCCTGTTTTCCACAGTGTTAGGCATGTCATTATTCATTCTAACAACTTTACCATAACCGTAAATGCGGTCCATTAAGGCTGGGTGAATTTGGCCTATGCTGTCAAAGTTTCCAGCACCTACAAGGAATGTTATGGCTGGCGCTGGCTCTGTTGAGACAGCCATGGCAGCTGTGTCTCCGCCGTGCCACTTGCCCCTCAAAGTAATAGGCAATTGTCCGTCTTCAAGCACTGTTAAAAGCGTCACAGCCTCGTCCGGGTCAAGATTCTTTATCTCATCAATGTACAAGATTCCCAATGATGCTCTGTGAGCGTCTCCGGCGCTAACCCTTTGGTGTTCTGGAGTGCCTAAGCCGCCGGTCTGATATGGGTCCCAAGCTATTGAACCGAAAAGTTGAGCGCTTCCATGTCCGGTTGCGTCTACGAAAGGCGTGTGTCCAGAACTGTTGTCAACTACTAGTTTTGGTACATCTGTTTGCTGGGCGCCGCCGATGCCTTTTAAGTTTCCTAAACCGCCAAGTTTAGAGAACCACCAGATGAAAACGCCGAAGAAGATTAGGCTTCCTCCTGGAATGAAGGTTAAGGGTACTAAAGTAACGAATTTTCCGATAAGATAGTCTAAGAAGTTGTGATTGTAGTAGTCTTGGAGGGGTTCTCCTAAAAACATGGAGTTTGCTTCCCAAGTTTGCCAAGTCTGATACATGAAGTAAAAACCTAAAGATATTAGAAATAGACCGATTAGCAAAAGAAAGGCTTGTAAGGCTTTGAGGCCTATCTTTGTAACGAATTTTCTTTTAAGTTCTTTAAACTGTTCCTTTTGCTGAATTTTTTTTCCTTCACCGGCATTATGAATTGAGATTTTAGGTTGGCTTGGCAACGCTGTGTTTCTCCAGCATAAGGCATCGAAGAGTTTTAAGCCGTTCTCCTTGTAAATTTGGGTGAGTTTTTCGGCTAGGGCTCTGCCGATTAATGATTTGCCAGTTCCCGGGTCTCCCAGAAGCAAAAGATATGGTCCTGGGCTTATCGCCGTTTTGGGTGATGTTTTGGGCTTATCTGGGCTGCTCCAATTCTCGTACCATTTTGTTTTTTCAAGCCAATTTAGCTTGTACACCCACTCGTCAAGGCATAAAAAGCACTCTTTTAGGGCTTGTTCCTGCCCGATAACCCAGTTTATGAGATTGTCATCAACCGGAAAGCGTTCGGTGCTTTTAAAATTTCCCCAATCCCACTTTATCCTAACCTTTCTACCATTAACATTTCTTTCAAGCATCTCGACATCGTTTCCAAAAGGGTCGAAGAGCAAACATGACACCTTGAATTGTGCCTTCTGTATATCCTCAATCAAAACTCATAGCCGTGAATTATTATAGAGGTTATTTCAAAATTGACAATATGCAAAAACCAATAACATACGTTAATTCTGAAAAAATTTCGATGTGCCTTTTTTCCAATTCTAACCTCGCGTATATCTTCTTTCATTGTATTCTTCATTATTTTAGTTTGTTTTCATTCGAACTTAACCCCACTTAAAATTTCCAGCATTCCTCTCCCTAAGGCTCAAAATCTTAAGGCTTAATTCAAGCTTAAAATTAGGAAAAAAGCTCAGTTTCGGCTTTTATGTTTTGCCGATTAACCCAAGGCATGGACTTCACTGGGGCCTCATATAAAAACCCTCGAAAATCTCCATACGAAGGTAAAGGCTTCTGCTTTCGAAAATCCTTCGAACTTTTGAACGTTTTCTCAGTTTTTGTTATCGCAACTCTGGAAATGTTTTTGATGATTTGCCTTTGTTGCTCTGCGGTGACTAGACCCCCTTATATATAGGTTGAACTTTGTTTCGAATGTTTGGTTAGTTAAGGGTTTCAGTTGCTAAATTTTAGGCTCCGTATAGATTTGTCTTGTGTGTGAGTTTTTGTTTTGTCAGACAATGTCCTTAGTGGAAGGATAGGTTTTTGTGGCTTTTGTTGATGCTTTTGTATACGGTTTATCGTTTGCTTTAGCCCTTGAAAGAGTTCTCACCAAGTTTGGGCGTGAAAATTGATGTTTATGAATGGCTGTTTTTCTGGCTTATTTTCTATGACTGTGTGAAGTTGTTCTGTCTATGTAGGCTAAATGGTTAATATTTCTGACTTGTTTAAGTTGAGTTTTTACTTTCTGGTGATTCTGGTGATATTGGTATTACTTGGCAAAAATATGTTTCACCATCGCTTTCCAGCAATCACGCCTTAGGTTGCCGTATACAAAAGCATCAACGCAGTTCCGTGTTTTAGGCTGGTGTAGGGCTGGAAGTTATAAAAGTATTAAAGTGTTTAGGGCGTAGTAGTAGTTATGAAGTCTGGAAAAATTGTTCGGAGCTTCTTTGCTAAGGACGGGCGTAAAGTTGTTTTGAGGACGCCAAAGTGGGAGGACTTGGACGATTTTCTGGAGATTATTAATTCGCTTGTGGATGAAGGTGCGGACATTCTCAGAACTGAGAGGGTTTCGAAGGAGGAGGAAATTGACTTCTTGTCTAAGGTGCTTAGCCGCTTAGAAAAGGATGAGATGTTTTACTTGGTTGCCGAAGTAGATGGAAAAGTTGTTGCAGTTTCCGAAATTAGTAAACGAGGCGGTTATGAGAAACATGTTGGCGTAATAGGCATAGCCATTAGAAACGGTTTCAGGGATTTGGGCATTGGAACAGAGATTATGAAGACTTTGGTTGAACAAGCTCAAAAAATGGGTTTGAAGGTTTTGACGCTTTCAGCTTTTGCAACCAACAAACCCGCGATTCATGTTTACGAGAAAGTTGGGTTTGTGCAGACTGGCACTATTCCGAAAAAACATTTCAAAGAAGGCAAGTACATAGATGAAATTATATTGACTAAAGTGTTGGAGTGAAAGCCTATGTCAGGCTTTAAAGTTTTTAACACAAGCTACAGCTTCTCCACAAAAGGCGAAATAGACTTCATAGACCTAACAGATAAAGTTCAAGAAACAGTTTCTCAATCAGGCATAAAAAACGGTTTAGTCCATGTATTCGCTCCTCATGCGACAGGTATCCTCATTTTAACAGAAAGCGAATACGGCCTGTTAAACGACATTAAGGCTTTCCTTGAAGAAATAATCCCAAAACACGGTGCATATACACATCCTTCTAACGCCCACGCCCATCTCAGGTCTGTGCTCATGCCGCCAGACAAAACCATGCCAGTAATTGATGGACGCGTGGAGTTTGGAACATGGCAATCGCTGGTCTTTGTGGAAACAGACGTGCACCCAAGAAGAAGAACAGTCATCATCCAGGTAATTGGTGAACACTAGAATGGCTTATGGAGAGTTAGGAAGCGAGACGCTTAAGTGGGCTGCACAAAATGTGTTTGGTCTTAAACCAGAATCTATACCCGCGAGGATAGTGATAACGCCTCTTAAGGTTGAGGATTTTTTTGAGGACTTTCAGGATTGATTTTTGATAAGGTTGGCAATAGTTTCTTAGTTTCAAAGGGTAACAGGCAAGTTCTGTTTTCCGAGGGAGGTATGGGTGCATCGAATTTTGCAGATTCGAGCTATATTCTATGCCATTGCAGAAGCGTAGAAGAAATAATATTTGTTGGAACAGGCGGTGGAATAGGCGAACATGTAAAAAGTGCAGACATTAATATACCGCCTTCATGCATCAGACTCGATAAAGTGCTAGAAATATTTTTGCCGCCTAAAGCCCCAGCAAATGCCGACCGTCAGCTAGAGAGAGAACTAAAAAGCGAAATTAGAAAGACAGTTGGAAAGCTCGGAGTAAAAGTCCATAGCTGAGTTCACGCAACAGTGCCGTTCTTTCTTTCGGAGACGAAGCTTCTCTTAACAAACTTACAGAAACAAGGTGTTCTATCGGTTGACATGGAGCTTTCGGTGCTATATGCATTAGCAAATCATTACAATAAGAAAGCAGTTGGAATAATTAGAATAGGTGACCTTCCAATTAAAGGGCTTCCAGCATGGAAATCTCGTTCGTCAAAGCTACGATTGAAAAGAGAAGTACATGCAAAGATCCTCCACGGCATCATTAACTACTTTTTTGGCTAAATGCACTCCAACCTAGGACTAGCTCAATTTAGGTGTTATTTTTCATCCACTCTACTATCTTCGTCTTCGGTTGCGGGGAAAACGGAAAAGTTCGTATTTCATCTGTCAATGACATCTTACCTGCTATGATTGGATTTAACTTTTCATGCTTTTACGCTGCATGCCTTATGACAGTTTTTAAATTTTGCTTGTAAAATCGGTACATTCGCTCATTTTTCGTGCCCAGAGATAATGTGATCTTTGCTGCATTTGCTACATTTGAGAGGTTTTAATATTCTCCGAGTTTCCATTTCTGCTTTAACATTATCTCGCCATGTCTTCTGCTGTGATTTTGTCGCTGATAGCAAAAAATTGGCTAATGAATTTATGTATTTATAAGCTTCGTTGATGTTCGGTTAAAAGATCACTTGCTTTCTCTTTTTTCTGGAAGTTTAAAAGACAGAAGCAAAGCAGCTAAGGCGAAAGCTGTTAACATGTAGAATGCTGTGTCTAAACCACCGTAATTGTCAGCTATGTATCCTGCTATGGACTGCGAAAGGGAGCCTATGCCAAAGGATGTGAAGAAGAATATGCCGTAAACTGCTCCACGCTGGTTTTGTGGACAACAGAAGCCGGTCAGGGAGTTTAATGCAGGTTGATGTGCATAGAAAGATAAACCATACAAGACGATGAATAGGGCTATTCCAATAATGCCGACTGGAAAAAGTAGAAGAGAAAGAAGGCTTATGCAAACACCTGTCGAAGTGGCTATCAAAACCTTTTTGGAGCCAATCTTATCGGCGGCTTTTCCGCCAATCCACTGGGCAGGTACGCCAACAGCTAAAACCAAAGTAAAAGCTATAGAAGCCCACATGCCACGCTCTTCCTTGGTAAGACCAAAACCAATCAGCTTATTGTCTTGGAGATAAGTTGGAAAATATAACTCTACACCTTTCATGAAAAGCCCTATTGCCACGTTGAAGATTAAAAGTATCCAGAGTTCACGGATCTTCAAAGCGTCAATTATTGTCCCTCCACTGGTGTTTCTGTTTTCGCTTTTACCAAAATTCTTAACGAAGAACAAAGCGAGTAGCACGCATAATGCGCCGAAGGTAACGAAAGCCCAAGGCCATCCGAAGGTTGCGCCAATAAACCATGCTATTGTGGGAGTTAACACAGTGCCTAATGTTCCGCCTACGCCGTGCAAGCCCATGGCTTCAGAAACTTTGCCTTTAAAAGCTTTTGAGATCAGCGAATTTGCTGTCGGGTGATATAGGCTTGCCCATACAGCCATTAAAATCAACGCTAAAGCATAAACGTAAATGCTGCTTGTCAATCCAGCAGCAAGCATAATGAATGTGGAGAGCCCTGAAAAGGCAAGGCATATGGTGATTGTTTTTGCCTCTCCAATTTTATCACCCAAAGGCCCGCCCACAAGCGCACCAGCGCCATATATAAAAGATGCAATCATCGACACTAAGCCTATTTCAGTTTTTGAAACACCCAAACTTGCCATGATCATCGTCAGCAATGGCGGTGCGATAACAAACAAAGAATGATTGAATGAATGAGCAGCTCCTAAAAGTGCAAGTTGGCTGTTTTTCTTCGATTGTCCCAATTTGATTCAGCCTTTTTGTCTTGTAGAATTGCAGCTTTTCTATTAAAGGCTTAACCCCCGCAAAATTGACTTTTCAAGAAGGAAAAGAGAGAAAAATAAGTAGGGCATTCTTAGAAAACGCAAATAAATACGATAGATATTCTCAAGAGTAGCTGGAACAAAATAGAAGTGGCCGAGGTGAGGTAGCTTGGTAGCCTATAGGCCTGTGGAGCCTAGCGCCCGGGTTCAAATCCCGGCCTCGGCCCTCCACCCCTAACTAAAAACTAATAGGTTAAAGCTTACTTTTTACTAATTATTGAATGGAGTCATTGACTGAATGCAAAGAAAAAGACTAGTTTTTCCCTTCTCCGGAATCGTAGGTTTAGACAAGCTCAAACTAGCTATTTTGATAAATGCGATAAATCCAAAAGTCGGCGGCTTACTCATAAAGGGGCAAAAGGGCTCGGGAAAAAGTACAATCGTCAGAGCTTTAGCCGACATTCTTCCAGAAATAGCAGTCGTTAAAGATTGCCCCTTCAACTGCAGTCCATACGACCCATCAAACATGTGCCCTAAATGCAGTGAAACCTACAAGAGAGAAGAAAAACTTCCTGCTGAAGAAAGGAAAATGGTTGTTGTTGACTTACCATTAGGCGCCACAGAAGACAGAGTACTTGGAAGTTTAGACGTGGAAAAAGCGATAAAGCATGGAATAGAAGCATTAGAACCAGGAATCCTAGCTGAGGCGAATCAGAATATTCTATATGTAGATGAGGTTAATTTGCTGCCAGACCACATCGCAGATGATTTACTAGACGCTGCGGCTACTGGGTGGAATATTGTTGAAAGAGAGGGAATATCTGTAAGCCATCCTTCACGTTTCATATTTATTGGAACAATGAACCCTGAAGAGGGAGAGTTAAGACCACAACTTCTTGATCGTTTCTCACTATCGGTCACTGTTGAGAGAATAACTTCCGTGAAAGACAGAATTGAAATCGTTAAAAGAAACATGGAGTTTGAAGCTGACCCTGAAAAATTCTATGAGAAATATTTGCCTCTACAAAAGGAATTACGCGACAGAATAGGAAAGGCAAGAAACGTCTTAAAAGAGGTAGTTATCCCAGAAAACCTCTTGGAAGGCATTTCTCAGGCATGTTTAGACTTAAAAGTCGACGGTTTGCGTCCAGACATAGTTATTGCAAAGGCAGCCTTAGCGCTTGCGGCTTTTGAAAACCGAACGGAAGTAGCTTTAAACGATATTTTGGTTGCAGCAGAACTTGCCTTAAGCCATAGAACAAGGGAAGGCGGCTTTCTGGAACCAGCGGCTCCTCAAGAAATCAAAGAAGTTTTCACGGAATCAGTAAAGAAGGTTTTTCATTTTGAAAAAACTGGAGAAACGACCAAAAAAGAGGTTGAAAAAAGGAAATTTCTGAAAGGTAGAGCTGTTTTCTGGGTTAAAAAAGACGCTACGAAAAAAGAAGAAGAAAAAACAGAAAAAGAAACCCGCTTTAAAAAGATTCAGAGAATAAGGCTCAGGTTTATGTTCCTTTTAGGGAGGTTTACTGGAGGAGTTTGGGGAGTTGCAAAGAGGCTAAAGAAAAGCCCGAAAAATGCGCCCGTTACTGATGGGCTTCAAGTTGGAGGCGACAAGCTCCAAGGAGAAACTTACGAAGAAAAAATCGAAAAGAAAAAAACTGGAGCAAAGGCAATTCCAACTGTTAGCGATGCCGCTCAATCCACAGAAGTTTCTAAAGGGCACTCAATTGTTAGCAGCTTAGAGAAAAAGGTCGTTTCTCCTTCCAAGTTTTTTCTAAAGATGGGAAAAATAAAGACTAGAAGGCAAGGAGTTTATGCTGGGAAACATGCACAAGCTATAACAACTCTTCATAAGGGTAAGCCCTATGGATGGAGAATCCCACATGGAAAACCCACAGATATTCACCTTCCTGCAACTATCCGCGAAGCAGCTCGAAAACAAAAAAATCGCCAAAAACCCTTAAAGACTGCGTTAAAAATTTGTCTTGAAGATGTTCGGGAAAAATTAAGAACGTATAAAGCCCCTTTAACAATGATTTTTTTAATCGATTTAAGCGGTTCTATGCTTCTCAATCTCGAAGCTGTGAAAGAAGCATTGCTTAAACTACACAGCGACGCCTACCGCTCAAGAGACCGTGTGGGAATAGTGGCTTTGAAAGGTTTGCGTGCTGAAGCTGTTCAGCATCCCACAACAAATCTGAGAGTTGTGGCAAATAAACTTGTAAATTTGCGCGTAAGTGGGTATACTCCGCTGGCTACTGGAATGTTGAAAACCTGGGAAGTTTTGAAGGAAGCAAAAAGGAGAGATCCCTCAACTGTGCCTGTTATGGTGGTTATAACTGATGGAGGCGCAAATGTTCCCTTGAAACGGAGTCTTGAAACTGGCGAGGTTCGGCAAATAGAGGAAGTTCGGGTGATTGTTAGAGAGTATGAAGACTTGTCGGTGAAGGATGTGATGTCCGTTTCAAGGCTTGTTAAAAGGGAAGGAATACATACTATAGTTATAAACACTAATCCTCACATGTATGGTCGCGAAACCTACGGCTTTTTCGTAACAGAAGCCATAGCTTCAATTACTAAAGGAAGTCACCACGTTATCGGTAGACTAACAACAAATAAGGATATTGTTGAAAACATGATTGAGCAAATAAGGGAAGACCAGAGAAAAGTAATCAATGATAAATTGTTAGAGTGAAGCGCTAACTGATGCTTTTTCTGCAAGACGGATGCAAACAACATGTTAAAAGATAAAAGAAGTAGAAAAATTGCCATCGTTGCACATTGCATTTTAAATCAAAATTCCCGCGTTTTTGGTCTAGCGGAAAGATCAAGCGCAATAGCTGAAATTGTGGAATTTTTGATACTTAATGATATGGGCATTATTCAGATGCCGTGTCCCGAATTAACGTATGCTGGCATATTAAGGAAAAGTCAAACCAAAAACCAATATGATGAGGCAATGTTTAGAAATCATTGTAAGAAAATCGCGGAAGAAACTGTTGAACAAATTCAAGAATACTCGAAGGGCAAAATAAAAGCGAGAATCATTATAGGCGTTGATGGAAGCCCAAGCTGTGGTATAACCGATTCTGGGATTCTTATAGAGGAGTTAAGGTCTATGCTTAAAAAGAAAGGGCTTACGGTGTCATTTTATGGAATACGTTACGAACGCTTATCTGAGGACCTAGCTAAGCTACGAAAGCTAATTAGAAACTAGATTGGAGGCTTGACATGCTTTTTCATATTAATGCTTTCTCGCATCCATTTTTCAAACTCTTTTGATGGAGGATTTTCAACAAAAAGCCTTTTTCTCGCAGCTTCCAAGAAAGCGTTTTGTTTACCTAAGAATTCGGCTGCGGTTAAGATTTCATATCCAGCCTTGTTGGCTTTGTCGAAAACATTTTTTGTTTTTTCTCGCCAGTTTTCGTCCCTTAAAATGTGGTGCTCCAAGATGGTGCATGGCACAGTCTCAACAACTTTTTCCAAATTCTTTAATCCAATTTGAACTTGCTCCCGGTCAACCCTGAATCTAGCTAAGTATGATGGCGGTCCACCTATCATTATTAGTTGAGGCTTTTCCCTCCTGATTATTCCGAGCGTCTGGGTTGACATGGGGCCTTGGACGTCTGGTGCAAACATGAATTTTTCATTTTGATATTCAATAGTGTTCATTAAAACCCAGCCTAGAGCTGAGTTTTCAGGTCCATGGAAGACAGGTTCTGAAAATCTGACTTTTGTAGCTTTTCCGAAATTGAAGGTTTTTCCGTCTGCGACTTCAAGTTTTTCTGCGTATTTTCCGCCAGTTTTCTGAAATATCCATCCTCTGCGCCTCTGGCTGTAATTGATTTTATCCGTCGGATTTTTTATCAAAACAGTTTTTCCATCGTAGATTTGCCTTGCGGTTTCCGTTGCTGCTGTCCAATTGCATAGCCAATCTTCATAAGAAGGCGTATGATGGTCGAAGTGGTAATGGCTCAATGTTACAATTTCGGCTTTTTCAGCGGCTGCGGCAATTTTTCTGCGAGATTCTTCTATAGCTTTAAATTCCATCGGATGTGGAGGCAAACCGAAGCGGTTTGGACAAAGCGAAACTCCAGCATCCAAAAGGATTTCAACATCTGGAGTTTCAACATGAGTGCACATGGACCTTACGCCGAAGCTTTCCGCAGCCAATGGAACAATGTGAATGTGTTTTAGCATAATTTTCAATACTTCACGAAGGCTATAACTTTTTATTTAAGCCTACATTAATTTTGCATGGTGGGCGATGACGACTCTGACCCCGCTGAACCCAAAATGATTGGGATCTTGAGTGCGGAGAGCCCGCCGCTTAGTAAAATTGTTGAAAATCGATTCTTATCAATTGCATCCTGCGAACGAAACGAAAAATTGGATTTTCGTTGATGCTTTTGTATACAGCTATGTTGGCCATATATTACGATTTTTCACCAAGTTATTGAATTTATGGAGTATTTCCTCGCCTCTGGGCCTTAGCGATTCAGGAAGGTTTGGGTCATCTTCTAAGACGGACTCCTTATGGTGTTTCAATCGAACTTTAATCCAAAAATAATCCTTCTTAAACAGGGCATATTCAAGCTCCAATTCCATAGCTTTCAAATGAGCTTCGTAAATTACAGTTTTAGGTGAATCTACAATTACTCGCTTGTCAATTATTCTTCCCATCTTTTTCAGCTCGCTCATCTCTGATAGTTCATGTACCATCAGAAACTCGTTGCCCAGAACATCTTGCAATGTGGTTGTGTCCTCGGAGAATATTTCGCCAGTCATATAATCGTGGAATTCTTGTGCCGAAACATTCTCTGTAACATAGTCAATTGACTTGAGAGCTTCTCTTGCCCTTTTTATCTTTTCATTTATTTCCTCGAATATGGGCATATTTTCTATTTTTCTTCTGGAGGTTTTTCCCAAAGTTCCAGCATCTTCTTTTTGAGTTCTCTTCGTTTTCTGTGGAGAAAACGATAAACGGTGCTGTGCAGGCTTCCGTTAATCAACATTTGGATGGCCTCTCTCGCTGCCTGCGCTTGTTCAATGTTTCCAATAATACTGACCGTGTGTCCATAGACGCACATGTTTGTGTCGGTTAATTCCTCGATTATTCTGCGGGTTTTGCCATTCATTCCAATTATTCGCCCTTTAACGCGTCTAACATCGGATTCAGACTTTCCAAAAATAAGACGCAAATCAATAACATCTAGCATAGCTTCTTCATCACGGATTAAGCGGAAAGCATGCTCTGGAGAAAAGCCTCTTCCAATGGCTGTTACGACATCTTTTACCCTAAAAAGTAAAGACGGGTCTTCGGCTTTTTCAGCCAGCATAACTGTAACGCCACCTGTTTCGCTGTCTATTTGGAGTTCTACCGAAAGCTTTTCTTCGATGCTCTTCTTGGTTTTTCCTTCGGGCCCTATTAAAACTCCTACACGCTCTTTTGGGATTCTTAGAAATGTGCTAGCCCTTGCCATGACCTGTAACCTTCTTATAGCATTCTTCAACTGGTGGAACATTAACGCCTAACCTGCTAAAAAATCTATTCACGTTTATTAAATCTCTATGCAAAAGGAAACCCGCCATAGGATGCGAAAGCGGAACAGCCTGTGATATATCGAAGAGTATTGGGCGGCCCTTCCAAATCATGACATTGTATTCGCTCACGTCTCCGTGGACGAGCTCAGCCTTAATGTAAAGCCTCCTCAAATAGGTCAGGAGGGTTTCGTAGATCTTTTCAGGATTTTTTGGCACCTGCTCCTTCATCGATGGAGCACTCACGCCGTTTTTACCGATGAACTCCATTATAAGCACGTTATTTTTCACGGCTATGGGTTTTGGCACTCTCACTTTTGCGACTGTTGCTTGTTCTAAGTTTTTGAATTCTTTTTGAGCCCATGCAAAGATTAGCGAGCGTGTGTCGCGTCTTACGCCCTTGAATCTCGGGTCGCCTTCAATATACTTAATCATGCCCTTTCGGAACTCTGCTGAAAGAGTCAAATAAATTTTAATTGCCAACTCGTTTCCTTGTTTGTCTTTTCCCCAGTAAACCCGTGATTCTTTTCCAGCCTTAACAACGCCGTGAATCTCGTTTATTGCGCCTTTGTTCAAAAAATCGTAGATTATCATGAGGGTTGAGCGGTCGAAAACCTCTTCTAAAGCCTCATATTCTTCGCTTCGCTTTTCCTTCATCAACTGTTCAGTTTCGTATTCTTTTTCCTTTTTGTAAAGTTTTTTGTCAACATGCTTCCGAAAAGACACAAGCGTTTCTCCATTCATAAATATAATTTAGATTGTTAAGTAGCCTTTTTTGCGGAGCATCTCCGCTTGGGCTTTTGTATAACGCCAAATCAAATCGCCACGCTTGTCAAATTGAAAATCCCAAGGAGAAACAACGACAATGTCTCCTTGACGTATCCAAACCCGCCGTTTCATCTTACCGCGTATGCGGCATAAACGTTCATGTCCATCTTGACACTTAACTAGAACACGATCAAAACCAAGCAGTTTAACAGCTACGCCTAAAACATCATTTGCGGATGGAAGCACCATCTCGCTTAATTCTCCTTCGCTTAGCACCTTCTTTTTACCCAATTAAGCACCTCAAATGTGTCTCTTTAAAAGAAGTATATCTTCTTTAAAAGTATGCTTATTCCTCTGCATGTTTCAGCATCAGATTTTCACTATTTGAGCGTGCGGTACGCCTTCTATGTTTAATACTGCTTCCGGGTGCACATACCCCTTTTCTATTGCTTTTTGAACAATGTTTTTGCCTACCATGTTCACTATCGTGGAGTTTGTAATCATGTCTACGGCTTCTTCAATAGCTACTCTTGCGCCTTTGTAGAACTCTTCTTTTACATTGAAAACTATTTTGCCTTCCCGTAGGGTTTTGCCAAGGATTTCAGTGTCACATATGGCTAAAAGCACGTTGTTTCCAATTTTTTTAAGGTTCATGTAGACTTCCAATTTTTAGACACTCATGTTAGAGTTGCGGCACGGAGGATTTTGCTCCACACGCCTCGCATATTAGAAATGATAGGCGTTTCTCCTTTACAATCTTTGTGTCCGGAAGCTTGCAAACTGGACATACAACAAAGTTTTCCATATACCTCTGTATGAGTCTTCCTAAAGTTTCTGATGAAAATTTTCCTTGAAAAATAACCCTCGATTCTTGCATGGTTGCTGCCGTGGCCATTTCACGCGTTAAATACTTTAATAGATGCTGCGGGTCGCGGTTTAAGGCGTCGGCAATTTCCTTGAAATTGTAGATTATTGTACGCATACCAATAACTGAATGATGTAGCCTAGGCAGTTCTCGCCTTTCATGCTTCGAAGAAACTTCCGGAATTTGGGAACGCGCCCTCTTCAGCAGTTCTTCATAGTCATATTTCATCTGTTGATTCTCCAAGGAAAACATAGGAGCCTAATCCTATTAAAATCTTCTTTCCAGAAAAACCCCTGCCCCAATAATGACAAGATAAAATACATAAAACTAAAATGGTGACTATCTTCTGTTGCGCTTTATTAGGCTTAGTACCGCTCCAAAGAGTATAATGATTGCAGTGTATCCTGATACTTGAATAGCTGGCATTTGCTTCGATAGTGAAACTGAGTATCCTCCAACTGTTGGAGGTGTTGTCACCGTTACCTTTGCAGTTGCAGACTGTTTAATGTTGCTATATCCATCTGTGACATTGAGATATACATAGTATATACCAGGTGATGTTGGAGTAAACGTCCAAGTGGTTGCACTTGAAACTGGATTACCATTCAAGAACCATTTATAGCCATATGGCGGTACCCCTCCACTAATACTAGACGTAAAGATTACTGGTTGTCCCACATAGACTGAAGCAGAGAGAGGCGCTATTGTTACTGAAAGTGGTTCGTAGAACACTGCTTTTAGCGTGTGGTTTTGATTCATAGTTACCAAGTAAGGATTAACTGATCCAACATTAACAGTGTCCAATTCCCAATGGTGTAAGATATAACTAGGGTCTGGGATGGCTGTTACGCTCACTACAGTTCCATTTAGATACTTATGCAACCCTGGGACAGGATTGGTTGTACCACCCGTGTTTGTGGTTATTGTCAGCGTATACAGTGGCCAAAACACCGCTTTCAATGTATGGTTTTGATCCATGGTTACAGGGTAAGGATTAGTCGATCCAACATTAAAACCGTCCAACTCCCAATGATGAAACACGTATTCAGGGTTAGCCGTTGCCGTGACACTGACAACTGTATTGTATGGATACTGATGCTGTCCGGGTGCGGGGTTTGTTGTTCCCCCGGTTGTTGTGATGATGGTTAAGGTGTAAAGAGGATGAATGGTCAAGTCGCCAAAAGTTGCACCGTTCGATATTTCATCTATGTTCTTGGTGATGGCTGGGTCATCGGGGTAAACACCGTCTAGGCCCTTTTTGGGTTCTTGGAACCATATCTTAAACCCGACAGTTTGAGGCAATGTCGTAATCTTGAAGTCGTAAAGAGGCCCGTCTGTGCCAACAAGTGGAATCATCATCTCAAAAGTCCAGTTCCCAATCGCCCCTTGGACCTTATTAGTGTGGTTCCAAGCTAAAGCACCGTCATTAGTCATACCAGCATCGACATCTGAATCCCAGAAACCACCACCAGCGTAGTAGAGATCATTAGCCGAGTAGAACGGTGAGAACTTCCAAGTAGTCACTCCTTCACCATTATCCCCCACGCTTAACACGCCGTCGTGATTGTCATCAAATAATACAAAAAGGCCATTATAACGACCTCCTGCGTCTTGTGCTTCATAGTCATCATTGAAAATCCGAACTGCTAGGAAAAGTTGCGTCCAGCTGTTCATAACATAGAGTCTCGCGTTCAAAGTTCTGTTCAGGGTACCGTCTGAACGACTTCTCATCTCAAGGATGAAATCACGAACTGTTGCAGCTGACCACTCCCCGGCCGCCATAGTTCCATTAATGACTGGTGGTACTGCAGCCCAGCCACTGTCTATAGGGGTTCCAAGATGCGCAAGGGCAGGTGAGACCATTATAAAAAGTAATGTAAGCATCGTAAATAGTAAAGCAAAAACTATTATAGCCTTTTTAGCACCCATACTAGGACGTCTCCCTTCTCCGTGTGTATCGACACGCACTTTGTATTATAAGTGCGATAGTCCATATAAAGATTATGAAATCATGTTCTATTTTATAGAACAGCCTAGACTTCATCTGTTAAACATGCTTAAAACTTATAATAAGGTCAATCAACCATAAAAAGAAACATTGGAAAACGAGGGAGTCAAATGGGCCATATCTATCTTTATACGGGAACTGGAGCGGGAAAGACTACGAATGCTTTGGGTTTGGCACTGCGTTCAATTGGACATAAACGAAAAGTCATTGTAATCCAGTTCTTAAAATGGTGGAAAAATACTGGCGAATATAAGATTCGCCAGATGCTGGCACCCTACTACGAAATTTATCAATTTGGCCGAAAAGGATGGCATGGACTGAGCAATTTAGGTGAAGAAGACAAAAAACTAGCTCACAAGGCCTTAAGATTTGCTGAGAAAATTGTGAAAGAGAAAAAGCCCCATCTGCTCGTCTTAGATGAGATCAATTTGGCTTTACACTGCAAGCTTCTAGATGTAAAAGAAGTTCTGGAGTTTCTTGACAGAATTCCAAAGAAAACCGATGTTGTCTTAACAGGAAGATTCGCCCCGAAGGAACTCTTAGACCGGGCAGAATTTGTAAATGAAATTGTAGACGTTAAATATCCGAAGGAAATGGTTACAACGAAAGGGATACAATATTAACTTTAATAGTTAAAGTTATTTGAAAAAGCTTAAAGAAGCCATTGTAATCTAGTGTTAAATTCTCAGCGGTGAAAACCCTTGGACAGACATAATCATCCCTACATACCGAATTCCCAACCAGAAATCAAAAAAGAAATGATGCAGGAAATAGGCATAAAAAGCATTGATGAACTGTATGCAGATATTCCTGAAAAATACCGTTTAAAAAAACCTTTGAATATTCCAGAGGCTTTGTCGGAGTTTGAAGTTAAGAGGCACGTTGAAACTTTACTTTCAAAAAATAAGACATATAACGACATGCCGGTGTTTTTAGGCGCTGGATGCTGGCCTCATTATGTGCCAGCAGTCGTGAAGGAAATTGTGCAACGCAGCGAATTCCTTACAGCCTACACACCTTATCAGCCTGAAATTTCGCAGGGCATGCTTCAAGCCCTTTTCGAGTATCAGAGCATGATTTGCGAGTTAACAGGCATGGATGTTGCCAACTGTTCCATGTATGATTGGGCTTCAGCTTTAGGCGAAGCCGTCCGCATGGCAGCCCGCATAACGGGGCGAAGAGAGATTTTAATTCCCAAAATTATTCATCCAGAAAGGGCTGCAACATTGCATGTTTATGCTGAGCCTCCTGGAATAATGATTGAACAAGTAGCCTATGAAAGAGAAAATGGACAAATAAACCTTGAAGATTTAAAAAATAAAATTTCTGACAAGACAACAGCTGTCTACATCGAAAACCCATCCTATTTAGGCTTTATTGAAACGCAGGTTGACGAAATCAGTAAAGAGGCGCATGCGCACGGCGCACTTTTCATAGTGGGCGTTGACCCGACTTCGTTGGGAATTTTAAAACCGCCTGGCGAATATTGCGCGGACATTGTGATTGGAGAAGCCCAACCGTTGGGAAATTCTATGAATTTTGGCGGCCCGCATTTGGGAATCTTCGCCTGTCGTGGCGATATGAATTTGATTAGGCAGATGCCAGGTCGCATAATTGGATTAACAACAACCATAGATGGTAGTAGGCAAGGTTTTTGCATGGCTTTGCAGACACGAGAGCAGCATATTAGACGTGAGAAGGCAACATCTAACATTTGTTCCAATGAAGCCTTATGCGCTGTTGCTTCTGCCGTTTACATGGCTTTGCTCGGCCCTCAAGGTCTACGGGAACTTGGTGAAACAGCAATGTATAAGGCTAATTATGCCATGCATTTGCTTTCAGAAATAGACGGCGTAAAGGCACCAATTTTCAAATCTGCTCACTTCAAAGAGTTCACAGTTAATTTTGACCGGGCTGGATTAAGCGTTAAAAAGGTTCACAAAAAACTTTTGCAGCATAAAATTCATGGCGGCAAAGACATTTCAAAAGAGTTTCCAGAGCTAGGTGAAACAGCCATCTACTGTGTAACCGAGGTTCATTCCAAGGAGGAAATTGAACGTTTGGCAGAGGTTTTAAAAGAAGTTCTTGCTGGAAGGTGAAAATGGAATGTTTAAGCAAGCAAACTGGAATGAGCCAGTAATTTTTAACCTTGGAAGGAATGGGCGGAGAGGACACGTTCTACCCAAAGTGGAAGAAGAAGTTAAAAATGCTGTTGGAATTTTGAACACCCTCATACCAAATAACATGCGACGCACAAGTCAGTTTAGGCTTCCGGAGCTTTCAGAGGTTGAAGTTGCCCGCCATTTTATGCGTTTGTCAGAAATGAACTACGGGGTTGACTCTGGCTTGTATCCGCTTGGAAGCTGCACAATGAAGTATAACCCCAAAATAAACGAACAGCTCGCGAGTATGCCAACCATGAGCATGCTTCACCCTTATCAAGATGAAAGCACTGTGCAAGGCATCCTTGGAATTCTTTATAGGCTTGAGCGTTGGCTTGCTGAGATAACGGGCACTTGTGAGGTTTGTTTGCATCCTGCTGCTGGTGCCCACGGCGAGTTTTTGGGAACTTTGCTGATGAGAGCGTATCATAAGTTTAACGGGGAAGGTGAAAGGCGAAGCGAGGTCATTGTTCCAGATTCAGCCCATGGCACAAATCCCGCAAGCGCAGCCATGGCTGGATTCAACGTTGTGGTTGTTCCATCTGATGATGAAGGCTGTGTTAGTTTGGGGGCTTTGAAGGCTGCTGTTTCTGAACGAACAGCCGGGTTAATGCTTACCAATCCAAACACTTTGGGCATTTTCGAGAAGAACATTGATGAAATAGCAAGGATTGTTCATGAGGCTGGCGGATTACTCTATTATGACGGTGCAAATTTAAATCCTATATTGGGTAAGGCTCGACCAGGCGACATGGGTTTCGACATAGTCCACATAAACATCCACAAAACTTTTAGCACTCCTCATGGTGGGGGTGGTCCTGGAGCCGGACCAGTTGGCGTTTCTGAAGAATTAGCCAAGTTTTTGCCTGTTCCCCGCATACTCTTTGATGGTGCATGTTACCGCTTAAACTATGATAAGCCGCATAGTATTGGAAAAATTCGAAGTTTTTATGGAAACACTGCGGTTTTGTTGAAGGCTTACGCTTACATTTTAAGTTTGGGCTTTGACGGATTAAAGGAAGCGGCTGAAGTTTCTGTTTTGAATGCTAACTACCTAATGAAGAAGCTTAGAAGGATTAGGGGTTTGGCGCTTCCATACAACAGCGAAAAACCAAGAAAACACGAGTGTGTTTTCAGCGCTAAGTCTCTAAAAAATGAAACGGGCGTTTCAGCCTTAAACGTTGCTAAACGCTTGCTCGATTATGGATTACATTCACCAACGATTTATTTTCCACTTATCGTTGATGAGGCGTTGATGATTGAGCCCACGGAAACCTTTGAGAAGGAGGAACTTGACCGTTTCGCTGAGGCTATGCGAAAAATCTGCGAAGAAGCATACACAACGCCTGAAACTGTTTTGAAGGCACCACATAACGCTGCTGTTTCAAGGCTTGATGAGGTGAAGGCTTCGCATCCTAAAACGATGGCTTTGAGTTGGCGCATGCATCTTAAGAAAAATAAGCAAGATTTGTAGCATTATGGTAATAGTTTATATGTTGCATCTGCGCTTATTCGTGGAAGAAAAGTGGATGTGTAAAGGATTTGACGGAACTAGAAGACAAAGTGAGGGAAGCTGTTGGCAAGGTTGTTGACCCTGAGACCGGCTTGAGTTTCGCTGAGATGCAAATGATTACCAATGTTAAAGAGGAAGAGCCGGGCGTGGTTAAGGTCGACTTTATCCCTTCCAGTCCCTTCTGTCCCATTGCTTTCAAGTTAGCCATGGATGTTAAGAATGAGGCTATGAAGGTTGCTGGCATCAAGAAAGTCTTAGTCTATTGTCGTGGGCATATGATGGAGCAGCAAATTAACGAAATGGTCAACAAGGAACAGCAAAAATAGTTCAATTTGCTTCGTTGGCTTATCTTTTATGCGAGAGTTTAGGCTATGCGTGTTAAGGGTGAACATGAAGTCTATTGCTGTGGAGCCCACGTTCGAATTTCAGAAACGGGCGTAGAGATTTTAACTGAGCCTACGGTTGAGTATTGCCCACTGCATGAGGCTTTGTATGGAACCAAAAAGATTGATGTTGAAGCTGTCCGGAAAACTGTGGAAATGAAGATTGCTGGTTTTGGCTTCTGTTGTGCAAATCGCGATTTTGACGCTGAACCGATTGTGGCTTATGGCGCTTCTGAAATGATGCATGTCTGGCTTGAGAAGGAGCTCATTGACTGTGCGGTTGTTGTTTGTGAGGGAGCTGGCACAGTTATAACACCCAATGGCGAGCTTGCGCAATCAATCGGCGCTCGTTTAACTGGCATAATCAGAACTTCGCCCATCAAAGAGGTTATTGAACGTATTGAAGCAGATGGTGGAGTTGTTTTAGATAAGGCTAATGCACGGATTGACCAAGTTGAAGGTGTTAAACGAGCTTTTGATTTAGGCTTTAAACGTGTTGCCGTGAGTGTTGCAGGCTTCCAAGCGAAAGCCATAAGTGAAATCAGAAAATTTGAGGCTAATGGTGGTTTGGATGTTTTGGTCTTTTCTGTCTGCAACACATGTGTGGACGATGCGGATGTGAAGCACATAGCAAAGGCGGATATTGCTTGTGCAAGTGCTTCGAAATCGCTTCGAACCGAAATCGGCAAAAAAGCATTGCTACAGTTAGGTGTTACGATTCCAGTTTATGCCTTAACTGATAAGGGCAAAAGGCTTGTTTTGGCTTATCTAGCCGAGTTTAAAGACAAACTTGTTGTTTTTAGAATAAGCAAGTTGCCATATCAAGTGGAAAATAAGGGTCCAAAGCCTAAGGGCTATGCGAAAAACCAAAAGGCTTAAGTGTTAATGCAATGTTATGTTTTTTGTCAAAAATATAGGTGTTGAATGATTTGGCTGTTGAAGGTTTTTCGAGAAATAGGCAACCCGTAGATGCGAAAGTTGGCGAATTGAGTCCGGCTTCTAGAGCCGTGAACGTCTTAGCGAAAGCAGTTTCAAAGAGCGAGGTTAGAAATATTGCCGCTGGAAGAGATGGAGCACCACACCGCGTGTGCGACGCTTTGGTCGGCGACGAAACAGGCTGTGTCTACCTAACCCTGTGGGACGATAACATCGAAAAAGTGAACGACGGCGACACCATAAAAGTAGGAAACGGTTATGTAAGCCTTTTCAGGGGCAACATGCGCTTGAATGTTGGCAGATACGGCACTTTAGAGGTTGCAAAAGAAGCATTGGCAGGCGAAGTGAACACTGAGAACAACATGTCCAGCAAAGTCTATGAACAAGAGAGGCGCCCATTCAGAGGAGGAGGCGGACGGGGCTACGGCGGTCGCGGAGACTACGGTGGACGAGAAAGAAGAGGCGGCTACGGACAAAGAAGATACTAGCATCTGGTGTTCAAAACAACCCCATCATTTTCTTCTAAGCAAAGTTATTGGTCTGTTAAACCTCGTTGCTTTTTCTAGCGGTTGTGTTAAGTCAAAGTTGTTATACCAACCTAGAAATTCAAATTTCCCATGCTTTTCAACCAGTTCTAGGAATTCCTGTGGAAAAGTAATTTTACCCATCTTTTCCATTTTGAAAATCTTCGGTTTTCCGTTCTCTATGGCTTCAACAATCAATTTCTCCACTATTTTTTGCTCAACATAGTTCGCAGGCACAACCATCCATGTGACATTGACCGTCAACCCATTTTTAATTATAGTCCAGCTTTCGCCACCCAGCCTCGACCAGTCAAATTGGATGGCAGCGTCGATTAAGTATAATCCACCGTTTTTTAGGCAGGTTGCAACCGAGTTTAAGTGTGAAAGGAAATCAGTGCTTGATTCAACTGAAATAGAGCCAAGCATACAGAAGATGAAATCAAACTTTTCCTTTGTTTTAAAGCTGCTCATATCTGCATGAATCGTCTTTATTTTAATTCCAGCTTTACGTGCCTTCTTCAAAGAATAATCAAGCATTGCGCTGCTAAGGTCCAAACCAGTAAAAGCATAACCGCGTTTGACTAGTTCCAGCATGTAAGGGCTTGGTCCACATCCAATGTCAAGAACTTCATTGACTTTAATTTTCGAGAACTTTCTGATGCATTCTTCAAAAAAATCTACTTCTTTACTTATGTCTCTAAAACCAAATGCGACATCATAATAGAAAGGAGAATCATACAAATTAGGCGGTTTTTTCTCCATTCCCATAGTGCATCCGCTGTTCCTTAAATTCAATTTGAGCCAATTTTGTTTTTTGAATCGAAAATATATATATTTATGGTAAGTGAGCGTCAATCACGACGTTTTCTCTTAAAGCATACCGTAACCTTTTAAAACTCTAATTTCTAAAAACAACATCTCATTAAAGGAGAAAATTGCAATGACTCAGTCAAAAAAAGAGGAAAGAAAACCGACAGTAGAAGAGTTGTTGGCTAAAGCGAAAAAACCATCACTGTTGGCTCCGCCAATGCACAGGTTTTATGAAGGAAAAGTGCAAGTAATGCCGAAATGCGCCATAACAAGCGCTAAAGATTTTGCAATATGGTACACTCCAGGCGTCGCTGTTCCATGCAAAGAAATTCAGGCAAACCCAGATAAGTCCTTCGAGCTTACAAACCGTTGGAACTATGTAGCCGTAGTTTCAGACGGCACCCGTGTTTTAGGTTTAGGCGACATAGGTCCAGAAGCAGCCATGCCAGTAATGGAAGGAAAAGCTTTGTTATTCAAATACTTAGGCGGCGTAGATGCCTTTCCAATTTGCCTAAGAACCAAAGACCCAGAAGAAATAATTCGCACATGCGAACTTATTGAACCGTCATTTGGCGGTATAAACCTAGAAGACATAGAGAAACCAAAATCCTTCCATGTTCTGGAAAAGGCAAGAGAACGCCTAAAAATTCCTGTTTGGCACGATGATCAACAGGGAACAGCCACAGTGATTCTTGCAGGCTTGATAAACGCCTTCAAAATAGTAGGCAAAAAACCGAAAGAAAGCCTCATAACCTTAGTGGGCGCAGGCTCAGCGAACCTTAGAACAGCCTACGTCTTAATAAGATGGGGAATGAAACCTGGCAACATAATAATGGTAGATACTAAAGGCACAATTTATCCGGGCAGAAAGGACATAATAAAAGAAGAAGACCCATGGAAATATGAACTAGCCCAAAAAACAAACGCGGAAGGCAGAAGAGGCGATATATCCGAAGCCTTCAAGGGCGTAGACGCCGTTGTAGCCGCATCAAAACCAGGACCAGGTACAATAAAGAAGGAATGGATAGCCACAATGGCTGACAACTCGATAGTCTTCGCCTGTGCAAATCCGATACCTGAAATATGGCCGTGGGAAGCCGCAGAAGCTGGAGCCCGCATAGTAGCCACAGGTAGAAGCGACTTTCCAAACCAAGTCAATAACAGTCTAGGCTTTCCAGCCATCTTCCGAGGCGTCCTAGACGTTAAAGCAAAAACTGTTACAGATGACATGTGCATAGCAGCAGCCTATGAACTTGCAAAATTTGCAGAAGAAAGAGGAATACATGAAGAGGATATTCTGCCAAGAATGGAGGAATGGGAAGTTTATCCACGAGAAGCAGTGGCATGTGCATTGAAATCCATAGAACAGGGCGTAGCAAGAGTCAAACCAAGCAGACAAGAGCTTTACGAAAGAGCCGTGGCGATAATTCAAAACGCCAGAGAATCTGTAAAAGTGCTAATGAAAGAGGGTTTAATAAAGCCGCCGCCACCAGAAGAGGAACTACTAAAATAAAATGGGCTGAATCGGATAGGCGATAACCATAAACAACGATAAAATTCCCCGTTTTTGCCCTTAAAATGTAGAAAATTATTTAAACTCTTCCACAGAACATAGAACAGTTAGGGAGAAAACAATATGCGTTCAGATTACGCACTCTACACGGTGGCAATAATAATTTTCATTATAACAGGAATGGCGTTCGCTTTAGAGCTTGCAGAGTTTGAAAGAAACTTATGGGTTGTAACAACCGCTATACTGGGACTTCTCTTCATAGGCCTAGGCTATACTCAGAAGCCAAAACCACAAGCCATAACAGTTGAAGCACCCCCGCAGGTACCTGCACCAGAAATGCCAACGCCCTCACCAGTTACAGAAGTTATGAAAGAAGAAAAAGTGGAAACTGTTGTGGAAGTTGCACCGCAGAAAATGGAGCTTACCAAAGTGAAGGGCATTGGAGAAAAGCGGGCGGAACAATTAAAAGCTCTGGGTATAAGTAGTGTTGAAGATTTAGCAAAGGCTTCAGTCGAAGATTTGGCTGAAAAGCTGAAGATTTCGCCGAAAATCACTGGAAGATGGATTGAAAACGCAAAGACCCTCGCTGAAAAATCCTGAAAGGCGTAACAAAAGCTCTAGTTTACAATTCTCAAGATTCTTACTATGTTCCTTCTTTCCAATCTTCTTATAGCATCCAAAAACTCGTTCTTTTTCTTGCCAGTTAACTTGAAGTTTTTGAGCATATCATTTATTGGCATTTCCGGCTTTCCAAAACCCCCATGTCGTTTATAGAGATGTTTCACTATCAGCCGTTCTAGCTTTCCACATCTCCAAGTGGTGTTGCGAATGAGAACCACTATTGCCCTAACAAGCCTCTTTGTTTCACTATTTCTTTTTCTAGTCAAGATTTCTTCACAATTACAGTTTTATCCGTAAACGTTTTTAGAGTTTGCGCTCAAATGAAGTGGAATTGAGGAGAATTGATATGTTAAAGGGACAAGCCGGGAGGACGTGTTTTTCCCGCGTACTAGAAGGCGAAGACTTGGCTGAAGCCATTAAAAAAAGAGTGGAAGAAAGTGACATAAAAGCAGGAATTTTCTTTCTGATCGGAAGTTTGAAAGAAGTGGTGCTGGGATACTACAAGGAGGGACAATACAAGTCTATTCGGTTGGATGGTCCTTTAGAAATAGTTTCATGCATGGGAAATATAGCGGTTGATGAAAAAGGCGAAGTAATGATCCATGCGCATGTGGTTGTAGCGGATGAGAAGGGCGAGGCTTTCGGCGGTCACTTAATGAAGGGTTCCCATGTTGGCGCAACAGCAGAACTAGTGATGATTGAAGCAGTAGGAGTAAAATTGCAGAGGATTTTTGACGAAAAAACAAAGCTAAAATTGTGGAGGTTAGGTTAAATCCTTTTTTAGGTATATTCCGTGAGCGTTTCCATAATAGTTTTTAAGTTTTGCAACTTTTTTGTATCCAAATTTTTGATAAAGCCTTAACGCGGCAATGTTGTCTTCCCTTACTTCAAGACGACATGCTTTAACGCCTTTTTCTGTGAAGATTTTTTCAATTTCCTGTAAAAGTTTCTGTGCGGTTCCTTTTTGACGGTGGATGAGTGAGATGTCTATTGTGAGTATATGCCCAGTTAGCGAGTTTCTTTCAAGGTATATCATGCCTATGATAAAGCCTACGATTTCGCCGTTTACCTTTGCAACTAAACTTACAGAATTATAATCGGTCAGCAAGTGGGCAATTTGCTGCTTTGTGAAAGCCTCTCTTTCAAAGCATTCTATTTCAATCTCGTATAGCCTATCCAAATGACGAATTGATGCATCCTCTATTGTTACCGACATTCTATCATCTTTTTGACATTATGCGAAAGCAAAATTTAGGTTTTTTCCGTTTCAGACATAACCATTCTATTGTTTTTGTTTGTTGCAGTTATTGCTTTAATTCCAAGCCATTGCTGTGCCGCAAATCCTATGATAAATCTAAACCACAATGTCAGAATTCTCATCAAGATTGTTACTGTTGCGCTTGTTTGTGGAGGCACACCAACAAAAATGAATAAAGTCGTCAGCGTTATTTCAGGTAGACCAACTTCAAAAGGAACGCCTATTGGTATCGATTTCGCTGCCGCAAAAATTGAGCATATCACTAGTATTGCACCCCAACTAATGGAAGTATAACCGATGGATAAAAATGACAGATAAAAGACAGTTACAGCTAGAATCCATGAAATAATAGAAAAGGACGAGGCTATAATCAGCGTCTTAGGAGCATGACCAAAATCCCTCATTGCACCATGAAAAGCCTTGGCAGCTTCTACAACCTCTTTCCTAATCATGGTTAATTTCCAGCGGCCTCTACTTATCCACTCCGCAAACCTTATTATTACATCTACTATTCGTAGGGTCCATTTTTCCTTAATACATAAAAGCATGAGCAATAAAAGGAAAATAAAAGTTAATGTAACAAGGATTAATATCAAGTTGAAAAAAATGGTTCCGAAGAGATGTCTTTCCATAAGTAAAAGGGCAGCTCCTACGAAAAGAGTGACGATGTTTATACTCATGCCGATAAGCCTTTGGGCAACAAGCGACGCCGTAACTTTTCCAGTAGTTCCATTCTGTTCCTTCGCCACTAAATAGATTTTCGAGATTTCTCCACTTATTGATTCTGCGGGAATCAGTGTATCTATAAATATTCCAAACCATACGAAAAGCAGCGACTTGGCTATTGAAAGTTTAACGGACAAAAACCTGAGTAAAAAATGCCATGCAAGAGTGAAAAACAATGTGTCAAGCAAGACAGCAAAAGCCGCTAACAAGTAAATATAGAGGTTGATGCCTTGGACGATGGCAATTATCTGTAAAATGTCTACATTGAAAATGTATATGTATATGAAGAAGGCTGCTAGTCCTATAAGTGGAAGAACGGCGGCTTTCCACGTGACCTTGTACTTCATTGAAACCATGAAAGTCTGCACCTAAGAGTGAAAGCAAAAAGATTGAAGCTTGATTATATATTTTACCCATTTCCGCCGCAAAGTCACCATTTTTCAGACAAAATTCTTCCCTTTTGGCAAAATTTAATTGCGTTGGCATATTAATGTTCAATTGGTGGCGGTATTGCATTTAAAAGGTGTTCACTTTCTCCTAACATATAGATGCGACTTGGAATGCGACCATTGCTTTGTTTGGGGAAGCCCTAAAGCAAAAGGCGTGTTTACTCTTAAGCAGATAAGGAATATTTTAACAGAATCAAAAAAGTTGGGAACCGTAAATTATGTTGCAATAGAGGGTGGGGAACCCTTCCTATACTATCCAATCATGGTTAAGACTGTTGAGGAAGCGGCGAGCCTTGGTTTCAGCGTGGAGATTCTTTCAAACTGTTATTGGGCAACTTGCCCAGAAGATGCCGTAGAATGGCTCATTCCAATAGCCAAAGCCAAAAACATTGAACTAAGCTTAAGCAGCGACTTTTATCATGGAGAAAGCTGGGAAACCGCGGAAGTCAAAAATGCTGTGAAAGCTGCAAACGCCTTAAACATGAAAGTTGGAATACTCGCTGTTAAATATCCGAACACTGAAGTTCCATGTCCAAACGAGATTGAAGGGGCAAAAGTCGATTTATCCGAATTAATGTACAAAGGCAGAGCTTTTTCAGAATTAACGGAGAAAGTAACCAAAAAGCCTTGGCGTGAGTTCACAAAATGTCCATACGAAAATTTCTCCAAACAAGAAAGAGTACACATAGACCCTCTCGGACACGTTCATGTTTGTCAAGGTATCTCAATCGGCAACGCTTGGCAGAAGCCATTCTCAAAGATAATTGAGGAATACAATCCATCTGAAAATCCCATTCTTGAACCTCTAGTTCGTGGCGGTCCAGCAGCATTGGTTGAAAAGTTCAGTCTCCCCCACGACGAGGTTTATGCTGATGCGTGTCACCTATGTTGTGCTGCACGTTTGATGCTGCGAAATAAATATCCAGACATTCTAGTTCCAGACCAAATGTACGGAAAACTTGAATAATTAACGTAAGAAACCTTAAAGAAGCAATATTTACGATAAAGGGTTCAGGTGATATCCTATGTTAACTCGGGATGAAGCCCTTAATCTAGTCAAAAAGAATGTTACAAAAAGGAATGTCATTTATCATGTGCTTGCTGTTGAAGCCATAATGCTAAGCGTAGCAAAACACTTTGGAGAAGACGAAGACAAATGGGGATTAATCGGCATACTACACGATGTCGATTATGAGAAAACCGAAGCGACACCTGAAAAACACAGCCTTTTGGCTGAAGAAATTCTGAAAGGATTTGTGCCCGACGAGCTTATAAAAGCCATAAAAACCCACAATTTCAAGCATACGGGTGTAATGCCAGAAACTCGCATGGAGAAGGCGCTAATTGCTTCTGACGCAATTTCTGGTTTGCTGGTGGCATGCGCTTTGGTTATGCCTTCTAAAAAGCTTGCAGATGTGAAGGTTGAAACTGTCTCCAAGAAGTTTAAGGATAAAGACTTTGCAAGAGGGGCTGAGAGGGAAAGAATCCTCATTTGCGAAGAAATCGGAATTCCAAGGGAGAAGTTTTTTGAAATCGCTCTAAACGGACTGAAAAGTGTCGCCGCAGAAATAGGTCTATAAAAAACTGCCGAACATGTTGCGTAGACGTTTTTCATAAAGCGCAAGTAGAGCAAACTTCATAAAAAAATCGAAAAAAGCATACAAACCCCTGAGTTCGGGCTTTTGCATAAAATTCTTAAATTCTTTGTAAACACACGTCAATAAGAAGTGATGTTGAAATGAGTCTATTTGTCAACGTTTCTGAAGAAGAAGCTTTTCGTTTAATGATGGATTATTTCACGTCAAAACATATGAAAATAGTGACCTCAAACTCTCCTTCTTACATTAGAGCAGAGTTTGGTTCATGGATTTCGATGTCTCTTGATAATGCAAAGGGCGAGGTCGAAGTTGAAATAACAGCAAGAAATGGTGGAAGCTGCACCAATCTCAATTTTAGCTTTTTTAAAGAATACCTGTCCGCTTTGATAATCGCAATTCTCGGAACACTGTTTTTGTGTGTAGTTATGTTGTGGAGAGCAACCAGAGACGTGTCGCGAATAAATCCTGCAGATGTGGGAAACTTTCTTTTTAAAGTAAGTTTGATTACGGTTGGGTTGTCAGCGGTTATGTTTGTAGTTGCAATCGGACTTGTTGTATACAGCACTTCAATAACAAGGAGAAGGTTCATTGAAGAGTTTAACATGTTTATTCAATCTTTGTCTTCCAAAAAAGACTGAGTGTAGGTTTCACGGGTCAGATGTTAAGCTGCTGCTTCCAAAGCTTTCAATCGCTTTTATAGCGTCAAAATCTATACTAGACTAGTTAGGCATGGAAAGGTTAGGGTGTTGGGGATTCATGTCAGAAACAGTCAAGGAGATTGAACTTAAAAAGATTCGTCCGAACAGACTTAACCCAAGGTTAGAGGTGAATATAGAGCGTCTTAATGAGCTTGCTGCTAGCATTCGAGAGGTTGGGTTGCTAGAGCCGATAATTGTTAGACCAGTGAATGGCGAATATGAGGTTGTTGTTGGTGAGAGACGATATAGGGCTTCGCAGCAGGCTGGACTTGAAAAGGTTCCCGCCATAGTAAGGGAATATAGCAATGACGAAGTAGTTCAGTTGAACCTCATAGAAAACGTTCAAAGAGAAGAGCTTAACGCAATTGAAAAGGGAAACGTGTGCAAATATCTCTTGGAGAATTGTCCAGAAAAATATCCCTCCCAAGCCGCAATAGCCAAGAAAATTGGTGTTGGGAGCAATACGATTTCTCTTTGGCTGCGAACGGTTGAAGTTGTCCCGCAAGAGGCTCAAAAATACGTCGCACCTTCAACCATTTCTGGGCAAGTGCCAGAAGGCAAAATTGATTATCAGACAGCAGTTAAGGTGGGGCGTTCTGTTGAGGAGCCAGAGAAAAGAGTGGAGGTAATTAAGAAGCTTGCGGAAAAACATCTTCCAGTCAAGGAAAGAACAGAAGTTATTAAGAAGTTGGCTCTTGAACCAGAAAAACCCGTTGAAGAAGTTATTGAAGAAGTGGCAGAAGCGCCATACGAAATGCGATTCACAGCGGACGACAAGAAGCTCTTACTTGAGGGTGTCAAGACCCAGATTTCCAGAACTGATATGCCTGATCTCAAAGTTAAAGCTGGGGCAACCGTTCATGCAGCAATTTGGGAACCCCACGTTGTAGACTTGCGCATTACGTCTGTTGAACGAAAAAGGCTGAGATACTTTGATGAAGAGGATGCAAAGAGAGAGGGCGGCTACACCTTGGAGCAGTTTAAGAAAAAATGGAAAGCGATCCAAGGAGAATGGGACGAGAATCAGCTTGTCTATATAATACATTTTGAAAAAGCAAAATAGCATTTTTGTAGGCTTTGAGCTATCCAAAGCTTGCAGGTTCCACGTTTTCTACGTGTCTGACATCGGTAAAAAGCCATGATAATGTGACCATGAGAGCCCCCATTATGGCACATCCCAGAAACAGGTTAGCTGTTGGTATGAACCCCACTATTGTTCCCGCAAGAATCATGCCCACCGGCGTCGCAGCAGAAACCAATGCCATAACAACTGAATTTACTCTTCCTTGCATTTTTGCTGGAACAACGGTCTGCATTAATGTCTGCACCGTCACGTTGGCTACTGGCACACAAAGCGCCATGATCGTTCCGCTCATTGCCATGAACCAGAACCACATTGGGGGAGTGAGACCTATGAGGGCATACCCTAAAAATATAATATAAAGAGAAATCGCAGTTGTGACCATTTTCTTTTTGAAACCCTTTATAACCGACATCACTAGTCCACCAACGAGAATCCCCCCTTGGAAAAACGCCATAACAAGTGCCAAATCAGGAGCTCCTCCTGAATGGACAACTTTCACATAATATGGAAGTAAAGTAAACAGTGGGACGAGCAAGAAATTCAAAGCAGTTGCTAGGGTCAATAAAGGCAGCATACCTCTCGCATTTCTAATAAAACCGAAGCCTTCCAGAAAATCTTCCTTAAACGAAGACTTTTCGCTTTCTTTTCTCACAGGTGGTATCTTAATCATCAGAAGAGGTATGAAAGCCACTACAAAGGTTGCCATATCAATCCAAAGAATCTGATGAATTTCCCAGAGTTCCAACGTGACTGCTGCAATAATTGGTCCAACTAGTGTAACAGCGCCAGAACAAAGGTAGTTCAGTCCATTCATACGACTCAATTTTTCCTTTGGAATCATTATCGGAATGATGGCTGACACTGCAGGAGAGTGGAAAGCTTGCAGAATACCTCTTATAGTGAGCAGTATCAAAATGTGCCAGAATGAAACGACACCTAACCAGAACAGAAAGACAAGTACTACTGTAGCCAGAGCTTGCAGAAAGTCAGCAGTGAAGATCAAAACCTTACGATTCCATCGATCCACAAATACGCCAGCGAAAGGAGCCAAAATCACAATGGGAGCTAAACCCAAAAAAGCAGCAAGAGACAAGTACAAGGCGCTTCCAGTCTCTAAGGTTATCCACCAAATTATGACAAATTGTGCAATAGATGACCCTAGCAAAGAGGTTAATTGTCCTGCCCAGAAGAACAGATAGCTTCTAAATGTTGCTTGACTAGCCTGCACTTCCATTCATTCCCCTTATTTCTTGCCTTTTCATTCTAGCGCTTTTTTGGCGTCTATGAAGAACTAAGCGTTCGGGCAATGCATTTATTTATTATGGAAAAAAGTGGACAGCATTTTGATCACTCAGTAAGCTCGCAAGCTTTCAATACCTCTTCAATCTATCACGTACTTACGACAGTGTATTCGTCTTCGTTTTTGACGCCTATCCCAAGCTCTACAGCCCTGCGAATCTGAGTGTAACTCCACGGGTCATCCGTTAGGCTAGAGTCTTCGAAGCTTTCAATCACCGTTAACGATTCTACATCTGTGGCTATTCTGTCGGCAGAAGCCAGTATAACATTTGGCTCTCGCAATTCACCGCATGCTGGTCCGCCCGAAATGAAGCATTTTCTTCCATCCATAATTATCAAGTCTGGATGCACAACCAGATTCAAATCTGCAATTTTCTCTTCCAAATTCCTCGCATGCAACAGCATCCTTTCACTAGGCTTCATAAAACCCACAGCCAACTTTAGGCTTAAAGTAAACTTCGCCCATCTATGCGTTTTCATGCAGCAAACATAGATAAGTTTCTTCGCCGCCGAAGCCCTTTCAGGCAGGATCACCGTTCTAAGATACTCGCCGCCAGTGCTGACCTTAACCCATTTGCCTTCATCGAAAGGCGCAATTTCCGCTCCAGCCTCTTCTGCCTTGCGAAGCATGCCTGTGTCTTCAAAAACCTTGCGCGTAGAGAGGGAAAACATCGAAGACTCGCCTAAAATTACTTTGGAAGCGCCATGCTCATGCAGCAACTCGATAACAGCCTTGACAAAATCTGGGTCACTCGAACCAGGCGGAGCATCACCAGTATTAAAATTCGGCTTCAACAAAATCTCATCACCCCTCTCGACGACTTTGCTCAAGCCTCCGAGCAAGTTGACAGTCTTCAAGATATTTCCTTTTAAATTCTGTCCATCAGTTGCAACCTTGCTAACCAAGACCTTGCCATTATGCCTAAACAGATTCTCTCTAACTCTACCGATTCCAACTTCGGCACTCATGCAACCACTAATCAATGCAAATGTCACTCGAAAATTTAGCCTTTACGAACATATTTGGGGCGTGTTAGGAGTTAGAAACCTATTTGTGGGAGCATTACGTAAGTAGTTTTCTGCTATGAGGGTAAGTTGAATGGACAAGAAAAAGTATTCCTACGGAATATGTGGTGTTTATTGCGGTCAATGCCCAAATGGAAATGGACGAGTAAAGATGACTGCTAGGGAGTTGAAGAGACTAGTCGATACAGTTCGTTATGACTGGCTTGAGTCCGCAACTAAATCATTCAAATTCTCTGAGTTTAGGAAAGGTTTAGAATGGTTTGCAGGCGCGCAATGCCCCATGTGTCTGAACGGTGGCGGTGCACCTTGCGAAAACAGAAAATGTGCCGCCGAAAAGAAGCGTGAAAGCTGCCTTCTTTGCGATGATTATCTTTCCTGCAAACACACAACGTATCAACGAGATTGGTATCCTTTCGTAGTCGACAGTTACAAACGCGTTAGACAAGTTGGCTTTGAGAAGCACCTTGAAGAAGAAGAGGAAAGAGTAAGAGCAGGCGTTGATCTGATGGGTCATTTGGAAAGAAGATGCTGCAAAGTGGTAAAACTAGAAGAATGACAACCATAAGACCTTCATCAGGTAGCCTGAAGCAGTCACAAAATGTGACTACAGTATGTGCGTCGCTTTTTATACCTGTGAGCCGTGATTCCCTACTTGGCGGGAGTGAGAATGGAATCTTTGACTAGAGAAGAAATGAACATCGCCCAAGCTTATAAAGAAGTAATCGGATATGTGGTCGGCGAGTTGATCACTTTTTTCCAGAATAATAAAGTGAGGTGCCCAATCCTTAAATTACTAAAGGAGGAAAGAACATGACCTTCCTCGGAACGCTTAGACGGGAATTCTCGTTTATAAGAGGAAACTACGCAGTTTTGGTAGCAAGCTGGATAATAGTAGACTTCGCCATGGAATTGCCAGCCACCTACTACGGGCTCTACGTACTTGGACTTGGCGCAACTGAGACCATTCTAGGCGTGATAGGGCTCTCTCAATTCTTAGCATTGGCTTCATTGCAGTTTCCTGGCGGCTACTTAGCAGATAAGTACGGAAGAAAATGGCTTATCTCAACAATGACCTTTGGCGTAGGCCTCAGTTTCATACTCTATGCAGTCGCACCTTCATGGCCATTTATACTCATTGGCGCAGTTCTAATGAGTATATTCAACTCGACTTATCAGCCAGCCTTAAGCGCAATGGTTTCTGACTCGCTGCCACCAGAAAGAAGAGGGATGGGATTCAGCATAGTCATGCTCATAGCAAGCGCTTCTACAACACCAAGCCCAGCCATTGCTAGTGTGCTACGTGCTTACTTTGGCTTAATCGATGGCATGAGAATAGCTTATGGTATCGTTGTAGCTCTTTTTCTGATTGCAGCATTTTTCAGATTATTCTTCTTGAAAGAGACCGTCGTAAGCACCTCAAAGCCACACTTGAACGAGATTATACATAGCTACCCGACAGCTTTGAAAGAGAGCGTTAGCGTGTGGAGAAAAGTACCCAAATCGATGGTCTATCTGTTCTTATCATTCTCTATTGTAATCTTCGGGTTCTCGTCCATGAACCTCTTCACAGTCATCTATGCCACAAGAGTGCTTCTCATAGACGAGATAATGTGGGGATTTATCGCTGCAACTGTACCTATAACCACAATTATCTTAGCCATACCTGTAGGCAAGCTTGTGGACAAATTCAAGAGGAAAATACCCATTCTTACCTCATTGCTGATCTTTGGGCTGGCAATGTGGGTCTTCGTGAATGGAGACCTAGCAAAGGTTGTGGTATCACTGATCCTTCTCGGCGCAGGACAAGTAATGCTGAACGCTTCTTTTGGAGCACTGCAGACTGATTTGACGCCAAAAGAGCAGCGTGGGAAAGTGAACGGCTTCATTAACTTCGCCAACTACATAATCATGGCAATGGGCAGTCTACTTGGCGGATATTTATATGAGCATGTATCTCCTCAGGCACCGTTCATGGTCGCCATAGCAGCAATCTTGCCCTCATTCCTGCTAATGCTAATATTGGTGAAGGAACCAGAAAAAAGAGAAGAATAACCTGCAGAAGTTCACAATAATAGAACGAAGGGTTCAATCTGTATATAAGGGAGGGGTCTAGGCTCCACAGAGGGCTCTTCTGAAAGCCTCACACTATGTATTTGTCTGTTTTCTCAAAATCCTTCACTATTTCCATGACTCTTTTGGGCGCATTAACCGCTTCAAGAGGAATCCCCTTAAGCAAAGCCCAAGGGCTTTTCTTCGCAATATCAGTGGCAACGTAATCTTCGCCAAAACATTCCTTTGCAACTTCATAAACTAAAGGTCTAACTTCCATCTCAGAGTACTTGCCCAAAGCATGCAAATACTCGTGCAAAAGCAAGTTATAGATTAAAGCATTAACCACACGTTTCGACTTAACGGACGCCTCAACTATCAGAACCAAATGTCTATTCAAAACAATATTATTCGTCCCCAACGGATGATAGGCACCTACCTGAATGGGCAAGTCATCCAGAAAAAGCATCATTCCGCCCCTACGCCGATGCAAAGAAAACTCTACGCTATCTTTAACAATCTCCCAGACTTCACCATAACTTTTAGCATCTTCCAAACGCCTGCGAAATCTATCAGCAACTGAAGATTCATTCTCGTTCATTTTGCCCTAGCCACTACATTCAAGCTGGTTAAAGGATTCATCGACTGCAACGTTAAAAAGCTTCCATAAAATGCCACAGGTTCCCATCCTGCTTTTCTGAGAACAGAAGAAAGCTCACTCTGACTGTAGACATGGTTTTCAATCTCTATTCTGTCTATAAACTCCAAATTTTCTCCACGTTTATTGTAAAAAGTCCAAGTTGCTGTTAGCTGTGACGTTGTAGGGTCATACTTTCTAGACTCTAACAAGACAGTGTCACCTACTTCTTGATAACCAGTAGGAGTAAACTTCACTGCAAGAAAATCGCTATGCATGGTCTCAGCTATAATAAGAACCGCATCTTTCCTTGAAAGCTCTCTAGCCTGTTTAAACATGTTAATGTCATCACCCTGCGAAAAATATCCAATGGATGTCCAAGCATTAACAACAACGTCGAAGGGTTGCGAAACGTCTCCAACAACTTTTTTCAGATTTCTAACATCTCCTTCTAAAAAAGTCACATTACGAGAAACTTCATGCTCTTCAGCTTTTTTTCTGGCATCCTCTAAAAAAGCCTTCGAAAAGTCCACTCCAACAGCTTTAAACCCCTTTCTAGCCATGTAAACCGAGATCCTCCCGTTTCCACAACATAAATCAAGCACATTACCTGACTTAATTCCAAAACTGCTAAGCACTTTCAACATTCCGTTAACTGTGTCTTCAGTCTTAGACCATCTTTCATCTAAAAGCTTCAGGAACAGGCCTGAGTGTTTAATAAATAACTTTCTAGTCCAATCGCTCATATTTTAGCATAAAGCTCACATATTCTAATATGCATTTTGGAACTTGAAGCTTGAAATTCCGATTAGGCACAAATCAGCCACCATTGGTATTGAAGCTAAAGACATCACAACAAATAAAGGACTGAACTTGAAATGGTTAGAAACAACTTGGCGGCAAAGTGAAATGGCAGGCATAGTTCTTGTTAGAGATGTCATGTCAAAAGACGTAAGAGTAGTCCGACCTGACACCAGCGTCAAAGAAGTGGTAGCCACCATGAACAAGTTTGACATAGGCTCCATAGTAGTTGTGCAAGGCGACAGACCAGTAGGCATCATAACAGAACGCGACATCCTAAGAAGATTAGTGGAGCCATGCCTAGCGCCAGAAACCCTAACGGCAAGACAAATCATGTCCAGCCCAGTGCTTACCACAAGCGAAACAGCCAACATAGAAGAAACAGCCAAACTTATGGCAAGAAAAAGAGTAAAAAGACTCCCAGTCATAAACAACGGCAAATTAGTCGGAATGATAACATATACGGACATTGTGGCTAAAGTGCCAACCCTACTATCCATACTAGAAGAACTAGTAAGACCACAACACCGTTCTTACTAAAACTGCTCAAAAACCTCTCTATTTTCACCATTTAAAACTCCGGTTTAGGCTTGCCTAACTTCTTATCTAGGCATGCTTTAACAAAACCGTAATATTCTGGATCTGGCCTTCCTGGACGGCTTTTGAATTCTCCGTGAAATTGTGAAGCGAAAAAGAAGAAATGGTCAGGCATCTCTAAGATTTCCATTCTCCTACTATCAGCACTTTTTCCAGAAAACACTAAACCGTTTTTTTCAAGCGCCTCCAGATAGTCAAGGTTAACCTCAAATCTGTGACGGTGGCGTTCGTAGATTTCCTCACTTTTATAAAGTGTATGTGCCATGGTGTTCGGTTTTATGATTATTTTGTGCGCGCCTAATCGCATGGTAGCCCCTTTAATTTCTATTCCCCTCTGCTCAGGCATTAAGTCAATCACTGGGTAAGGAGAGTTTGGGTTAATTTCGGTGCTGTTTGCCTCGTTCAATTCGCAGGCATGACGCGCGAACTCTATTACGGCTAGTTGGAAACCGTAACATATTCCAAGAAATGGAACGTCATTTTCCCTTGCAAATTTAATCGCCATTATTTTTCCTTCAGTGCCTCGTGGACCAAAACCGTATGGCACAAATATTCCATCAAAATCTCGAAGAATTTCTATGCTTTTGGGATTTTGTTCAAACTTTTCAGCCTCTATGTATTGAATACAAACTTTTGCTTTGCAGGCGGCTCCTGCGTGTCGCAATGCCTCTGTCATGCTTACATAGCTGTCTGCTAATCCAGCATACTTACCAACCAAGGCAATTTTCACTTCATGCTCCGGATTCAATACATTATCTACAAAATTTCTCCACTCTTTAAAGTCTGGCTTTCGATCTGAAAACCCAAGCCTTTTGCAAATGAAATCGCCCATTCCCTGCTCATCCAAAATGAGTGGAACCTGATAAATTGATTCGACAGTGTAGGAACAGAAAACAGCATTTTCAGGAATTGTGCCAAACAAAGCTATTTTTCGCAAAGATTCGGAATCTATCATTTCTGGGCATCTTGCAACGATAGTGTCTGGTTGAATACCGATGCGCCTCAGCTCGTTGACGCTGTGTTGGAGAGGTTTTGTTTTCATCTCTTTCGTAACATCTAAAATTGGGACTAGAGCAACATGTACATACAAAGTGTTTTCGAAACCCTCTTCCAAACGCATCTGACGAATAGCTTCTAGGAAAGGTAAGCCTTCAATGTCGCCCACCGTGCCGCCAACTTCAGTTAAAGTTACATCAACATTAGAACGTTTTGCAACGGAGCGAATGCGACTTTTAATCTCGTCAGTCAAATGTGGCACAATCTGAACACATCTTCCTAGAAAATCGCCTCGGCGCTCCTTTTCAATAACCGCCTTATAAACTAGACCAGTGGTGACGTTATTCTCTATTTGCAGGTTTAAATCGAGAAAACGCTCATACCAACCCAAGTCAAGGTCCGTCTCACCCCCATCATCTGTAACATAGACTTCACCATGCATGTAAGGATTCATAGTCCCAGCGTCAACATTCACGTACGGGTCAATTTTTATAACAGTAACTTTTAGCCCCCTTACCTGAAGCATCTTACCAATCGAAGAAGTTACAATACCCTTCCCAACAGAGCTTAACACGCCACCCGTAACAAAAACATACTTAACCATGTGGTTTAGCCTCTGCAATAACAAAACCATAAACTTGAATCAGCATTTAAATTTATTCTAAAAGAATCTTTGAAGAAACAAGCAGGACGGCTATGGTCTTAGAACGTTATCTGAACAGCTTCACAAAGCTGCTAGTGAGAAGTGCCAGTCCTGCAGAGATTATAATTCCGCCGATAAGGCCGAACCAGGGTATGGATTCACTTACTAACATGTATAAGAAACAGCCAAAGCTAAACCAAAAAGCCACGCCAGAAACGGTTTCAGCCTTTCTATTTAGCGACTCGTGAAATGCGAACCTCAGAACTAATATGACGATTTGCAAAACACCAAAGATGAGGCAGAATTGCATTGCTGCCGTATAGAGAATTGGGTGGCTATCTTTTGGCTCTGGAAAAGCTATATTTTCAGTTACGTTTTCAAGATGCCAATTTTTGGGATCAGCAAAAGCTCTGACGTCCTCTGTCAGGTTGGGTGTTGCCGTCCAAATCGTGCCTAATAGCATGAGGAATAACCCGAAAGAAAGAAGACTCAGCAAATTTGTTCCTTCTAAACGCTTTTTCACATTCTCAGCCATTGTTTACACCCAATCTGAATATGAAGTTGCGCTTCCTTCTTAAAACAATTGTCATACAAATCAATCAGCACTCTTAAAAGATGAAGACACATAACGTATTTTGACGGAGAAACAATGAAATGAAAGTTCTCTTCGTGGAACCGCCAAAAGACATATGGTTTGTTATGGGAGAGTATTTGCCACCACCGTACGGGATTATTCAGTTGGCGGCATATCTTGAAAAGGAAGTTAAAGATGTTGAAATTGAAGTCGTGGACTGCAACGCCCAACAAGTGGATTGGAAGGGACTGGAAAGGCGGATTGAATCTTTTAATCCGGACGTGGTGGCCTCAAGCGCATTAGCCACGTGTAACGCTTACGTAGTTGCCAGAACTCTTGAAACTGCTAAAAGGATAAACCCAAATATTCTCACAGTTACTGGTGGTCAACATTTTACAGCCACAGCCCAAGAAAGCCTAGAAACGTATCCTGAAATTGACGTTATCGTGCGAGGAGAGGGAGAACAAACTCTCGTAGAACTTGTTAGAAACGCAAATAAAAAATCGTTCTTTCCCAAAATAAAGGGACTATCTTTCATGCATAAGGGAAAAATCTTTCATAATCAAGCTGGACCGTTAATTGAAAATTTGAATGACCTTCCCTATCCCGGATACCATTTCGTTAAGGATATTGTTCATAAATATCATTTTGCCGCAATGGCTGGCTTCAATGCCCCCTATGCACTAATTGAGGGTTCGAGGGGATGCACACACACGTGTACATTTTGCACGCAGTGGCGGCATTGGCTTGGTAAATGGCGAGTAAAATCGCCTAAACGTATTGCTGACGAAATGGAGTTTTGCTACCAAAATTACGGAAGCAGATTCATTTGGCTGACAGACGATAATCTTGGCTTTGGCGAGCGTGTAAGCGACGTCGCCGATGAAATTCTTCAACGTAAAATGGCAGATGATTTAATGTGGTTTGTGCAGGCAAGATGCGACGACATTGTTAGGAATGAAAAGGCTCTGCCTAAACTGCGAAAATCTGGACTTCGCTGGGTTCTTCTCGGAGTTGAGACCCCCAAGCAATTGACCCTTGAAAGTTTCAAGAAGGGCATAACTGCGGAAGATGCAAAGAAGGCTGTAGCGTTGCTAAAGGAGAATGACATTGCTGCGCACACGATGTTCATTATAGGTGACAGAAAAGATACAACCGAGTCAATCGCAAGTTTGAGAGAGTTTGTAAACGAGTTGGATCCAGACTTCGCTATATTCGCTATACTTACGCCGTTTCCAGGAACCGAGATTTTTGAAGAAGCGAAACGGAATGGATGGATTGAAGATTTCAGCTGGTCACATTACGACATGGTTCATGCCATAATGCCGACAGAAACATTATCAAGGAAGGAGGTTCAGGAAGAACTCTACCTATGCTATAGAAGCTTTTATGGTTCTTGGAAAAGAAGGGTTCAAGGAATATTTTCCAGAAACGAATTGAGAAGACGGGTTTACTGGTACATAGCT
>CAZNJT010000001.1:1886-48554 GCA_964573475.1 uncultured Candidatus Bathyarchaeia archaeon | reverse complement strand
CGCTATGTTGATGACTTTGTCCTTATACTCTTGACTGACAGTTATAGATCCGCCTCCCCATCCAAATCCATGTCCACCACCAGGGCAGCCGCCATAATTGAGCATGATGTCAGATTCCGTGCTCGTGTCATTGGCTACTCCGTTGGCGTACACCATTACAGCTACTCCAGACAATATTGCTAAGATTAACACTGTTGAAAGCATTAAGAGTTTGACTTTTCTTTCCAGTTCAATCACCTCCTTATTTCCCCAAATTGTCGTCATCTTGGTTGAAACGTCTGTGGATTATTAAGGAGTTTTTCAGAATTAGACCCGATTCTTTTCATAATTTAATCATATCCACATTAGATCTGACACTGGAAAATTGAGGGACATATTTATTACCCTAATTCAGATAGATTTAACGAAAACTCCTTAATCTATGCGGAGCGGTGTGGATGTCTACTAGCGCGCGTCCATTAAAGTATTTGCTTGGGTGGCTAATCGCAGGCACGAGAGGTGGCGCGACTCGTGCCAAAATAATTGAGACTCTAAAGGAGACTCCGCAAAATGCAAATCAGTTGGCGAACCTTCTTGGAATGGATTATAGGACAATAAGGCATCATCTTAAAGTTCTTGAGAAAAACAGAATAATCACGTCAGCCGGAGATAGGTATGGTACCACGTATTTCTTGTCTCCAGCGATGGAGGAGAATTACGCTTTGTTCGAGGAGATTCTGAAGAAAATCTGGAAAAAGTAGAAAAAGGAGTAAAGCAAATGAAGCATTGTATGAATAAAAATGTGAGAATTTGGCTGATACTAGCAACTCTAATAGTGGTAGCTATACTGGCAGCACTCTGGGCTACATCAACCTTTTGGTTTCCACGTTATCCTTGGAGACCTTGGGAACCCCACCCACACTCTCAACATGAAATTCCTGAAGACATAGAGCTTTTCTATACAGTAGATACAGTAATTTCCGCGATCAATGTGACGCTTTCAATTTTCCTATTGCTCATATATGTTAGCATATACCGGAAGACACGGTCAGAGTTCACAATAGGGCTAATAATATTTTCAGCGGTCTTTCTTCTCAATGCTCTTGCCTCCAATCCCCTGGTCATTCGGGCTTTCGGTTTTTGGCCACTTGGTTTGGGACCATTTGCCATGTTGCCAGACCTATTTACACTTGGAGCACTAGCTGTACTGTTATATCTCAGCGTCAAATACTAGACAAGTGGGGCTGAACTCTCGTGTCCGGAAATAATGCGCGTGCCAGTCCGAGACCACGCATTGAGAGTTTGTCAGATTTGATATTTGGACTTGCGTTATCATTGAGTGCTTATTCACTGCTCAGTAGACCACCAGGACAACTAACTGAAGTCATAAGTGACATAGTCGCTTTCACGTTCAGTTTTCTCATATTGATTTCTGTATGGATAAGTTATACGAGCATAATGTCCGTGCTTCCAATGGAAAACAGAACAACAAGATTCCTCAATGTAATAATGCTATTCTCAGTATCGCTCGAGCCTTACTTGTTCAACCTTGTAAGCCTATTCGGGCATGCAACTGAGACCGAGGTTGTTCATTATGCTTCCATTTTGTACGCTCTCAACATGGCAGCCTTAATGGCCATTTTAGCTTTCTTCACTCGTGAACTGACAATAGAAGAAAAGCAACTCATCGCCGTAGAACTCTTAGAACCGTATAAAAAAGTCAGGAACACCCTGCTCATAGCAGCTGGTCTCTTTTTGTTAACCATGTTCCCCCAGTTCTGGTTTTGGAGAATTCAGGACGTGCCTTCAAGATTCTATCTGTGGCTGATACCTCTTGCCGTCTTCTGGATCGGAAGATTCCTTGAAGGACCACCAAGACCTAACCAAAAACACCTTTAATCGGAGCACACGCTCTGCATTTTTCGAGAATGTAACTTAATCACTGTAGCCTGAGAGGGATTCAAACATTCGCCAAGCATGCAGCATGCATATTTCTACTGGTAAACTCGTGTTCCGATCCTGACCGGAGCATTCTAATTCCAAAGCAACAATGGCACTTGATTGCGGATTTTTGTAATATGTTTAGAGAACTTTTTCCTATGGTTAAATTTAAACAATCTTTCAAATTTACCTCCCAAAAATTTCTTAAGAAAACTTTAATTCAAACACTTTTCATCACATGAACAGTACGGGAGACATCATGGCAAGACTCGCTCAGCTAAGACTTGCGATGGGAACATCTGTATTCCTAGTAGCCTTCATTTTCGCCGCATTCCTAGCGGCAATAATGTTCATTATTCAACTGAACTTGGTTTACTCAGTTATCCTCACCATCCTCTTCATACTGTTTCAGTACCTAATAGGACCCGCCATCGTCAGAATGTCGACACGACTAAAATATCTGAAAGCTGGAGAGAACCCATGGCTTGAATCCACCGTAAAGGGACTAGCAGATAAAAGTGGGATACCAATGCCGCGATTGGCCACCGTTCCAGACAACACACCCAACGCCTTTGTCTTCGGCAGAACCGCCAGCGACGCCACACTAGCAGTTCATGAAGGACTCCTAAGAAACCTGAACGAGGACGAGGTTAAAGGTGTAATCGGCCACGAGCTAGGACACATAAAACATAAAGATTACATTATAATGACCATTATTTCGGCGTTACCATTAATTGCTTATCTAATTGCAAGGTCAACATGGACAGTAGCCAGATTTTCCGGTTCATCAAGAAAGAGAGACGAAAGCGAAATGAGAGCAGCACTTTTCGCCGTTGGAATAATCTCTTACATAATCTACATTATCTCACTTCTATGCGTAATGCGGCTTAGCAGACTCCGAGAGCATTACGCAGATGCATACTCAGCGTACATAACAGGCTCGCCAAGAAGCCTAGAAAGCGCACTAGCAAAAATCACATACGGCCTGTCACTTTCACCTAAACCAACATCCGGAGCCAGAGCCTTCTATATAGAAGACCCGGCAATGGCTAAACAGGAGATTCAACCAATAATGGAGAAAAAAGAAGAATACGACTTAAACAAAGACGGAGTACTTGACGAAAGAGAATTAGAATTGGCCATGGAAAAGGAAGCCAAATCCACATGGACAAAAATAAACACTTGGTTTGCAACGCATCCACCGACTTTTAGGCGAATATTGTTGTTGCGTGAAATAGAAGGGGAAATGGAAAGTGGAAGATACACAAGCGACAGGGTTTACGCACACGTTTAGCATTAAAAAAGACACAAAGTAAATTTATTACTTTCATTCTAAAGTGAAGAAAGAGGTTTAAAGTTGAAAGTTAAGCTCCTTCGTTACACGGCAGATGCGGAGCTTTTATGCGGAGCTGCTGCTTTAACGTCAACAAAGAGTGGAAGCCCCTCAGAAATTTTTGAGAAGATGGACAAAGAAACAGCTAAGCGAATAATCAAACGCGTCGCCGGTTACGGACATGTTTCAGTGATTGAACATGCATCCTTCACCTTCAGCATCGAAGGCGTTTCCAGAGCCATGACACATCAACTTGTCAGACACCGCATCGCATCTTTCACACAGCAGAGCCAACGCTATGTCACCTACGATACGCTGGAAAAATATGTGACCCCGAAAAGCATAACAGAAAATGCCAAAGCAAAAGAAGTTTTTGACGAAACATTAGAGAAAATTTCTGAAACCTACCAGAAACTTCTGAATCTGGGAATCCCAAAAGAGGATGCAAGGTTTATTCTGTCAAACGCTGCCAAAACAAACATAATCGTGACTATGAACGCTCGTGAACTACGCCACTTTTTCAATCTGCGATGCTGTGCACGCGCACAATGGGAAATAAGAGAAATCGCAACTGAAATGCTAAAACAAGCCAGAAAAACTGCGCCTGCACTTTTCGAAAACGCCGGACCATCATGTGTCGAGTTAGGCTATTGCCTTGAAGGAAAAATGAAGCCGCCCGAATGCAATGTTGAAGAAATAAAAAAACACTTTAAAGAATTGTGATTACATCCTACATCAGCATGAGAAAATGAATAAATGCAGAGCTTTAGCTATTATCACGAAATATTGGAAGCCGGGAGAAAACTACTTAGAAGAAATCATCAAGGAGATTGATGGAAAAATAGCTGACGGAGATTTCGTGGTTATTTCAGAAAAAGCAGTTTCAACAGCCTTAAACAACATTGTTGACGAAAGCCATGTTAAGCCTAGTTTAAGTGCAAAGCTAATTGCCAAGTATTGGATGCGAATAGTCTGGGGCTATTTTCTGGGACCACTGTGCCATTTCCAGAAAAGATTGCTCCAACACCTTCGTGAATATCCCCTTGAGATGGGTAGCCGCCATAAACAAGTTGCCTTACAACATGCTGGCCTTTTGCAGGCTTTAATGTTTGGCTCTGAAGGAGGCATTGATGGAAGTAATTTGGCATATTCTTATGTAAGTTTATCCTTGAAAAATGCAGAGGAAATAGCCATAAAAATCCGTAAACAAGTATGGTCAAGATTGCGAAAGAAAGTTTTTGTAATAATTGCAGACACTGATAAAACCTATTCCTTTAGAAATTTCCATTTCACCCCACGTCCAAAACCAATTAAGGGCATTCATTCTCTTGGCGGGTTTATTTCTTATGTTATTGGGCGAATGCTTAGGCTTAAAAGGCGGGCGACGCCAATAGCCGTGACGGGATGCCAAATATCAGCTGAAAAAGCCTTAGAAATCGCTGAGGTCGCAAACCGTGCAAGAGGTTTTGGTGCCGGAAGGACCGTATGGGATATGGCTGAGAAGTTCAAAGTGGAGTTAACTGAAGTGAGTTGGGAAATGCTTGAGACAGTAAAACATAAACCCATAGTAATTGTTAGAAGCAAAAGGTGAAAAACGCATGGAATCCTCCCTCAAGCAACTAGACGCCTTTTTCAACCCTCGTTCAGTTGCCGTTGTCGGAGCAACAAAAAAGATAAACAAAGCGGGGCACGTGATTTTCAAAAATTTTGTCGAAAACAAGAGGAGAGGAGTTTTTAAAGGAGAAATTTTCCCAGTCAACCCAAATGAAGACTCAATTTTAGAACTTCACTCTTACCCTTCCGTTACCAAAATTCCCGGAGAATTAGACTTAGTTGTTATCGTTGTTCCCGCAAATATTGTACCAAAAATAATGGAAGATGCAGCATCTAAAAAAGTAAAGGCCGTTGCCATAATCAGCTCAGGTTTCGGTGAAATTGGAAACCACGAACTCGAAAATCAAGTCGTAGCCACAGCAAAAAAAGCGGGAATACGTGTTTTGGGGCCCAATTGCCTAGGAGTTTATGATTCAAAAACAGGCGTAGACATGCTGTTTCTGCCAGAGACAAAAATTTTGACGACCGGAGACGAGGTTATTGCAACCCCGCGGCCGATGCCGGGAAACATAGCAATAGTCACTCAGAGTGGAGCATTTGGGGTTGCGGCTCTCGACTATTTGGCTGGGCTACAAACTGGAGTCAGTAAATTCGTAAGTTTTGGTAATAAATGCGATGTGAATGAGGCGGAAATGCTACATTATCTCTTGTATGACGAGGAAACCGAGGCAATATTACTGTATGTTGAAGACATAAAATCCGGAAGAGATTTTTTAGAAGTAGCCAAGGAAGTTACAAAGATAAAACCCGTTGTTGCTCTTAAAACAGGAAAAAGAGAGGCTGGAGCAAGGGCTGCAGCTTCACATACAGGTGCCATAGCTGGTTCAGACAAAATTTATGACGCTGTTTTCGCGCAAACTGGAATTTTCAGAGCAACGGACATGGATGAGTTCTTTCATGCTGGCAAGGCGTTAGCGATGCAGCCGCCAGCCGCCGGAGAAAACATAGGAATAATTACTGATGCTGGTGGTCCGGGCATTATGGCTGTTGATGAATGTGAACTGAAGGGATTGGCTGTTAATCGTTTCTCTGAGAAAACTGTACAAAGATTTGAGAAGTTGAAAGCCGAAGGGAGACTGCCGAAGTTTGCAACAAATCTGAACCCTGTGGACATAACTGGTTCAGGGACGTCTGAAATGTTCGAACTCGCAACGGAAATAGTTTTTCAAGATCCTGAAATTTGTGGCATAGTACTGCTTGGTTTACATCATGTTCCTGCCTTGCAAGAAGATTACATCAACAAAGTGGCAAAGGTTGCCAGCAAATATGACAAACCAATTGTGGCATGCGATATTGGAGAAACAGAAATGGCCTTGCGCACACGTCTCACATTTGACAAGCTTGGCATTCCAGCATATTCTTCACCGGAAGACGCTGCAAGAGCTATGAACGCCCTTGTGAGATACGGTTTATACTTGAAGAAAAACAGATGCTTGAAAGATCGTGTGCAAAAGTTTGCAAAAACTCAACAAAAATAGTAAAATTCCTCAAATTACTATTTTGACTTCAATCGCGTCGCCATCTTTGAGTTTAAATTTTTCTCTCAAATTTACTCGTGCTATAACCTCTATTGTATTTTCTGTGTAGTTTGGAATTTCCGGGACGATGATTGCGCATTTCAGATTGTTCATTAGAATGGCCTTGAAGCATCTTCCACGACAAAAACCCTCAATTGGCGAAATTTCTATCGTTTTTTCCTTCTTTAACAATTTTTTAAGTTCACGGCTACCTTCAGTCGTTTTTATGTTTAATGTCCCGGAATATGGAATGAAACCTAGTTTTTCAGCTATCTGCGTTCTTACCCACGGAAGTTGGATAAACTTTGCTCCTTCCCCACTTCCGGAGAAAACTTTTCCTTTGACTTGCAACGTTTTCAAATAGTTTAAAACTCCTAGCTAAACTCCTCAAATACGTCCGATTAAAGATGCCGATCACTCCGTGCACTAATCTATTTTGATTCTTTCAGCCAACTTGCAACTTTTCTAAACATTGGATTAGAAGACATGTCAATGACCGGAACAATCATTTTCTCTTTAGTTTCAATTGTTGGTTGATATTTTGGCATAAGCGAATAACCAACAAAGGTCCAGTAAACCCGCTTGTCTTCAATTAATGCTTTCGCAGCGGTTTCTGTTGAAGCTGGAAGTGGGAAATAAAGAAACACTATGCCTTCAGCCCAATATAGCCATGTAAGTTTGCCTCCGGCAATGACTGATGTAAACCTTGCTATGTCATCAGGGGTTGAAAAGAGATTGCGCTCCATTACCACGATTTCTTTAAAGGGTTCATATTTTACGTCTACTTCGCCTTCATGCATGAATGTTCACCCAGTTCTTTGCTTTTCTCTCTGTCGAAGTTCCCTTTTAGCTTTATCATGTTTCTAGAAAAAGTTATAGAGCAGACGACATCTAAAGCTTTGACAACAATATAAAGAGGGACTATTAGCTTGCAAGAAATTCGTGTCGCAATAATAGGCGTAGGCAATAGCGCATCTGCTCTCATTCAAGGAGTTGAATACTATAAAGATGCCAGAGAAAATGCGAGGGTGCCCGGACTCATGCATGTTAATTTTGGCGGATATCATATAAAGGACGTAAAATTTGTGGCTGCTTTTGAAGTTAATAAGAAGAAAATTGGAAAAGATTTGGCTGAAGCCATTTTTACTGAGCCAAATTGCTGTGCCAAGTTTGCAGAGGTGCCACGTTTGGGCGTTAAGGTTTCGCCTGCTCCGATCCTTGACGGTGTGGCAGAACACATGAAAGAAACTTTTAACGTCTACGGGGATGGTGAGATTAAGCCAGTGAATGTTGTCGAGATTCTGAAGGAGTCTAGGGCAGAGATTCTTGTTAACTATTTGCCTGTTGGCAGTAGGGATGCCACTCGGTTTTATGCTCAAGCTTCTTTGGATGCTGGTTGCGCTTTCATTAATTGTATGCCCGAGTTCATTGCTTCGGATTCTGCGTGGGCTAAGAAGTTTGAGGAGAAGAGACTGCCTGTTGCTGGTGATGACGTCAAAAGTCAGGTTGGCGCGACCATTTTGCATCGGAACTTGGCTAGGCTCTGTGTGGACAGGGGAGTAATCATTGATGAGACCTATCAACTCAATCTTGGTGGGGATACGGATTTTCAGAACATGACGGTTGAGGAGCGGTTGAAGACTAAGCGGATTAGTAAGACGGAGGCGGTTACGAGTTTGGTTCCGTATGATTTGCCTACTCGGATTGGTCCTTCGGATTATGTGCCGTTTTTGGGGAATAAGAAGATTTGTTATTTGTGGCTTAAAGGCAGAAAATTTGGTGACAGACCCTTAACAATAACTGTTAAACTTGAAGTTGAGGATTCACCGAACAGCGCAGGCGTAGTAATTGATGTTATAAGGGCGGTCAAGCTTGCGTTAGATCGGAAGATAGCTGGTCAACTGTTAAGCATGTCAGCGTACGCGTTTAAACATCCGCCAATTCAAGTGCCAGACTCCGTGGCTAAAGAGTGGGTAGAAGAATACATAAAAGGAAAACGTGAACGCTGATGACACCTTTCTTATTACTCTCCCTCGTATTGAAGGATAATTTTCTTAATGCTTTGTTCCTCTTCTTTCAATTCCTTATCTAGTTCTCTCCAGAATCTGACGGCTTTCAAATAGCCTTTTTGACCAAGTTTCAGTCCCGTTTCAGTGTAAAAATCTTTTCGCGGACCTTTTCTGCCACTGCCTATTTCCATCATCTGTTTAATCGTAAAGTTCTCTTCTGCTATAAAGTAGTGAAAAACTCGGGCAACTCCAACGTTTCCACATGAACAAGAAAGCACATCCACGTCGTAGCATACTTTCGCTTCAAGAGTTTTGGGCTCTTCTAATCCTCTTGGACCGTGAGAGAGTATACAATGGATTATTTCTTTAATCTCGATTTCTGTAAAACCAGCTTTCATGAGGTAGTTAGGGGCTACTTTCGCACCTAAACTATAGTGATCTTCCCCCTCTTCTGAATAAAGCCTGCCAATGTCGTGAAGCAGCACACCCGCCAAAACAATCTTCATGTTGGCACCTTCTGCTTCGCCAATCATAATGCCCCGAGCGAGGTCGCGGAGCACATGATTCCAGTTATGATGCACAAGTCCTTTAGCGAAGAAATCGTGCTTAACAAGCTCATACAAAGCTTTTAACTCAGCATATTTTGAAAGATATTGGTCAAGCCTCATGTCTTTTTTCCTCATTGAGCTTTAATTCAGACCCAGCTTTATATTTATTGTAAATTTTCTTCCTTGTGATTGAGCTTTTGTGAACAGTTAATTTTTAAAGGCTAAAACATGAAAGAATAACAACTACTTAAGAGGTGAACAAACATGGTAAAAACAGACGGACACGAAGTGCCCGAAGGACTATACTACACAAAAGATTTTGAATGGTTAAAAATTGAAGGTGACAAGGTTCGCGTAGGCATAACAGACTACGCTCAAAAACAACTCCGAGAAATCGTCTACGCTGAATTGCCAAGCTCCGGAACAACAACGAAACAGAACGAACCTTATGGCACGGTTGAATCTGTAAAAGCCGTTTCAGACCTAGTCGCACCAATAAGCGGAACAATAGAAGAAGTAAATGCGGAGGTTCAGTCAAAACCCGAACTTTTGAACGAAGACCCTTATGGAAAAGGCTGGCTGCTAGTAATAAAACCATCAAACCTGCAAGCAGAATTGGCCAATTTGATGAACTTTGACCAAGCAGTTGATTGGCATAAAACCCTGGCAAAGTGAAGGCGGACAAATGCCTAGACGAATATTAATTATAGGCGCACACGCCGCAGGTATGGACACAGCCTCAGCCGCAAGGAAAACAGACCGCACAGCTGAGATCACGTTGATAGCTGACGAAAAGTACGTGGGTTATTCTCGCTGTGGATTGCCCTTCGTATTAGGCGGCCAAATACCAAGCTTCCAAAGTCTAATTGTTTTTCCACCAGCCTTCTTTCAAATGATGAAACTCAACCTCAAAACCGAAACCAAAGTTACAAGCATAAACACCGCAAACAAAACAGTTGAAACCACAGACAAGGCTGGCAAAACTGAAAACATTCCTTACGACAGCCTAATCATAGCCACAGGAGCCAGTCCTTTTACCCCGCCAATAAAAGGCAAGGAAAAACAAGGCATACATTCACTCCGAACACTAGAAGACGGCGAAAAAATCGATAAAGCTATCAAAAAAGGAGCAAAAACAGCAGTTGTCATGGGAGCTGGCCTAATTGGTCTTGAAACAGCCATAGCTCTCCATGAAAGGGGCTTAAAAGTCACAGTTGTCGAATTGTTGCTTCAAATCTTGCCTGCAATGCTTGACGCTGATATGGCAAAAATGGTTCAAGAAATGCTTCAACAGAAGGGAATTGGCATCTTGACAGGAAAGGGAGTTGAAGAGTTTCTCGGAGCCGAAAAAGTGATAGGAATAGTTGCGGGAGGGGAACACTTTAACGCAGACTTATTTATCAGCGCATTCGGCGTGAAAGCCAACACTCAGCTCGCTGTCAATGCTGGTATAACTTTAGGAGAAACAAAATGTATAAAAACAAGCGCCAAAATGGAGACCAACGTCAAAGATGTTTACGCCGTAGGCGACTGCACAGAATCAATCCATATAGTCACCCAGAAACCGACTGTGGCACAATTCGGCACAGTGGCTGTGAGACAAGGAAAAGTAGCTGGAATCAACGCGGCTGGTGGCTACGCGCTTTTTACAGGCGTCTTAGGATCAGCTGTTTCAAGACTGTTTGATACTGATGTGGGTGTGACAGGCTTAACTGAATTCTTTGCCCAAAAAGCCGGAATTGAAACTGTAACGGGAACGATTGCTTCAAAGACAAAGGCTGACTATTATCCAGGCGCTTTGCCTATAAAAGTGAAACTGGTCGTTGAAAAAGAATCGCAGCGAATAATCGGTGCTCAAATCATCGGCGGAGAAGAAGTGACCCAACGCATAAACGCCATATCCTTCGCCATACAAAAGCAAATGACAGTGCGAGAATTGGCCAAGGCAGACACTGCCTATGCACCGCCCTTATGCGAAACCTGGGAACCATTGGTTTTGGCTGCAGAAATGGTGCTACTGAAGCTGAGATGACTAAAAAATTAATTAGTTAAATGATAGTTAAAACACTCATAACATAAGTAAGGTGATTTGAATGGCGATAAAGGTAGCAATCAACGGTTTTGGAAGAATTGGAAGACTTCTATTTAGGGCTGGCATAGAAAGAAACGCTAACATAGACTTTGTAGCTGTAAACGACATAACTGACGCTAAAACTCTGGCGCATCTGCTTAAATATGATTCAGTTCATGGTCGAGCACCTTTCCCCGTTGAAACTGAAAAGGACGCCATAGTTGTCAAAGGAAAAAGAGTTCGCGCTCTTGTCCAACGCGACCCTTCTCAACTGCCATGGAAAGACCTAGACGTATACTTAGCTGTAGAATCCACAGGATTGTTCACAGATAGAGAAAAAGCAGCGATGCACCTCCAAGCAGGAGCAAAAAAAGTTTTGATTTCAGCGCCAGCAAAAAATCCAGACATAACCATAGTGATGGGCGTAAACGACGACAAGTACGACCATGAAAAACACAATATACTCTCAAACGCTTCTTGTACAACAAATTGCGTCGCGCCAGTGGCAAAGGTGTTACACGAGAATTTCGGATTAAAAACTGGATTAATGATGACAGCTCACGCTTACACCATGGACCAGAGAATTCAAGACTCGGTTCATGCTGACTTGCGCCGCGCACGAGCTGCAGCAATCAACATTATACCTACAACCACGGGTGCAGCTGTAGCCGCAACCCTCGTTCTCCCGGAACTTGCAGGAAGAATGAATGGAATCGCATTGCGTGTTCCTGTTCCAAACGTTTCCATAGTCGACTTGACGTGTCTGCTAGAGAAAAACACAACCAAAGAAGAGATAAACGCGGCTTTCAAGAAAACTGCAGAGGGACCACTTAAAGGTATCTTGGAATACACTGAGGATCCTGTTGTTTCGTCAGACTTCAACCACAGCACTTACTCAGCCGTCTTTGATGCCCAATCAACGATGGTTCTAGGAGGCAACTTCGTCAAGGTCCTCGCTTGGTACGACAACGAGTGGGGCTTCTCCTGCCGGATGGTTGAACTAATAGAGCTTATAGGGGAACAGGCAGGTTTCTAGCTCTAATCCATAAACGTTTAAATTTAGAGCAAACTTTCCTCTATTTTTATTTTTAAGAAAGGTGAAAAAATGGTGAAGTATCTAACTTTAGATGATGTAAAAGTGAAGGATAAAGTTGTGCTTCTCAGAGTCGACTTCAACTCGCCAGTAGATCCAGAAAGCAAAAAAATTATAGACGACGCAAGAATTCGAGCGCACGGTGAAACAACAATAAAAGAGCTTGCTGAAAAAGGCGCAAAAGTCGTAATTTTAGCGCATCAAGGACGAAAAGGTGACCCAGATTTTATACCTCTAAAACAGCATGCTGAAATCCTCAGCAAAGTTCTAGGCAAGCCAGTCAAATATGTAGATGATGTTTTCGGCGAAAAAGCCAAAGATGCAATCAAAAATTTGAAAAGCGGCGAAATCCTCGTCTTAGAAAATGTTAGAACATATGCTGCTGAAACCAAAGGGGGGACCCCAGAAGAACATGCAAAAACAGAACTTGTAAAAAACCTCGCTCCCTTAGCCAACCTGTTTGTAAACGACGCTTTTGCCGCAGCCCACAGAGCACACGTTTCAATTATAGGCTTCACAGCTGTATTGCAAAGCGCTGCCGGACGCATAATGGAAAGAGAGTTAAAATCCCTAAGCAAAGTCTTAGAGAGCCCGGAAAAATCATGTGTATTTATCCTCGGTGGTGCCAAAGCGGACGACTCTCTTGAAATTTCAAGGTATGTGTTGAACAACAGAATAGCCGATTACGTACTTACTGGAGGAGTTGTTGGACAAGTTTTCCTAGTGGCAAGGGGCTTTGACCTTGGAAAACCGAACATGGATTTCTTAGAGAAAAAAGAGCTTATGGAATTAGTCTCAGGCATAAAGGAACTTATGCGAAAGTTTCCAGACAAAATTAAAACTCCAAAGGACTTAGCAGTAGAGGTAAATGGAAAAAGAAAAGAGATCTCTGTTGGTGAACTGCCAATAGATTATCCAATATTCGACGTTGGAGCAAAAACTGTTGAGGACTATGCCAAAGTAATAAGAAGTGCGAAGTCAATTGTTGTTAGTGGACCCATGGGGGTTTTCGAAAACAGCGAATTCATCTTTGGAACAAAGAGAATTTTTGAGGAAATTGCGAATTCCAAGGCATTTTCTCTTGCTGGAGGAGGACACACAATAGCAGCCTTACAAGAGTTTGGGCTATCCAACAGGATTTCTTATGTCAGCACTGCTGGGGGGGCATTAATAGAGTTTTTGATGGGTAAAAAATTGCCAGGTGTTGTAGCACTGGAGAAGGCAGCTGCCAGAAAAACTTAACTATCCCACTTTTTATGTTCTTGTCAATTTTTCCATTAAATCTACTACTCTGTATTCTCCTTGCTCTTGCCGATGTTGAAGCATCTCGTATATTTGCAGAGTTTGTTCCGCAAATACTCTGGTTCGTGTTTTTTCTCTGCTAGTTTTTCTTCCTTTTCTTTAGGCTTTTCTGTTGAAGCCCAAGTAAAAATGGGTTGGAGGCGGAGGCCTTTATGGTCTCCGAGTTTTAGATATTCCCACTCGTATAAGTCGATGCGTATACCTTTCATGCTTTCAACCGCATGGCGCAATGCGTCTGAAAAACTGGGCGCAATTAAGATTAGCCGTGGTTTTTCCGCGTCATTGATTTTGTGTTTGCTGTAAGTGGCTTTCAAAAAGGACTTGAACTTGTCAATGTAGTCCAAGCTTTGTATTCCATGTAAAAGCATGATGTCGTCTTCGTTAACGCTTAACCGCACAATAACAAGTTGTCCATCGCTGTCATGGCACAAAATATCTAATGTTGCCTGGTCAGTTATTGGAAGGTTACTGCAGATTACTGTTAGATCCTTTTCGACTTTGTTTATTTCGTTTGTTATCATTTGTTCCAATTCTTGATTGTTCTCAACCTCAAGTTTCTCAATTGACACAATGATTCATCTTTTTGTTAAGGAAAGATGTGGGTGTAATGGATAAATATATTATGAATAAAAATCTGAATTCAACATAAACCTTCCTAATTGTCGTATGCCACATAGCAAATTAAAAATAAATGCTTACATTGATAAAAGTAGATAGAGGTGAGGCTTTGACAGACATAGTATTCGTATTTGAGGTTCATCAACCCTATAGGTTAAAAAAGACTTTCTTTTGGGAAAACAAAGTTTTTAAACGTTTAAAAAAGAAAGAGCTCTTCGACTACTATTTTGACCACGCAGTAAATGGGGAGGTTTTTAAGAGGGCATGTAAAAAATGTTATTTCCCATCCAACCAGATATTGCTTGATCTTATTGATAAACACAAAAGGGAGAAAAAGCAAGTCAAAGTTTCATTTAGCATTTCAGGTGTTTTCTTAGAACAGTGCGAGATATTTAGCAAAGACCTTTTGGAATCCTTCAAACAACTTGCAAAAACCGAGTGTGTGGAATTTCTAAGCCAAACCTATTACCATTCGCTGGCAAGTCTGTATCCTGAAAGAGAAGAATTCACAGAGCAAGTGAAAATGCATCAACAAACAATGAAAGACTTACTTGGCTATACGCCCAAAATTTTTGAGAACACTGAATTGCTCTACAACAACGCCATAGCAAAAACAATCGAAAAGCTGGGGTACAAAGGAATTTTCACGGAAGGTGTAGAAAGAATACTGCATGAAAAATCGCCAAATTACCTTTACACGCCGAAGGGCTGCAAGAAAATCAAAGTGTTATTGCGAAATTATAAGTTGACAGATGATATAGGTTTTAGGTTTTCAGCGAGATGGTGGAGTGAGTGGCCGCTTACAGCAGATAAATATGCAAGTTGGCTTGGAACAACACTTGGTCACTGCATCAACATCTTCCCAGACTATGAAACCTTTGGTGAACATCACTGGCCAGAAACGGGTATACATGACTTTTTAAAGCATTTGCCGATGGAAATTCTGAAATGGTGGCATCTACACATGGTTACGCCTTCCGAAGTTGTAGAAAAGTATGAGCCAGTAGGGGAGATTGACGTTCCCGAACTTGGAGGAACAGTTTCTTGGGCTGATTTGGAGAGGGATGCAAGCTGTTGGCTTGGAAATACTATGCAGTGGGCTTACTACACAAACGTAAGGAGGCTCGAACCGCTTGTCAAGGAAGCCGATGATAAAGATTTTTTGAAGACATGGAGGTATTTCCAGACAAGCGACCACCTCTATTACATGTTCACTGCAGGTGGAGCACCAGGCGAGGTTCACTCCTATTTTAGCCCTTTCAACTCTCCAATAGATGCCTTTGTAACAGAACAAGCTGCAATATTAGACTTTGAAAATAGAGTGAGACTTGCAACTGCTGCCGCAAACGAACCATTCCTATTCTATACTGGTGTAGGAGAAGACCAGTTTACAGGGATAATGGCGTGGAGCTTAAAAGGGTTCAAACAAGCTTTTCAAAAAATCAGCATAAAATCCTTAGAATTTCACAATAGCCGTGGAGACTTTGAAAAGTGGGCAGAAATTTCGCTTCACGACAAAACATTAACAGAACAATTAAAGAAGGTAAGACTTTCAAAAATGAAAGATGAAATTCTTAGAAAATCGCTAATTAAAACTGCCACGGAAAGATTCGACGAATTAAACAAACAAATTCAAACAGCAACCAAATACTTTTGAAACGAGCTTATGCATGCTTTTATAAGAAAACCTCACTAAAACTATGTTTAAGGCTAATTAAGGTGAAAACATTGAGGGAAGAACTGCCACTTTCAGAAAAAATCTTGCAAACATTGCACAACCTATGTGCAACAGCCTCGGACCTAGCCAGAAGAAGTGAAGAACTCGCACAAGTTTTGCAAATCGACATAAACGAAGTGGAGAAAACTCTAGACAATTATAAAATTGAAGGCTTTGTGGAAAGCTTCATGGACAACGAGGGGAAAAAACGGTACTACTTGACTGGGCGCGGAATAATAAAGGTCTGTGCACTCTTTACGTAGTGAAGGATGATGCATGCCATAATTCTCTCATGGGAGTACCCACCAAGAATAGTTGGGCATCTCGCAGACTACGTCAGAGAGCTTGCCGTGCAACTTGTTAAAAACAAAGTGGAAGCTTATGTGGTTACTTATCATGATTTTTTGACAGGAGGATATGATGAGTCGGATGGTGTTAAAACTTATAGAGTAACGAATCCGGTTCGCACTCATATTGGCGTTCTCACATGGGTTCTCACTTTAAATCAGGAAATTGAAAGGGCAGCAGCCAACATCTATTACAACACAGGCAAGCAGGTTGACCTAATGGATGTGCATGATTGGCATTTCATACCAGCTGCGGTCACTTTGAAAAAGGCACTTAACTTACCGTTTATTTACTCGGTGGAAAGCCTAGAAGAACATCGTGCCCATGGTGCAAATTCACCATTCAACATGGCTATCAAAAGCATCGAGTGGCTGGGGATGTATGAAGCGGAAAAGCTAATTGTCAAATCTGATTGGATGCGGGATGAAGCTTATCGGTTATACAAGGTTCCACTAGAAAAGGTAAAAGTGATTCTGCCAAAATCTGTCAACTGGATAAAGAACGTTTTAGAAACTTATCAAACTGTTGCGGGAGGCAAAACTTCTTAATGACTCGCGAATTGACTGTTATGATGCTTTCATGGGAGTTTCCACCAAGGATTATTGGCGGAATATCCCCCCACGTTTATTACCTATCAAAAAGTTTGGCGAGAAGCGGCATAAAGGTCTATGTGGTTACATGCGATTTTCCTGGAGCACCTCAACATGAGGTTGTTGATGGTGTAGAAATTTTTAGGATAGATTCTTACAAGAATCCTTCGCCAGATTTTGCAACCTGGGTTTTCTTGATGAATGTGAATATGCAGAAGGAGGCAGCTGCTCTCGTTAACAGTTTAGATGGAAAGGTTGACGTTTTTCATGCTCATGACTGGCTTGTAGCCAATGCAGGAATCGGCCTAAAGCATGTCTTTAGAAAGCCTCTTTTGGCTACGATGCATTCCACCGAAATCGGGCGTAGGAATGGAATTCATTTTGATTATGAGAGGATGATTCATGAAACAGAGGCATGGCTTACATACGAGGCGTGGAGGGTGATATGCTGTAGCGATTACATGGTTTCACATGTCCGATGGGCTTTTGGGCTTCCCAAAGATAAACTAGTCATGGTTCCGAACGGCGTAGATGCTGAAGCATACGCAAAAATTGGGAATGATGATTTAAGCCGTTTTAGAAGCAAGTTTGCTTTGCCAGAAGAGAAAATTGTTCTTTTTGTAGGAAGATTGGTGCATGAGAAGGGAGTTCACGTGCTTGTTAACGCCGTCCCAAAGGTCTTGGAGAAAGTTAATGCGAAGTTCATAATTGTGGGCAACGGTTACATGAAGGAACAGCTTTCAAACATCGTAAAAAACATGGGATTCGCCCACAAAGTAATGTTCACAGGATTCGTGGATGACGAAACCCTAAAAAAATTGCAGAAATGCGCCGACGTTTCTGTCGTGCCATCCCTTTTCGAACCATTTGGAATTGTTGCCATTGAGGCGATGGCTGCAAAAAGCCCAGTTGTAGTTTCAGATACAGGCGGTTTATCGGAGATAGTTGAACATAACGTAACTGGCGTTAAAGTTTACGCAGATAATCCGGAATCGCTGGCTTGGGGAATAACAAAGGTTTTGACTGATGATAGCTATGCGAACTGGTTAAGAAACAACGCATACAAGAGAATTCAGGAGAAATATGATTGGAACAAAATTGCTCAGCAGACAAAGACCATATACAACAATGTCTTAACCGAATGTTCAAAAAGCCTTTGGGCATAATCAATCACATAGAGCGTGCGTTTCTCCATTATCAAAATTGCTGAACACACCTAAAATCTAGCCAAATTTCAAGCCTTAATTCAATCTATATAAGGGGGCTAGAGCCTCTTAAAGCACCAGAAGAATCAATTGCTAAAATCTTTTCGCGAAAAATATCATTTCAGATGGATTGGAATGGATAAAACATATGAAAATACACCGTAATTTTCTAGTGGCCGCTTGCCTTGACAATATTGTATCCAGAGGCTTTACGAAGCCTATTCATAACAGCTAAACCGAGTCCCTCGGCGGGTATACCCTCGGCAATAATAACGTCAACACTTTCTAAATCGAATTCCCTCAAAAGCCTAAAGAGATTTTTTGCAATGACCGTAAAATCGCTCCTGCTTCCAAGAGACTTCACAACACCAGCCTTGTAGTGCTCTACAGTTTCGTCGGTTGCAAGAACGCCGACGATATAGCCTTTCTGCATGTAAAATTCCGTCAACACTTTCACTTTTCTCGTAATTGCCGAGACTTCTCCCTCAACAACAATCACATCCGCATTTGGAGCATAATGCTTATGCTTTACCCCGGGAGAACGTGCCTTCTCAATTGGCAAGGCTTTTTCGGCAATTGCAACAGGATTAAGCTCCACATTGCCGAGAACTTTCTTTAAAACTTCGTATGGTGTTCCCCCTGGACGCAGAACTTGCGGCGGATCAACAGTCATGTCTAAAACAGTGGATTCCACTCCTATGTGGGTTGGTCCAGCATCTAAAATGGCGTCTATCCTTCCGTTAAGATCGTCTAAAACATGCTTAGCCAATGTTGGACTTGGTTTTCCAGCGAGATTTGCGCTTGGAGCAGCGATGGGACAGCCGCTTTCTCTAATCAAAGCCAAGGCAACATTATGTCTAGGCATCCTAATCGCTATGGTGTCTAAACCAGCAACGGTCACATCTGGCACAATTTCTGAACGCTGAAAAATTAAAGTTAAAGGTCCAGGCCAAAAAGTCTCCATAAGTCTCTCTGCTTTAGGTGGAACCTCTTTGACTAAATTGTATACATCTTTTGGATTTCCAACATGCACTATTGGCGGATTATCAAGCGGCCTCTTTTTCGCCTCAAAAAGAGCCAAAACCGCTTTTGGATTCAACGCATCTGCGCCTAAACCATAGACGGTTTCTGTTGGAAAAGCCACTAAGTCGCCTTTCTTGATAAAGTCCGCTGCCATCCGAATCTTATAGGGTTCCGGGTTTTGGGAATCGACCTTCAACATCAAAGTTTTCTTCATCAGCTTTTTCGCTCCTTATCCGCTGAACTGGGGCTTCTATATAATTTCTTGGTCTGTCTAATTTTAATTCCTATCACTCCAGAATTTGTAAGTGTTTCGGGGATTTCGAATTTCGGCTTCTAATGAGAACAGTTATTCTTCCTGAATTTTGGTTGAAACGTCTAAAACATCCTACGAGTAGCAGCGAAACCGCGCTAATTTGCTTTGCTGATGTTCATGCATTGTCTTTTGGTCCATCATGATGGTCAACGGTAAGCAAAAGGGTCATATCGTCGTTTTTCCAAAGACGTCTTTCGAAATCATGTGTCCGTGACAGTTGATAACTTGAATGAATTGTTTTTCGTCAAGTCTATTTATGTTGTAGAGGCACAATCCACATAAGTTTAGCGCAAGTTCTCTGCCTAAGGACTGTTCATATCTAAATAACTCCTTAGTCTTTGCATAGTTTAAGAAAACCTCCATTTCCGCGGCAGCGCGTACTCTTTTGAATCCAGCCTTTTGCTTCTCTTCAACAAACGCCAGCCAATTAGCTATGATTGTTTCGGCTTGCGCTTTACCCTTTTCCAGGTACCATTCGTCAGCGGACATTATTGAAAACGCGTCCTTACGGTCAAGGTCTATGCCGTATCTCTGGATCTCTCGCTTTTCCGAATCCAGCTTATTTTCCGATACAAGATAGGCAACCGCTTCGTCCTTTGATGGCCCCACTTCTAGGAACGGAAACAATATTCTGTGTTTGAAATCCTCTGTATGGTGTAAGAGAACAGCGTGGTCCCTAAGTCTTAGGCCCCGGATATATGTGGTTAATTTGGTGTCCCGTTCGGCTTTTGAAGTTATGAACCGAATATTCTGAATTAGCTCACCCGCCAGCTTCCCTCTGTCAGTCAAATGATATTTCGCTGTTGAAGGTTCAAGTGCGACTAAACCTCCCAAGCTTCTCAAATGGAAACCAATTATGCCGTGATTGCTTACTTCAGCGCATTTCATTAGTTCTGAGAAAGACAGATTTTTGTCTCGCAAGCATTCTATAATGCGTCTTCTGAGAGGATGGCCCAACGCCTTATGAATCTTGTTATTCCAAACCTCCAAAACGTTCGCCTTGGTAACTGGAGAGCCTCTTTTTATTTATTGATTTGGTGAAGAAGTGTTCACCTCTGATGCGCTAGAAAGTTAACTGCTTGGCTTATTTTTGTGAAAAACCGATAATATACGTCACTTTTGGGAGCCTACTTTTTGTCTCTTTTTAGTCGTTCTTATGCTTGAGGATTTTTGCCACAAGCTTTCGAAGGATGTTTTAAGGATAGTGATTTGTGTTGGGTCGTTCGTCCATAAATCTTGTGTGTTTTCATTCTTAGGTTGGAGTCCTCCCCATATTGCTTCGTTGTCATCAACTATCGTAAGGTTGAACGGTACTTTTTCTGCTTGTCTCAGTTCAATTCGGTTGTTATTTGCTTCTGAATATCTTATGATTTCTTTAGTAAAAGCGTCTGGTTCATGGCTTTCAGTTATTACTCGAATTTTGATTGTTTTTGCAAGTCTTTCTTTAAGGTTTTTCGGGTAGTTTAGGTATGCATATTCCAGATTTTCAAGTGAGACTATTGCGTCAATTTGGCGTTTAGCGTTTTGTGTGGTATCTACGAGTTTCAGGAATAGGTTGTGCTGTTTGGAAATAACGTCTATGGAACACTTGTTTCGCTGTATCGGCAACTCTATCGTTTTTAGTCTGGAGATTAATTCAGCCTGTTTTTGTCTGAGTTTGTCGATTTCTTCTGTCATGGTTTTCAGCTTGGTTTTGGTTAGAAGCTGGAAGGCTGTTTCTGGTTGGATTGCCGAAAATTTTCTCGGTGCCTTTAACTTTCTCGTTATTATTCCGTGTTTTTCCATTTCGGGTATTATCCGGTAGACTTCTTCTCTTCGGATTTTTGATAGGGCAGCTATTTCAGATGCGGAGGCGACGCCTAAGGCTAGTAGTGTGATGTATATTTTGGCTTGGGTTTTTGTTAAGCCGAAGTGTGCGAGTTCGCTTGCAGTTTCTTCTAGGAATTCTTGGAAGTTGGATGTTTGTGCCTTGCGCGCCTGTGATTGAATCCATGCTGCTAGTTTTTCTTTTGTGATTTTTTCTGCTTGTTTTTGCACTTCAAGTTTGCTTTTTATTGTTTTAATCAGTTCTGCTGGGTCTATTGGTTTCATTATGTAGGAGTCTGCGCCGAAGTTGAGGGCTTCAACAGCATTTTTTAGTGACGGGTAACCGGTAATCATGATTTTTATTGTTTCTGGAGTAATCTCCTGTAGTTGTGATAATAGCTGAGTGCCTTCCATGTCTGGTAATTTGATGTCAAGTAACGCGAGATTAAAGAACTGGGTTTTTGATTTTTCTATGGCTTCTTTTGCTGTAGTTGCACATGCTGTTTGGTATCCTTCTGATTGGAGTATGGCTGAAAGGGTTTTGCATATGCATTCATCATCGTCCACTATTAGTATGTGTGGCACTGTTTGATGTGTCATTGGTTGTTTGCCTCCTCCTTCTTTGGCAGTTTTATCGTGAAAGTTGTGCCTTGACTAACCATGCTTTTAACTTCGATTGTGCCATTGTGTTGTTCCACGATGTTTTTGCATATGGCGAGTCCCATGCCTATGCCTTTGGCTTTTGTCGTGAAAAGTGGTGTGAAAAGTTTGCTCATGTTTTCTTCTGATATGCCTACACCTGTGTCTGCAAATATTATTTCCACGTTATCTTTTGTTTCTTTTGTTGTGACCGCTAGTTTTCCGCCGTCTGGCATGGCTTGTACTGCATTTTTTATTAGGTTCAAGAATACTCTTTCCAATTGTTTTTCGTCTACGCCTATAATTGCTTTTTTGAAGTTTCTTTCGACTTCTATGTTTCTAGGTGTGTTTCCTTTTGTTAAAGAGTCTTCTATTATCTCGTTTATGTTTTGCCTCTTTTTCTGCAGGGGTCTTTTTGCTGCGAAGTCTAGCAGGTCGTTGATTATGTTGTTGGCGAAAATGGTTTCTTGCTCGATTATATTAAGCATTTCAAGGGTAGTTTTGCACTCTGTATTCATGCGATAAGGACATGTATTCTTAATGTAATAGCCTGCGTTTCTTATTGAGGTTAGAGGGTTTCGTAGGTCGTGGGCGACCATTGTTGCCAGTTCGCCTATGGTTGCCAGTTTTTCAAACCTTAAATGCTGCTCTTCCATCCGTTTTCTATCTCTTATATCTCGTGCAACACGGAGAACTGCAGGACGACCTTCGTAATATATGCGTGCGCCACTAACTTCGATTGGAATGCGTTCGCCATTTTTGGCTCTCCATTCAACCTCAAATGTTATTGGAACGTCTCCCCGCAGATTCCGCTCATACATTTTCTTTGCAAATGGGAGATATTTTTCATCAACTAGCTTTTCAAGAGGAAGCCCCTTCAGCTCGTCTCTTGAATAACCGATTACTTCTGTGGCTTTCTTGTTTGCGAAAACTACTTTTCCATCTTGAAGTATTATGACTCCGTCGCCTGCTTCCTCTACTAGAACAGAGTATCTCTTCTCCGATTCTAACAACGCTTCGGTTCTTTTTTGAACAAGCCCTTCTAACTGTTCAGAATACTGCCTTAGCTTTTCCTCCATCTTCTTTCTTTCTGTAATATTTCTTAGAATCGTTTGAAAGCCAACAACTTTCTTTCCTCGTCTTATTGGGTTGCTTCTGTACTCTGCGATTATTTTCCCTTTCGGAGTGATTATTTCGATTTCGCCTTCCACAAGGTTTCCTTGAGATATCTTTGCAAGATGCTTAAGTAGTCTCGGCCAGTATTTCTTGGAAACAAACTTGGGCATATTCTTTCCAACGACTTCGTCTCTTTTGAAGTCATATTCTTCAACAAATCTGTTTATGTCGGTGATATTTCCCTTTAGATCTCCCGTGAATATGACATCTCTTGCGTTCTCGAAAAGATTTCTATATTTCTCTTCCGACTCTCTAACTCTTTCTTCATTCTTCTTTCGCTCGGTTATGTCTGTAATGATTGCTTCGAAACCAACTGTTTTATCATTAATTATTAACTTTGTGGGCTTTGAAATCCAGTGAAGAACAAGACCGTCTTTGCGAATCACTCGGAACTCGATATCTTGCGATTGCCTTCGTAATAGAATGCTCTTGAGAAATAAGCGCACTACTTTGCCCCTGTCACCTGGGTGAAGAAAGTCTTTGAATGGACGACCTACAAATTCTTGGACAGAATAACCCAACGAATCAGCCAATGTCTTATTCACATACGTAAATCGACTCTTCAGATCGATAATACCTACGCCTACCGCAGCGTCCTCCACTAGACAACGAAATCTTTGTTCAGATGCACAAAGCGCCTCTTCTGCTTTCTTGCGTTCTGAAATGTCCCAGAAAATGCCGAGTATGCCAACAACATTGCCATTTTCGTCTTTGACAGGTGTTTTGACCGTATGAACAAATATTTTGTGTCCGTCTTGGATATACTCCTCCTCTATATCCTCAGTTTTCCCGGACTTCATAATCCTTTGATCGTCTACTCCGTATTTTTCAGCCAATTCCTTTGGATAAAAATCATAATCCGTCCTACCTGCAATCTCATAGGATTTGATCTTTAAATCCCCTGCATAGTTCTCATTGCAAGATATATAAACCGAATTCTTATCTTTAAAGAAAATTTTTTGCGGGAGATTTTCAAGTAGGGTTCTGTGCTTGATCTCGCTTTTTCTTAGCGCATCCTCTGCCTTCTTGCGTTCGGTGACGTCTTTTGTTATAGCTACAAAACCTGTGGGTTTCCCAGAAAAGTCTTTAATAAGACTTGCAGAAAGTTCCGCAGGGAATTCACGCCCGTCTTTAGTTAAAAAAGCGTATTCTATGTTTCTTACTGAACCTTGCTCCAGAGTCTTCATCAGGTTTTCCATCGCACTTTTATGGTCTTTTTTTGCAATCAATTCCAAAGCACTTTTGCCAATCAATTCCTCTTTCGATGAATACCCATGCATGTTCAATGTTTGTTCATTGCATTCAACTATGTTCCCATTCAAGTCAGAAACCGCAATAGCGTCTGGAGAGGCGGCAAACGTTTTCTTTAACATCATCTCAGACTTTTTCAGCTCCTCCTTCGCCCGCTTAAGCTCGGAGCTTTCGATAAGTTCCCACTCACCCATCCTCTTAATAAGAGCGAATTGATGGTTGCGGACTACATCTATGACTTCGGATGCTCCGCATTTATCAAGCGAATAGGTGCAGATGGCTATCATCCGATGTTTGCCGATGACACTGTTTACCCCTTCTTCATAACAGGTGAAACTTTTCCAATCTTGTCTTTCAAGCCAAGCCGTATTACCTGTTACTCTTATTCCATCATATCTTTCAGCTAGGGCTTGATCGAGTTTATCAATCCAGGCGCCAAGAACTCTTTGTAGGTTGAAAGCCCCATCCTTGAGATACCAGTCAGAGTGTGGAACGATTTCCATTTGTCCTCTCTTTAAATATCGATCAAAATTGGGCACAACTTTTCTCATGGCTTTTTTGGCTTCCTCTTCGGTAAGAGGTTCTGAAGTAACCCACATGCAAAATTCATTGTTTTCCAATCCTGCCTTAAAATAAGGTATCAAAACATCAATCAGATCTTCCTTAGTTTCGTAAAATTGACAAAAATGCGTTCCCCAAGGGACATCGCCAACTACCGCAATCCCCGATTTTCGCAGCATATCTGTTCCCTTCTCTAAGTTAAGCGATACCGCAACTTTTTGGTTTGAAGCCGCTTTTTCCACATGTTCACCTCAGATATACCTTCATATTATGTGTAACTGTAACGTCACAAACACATAGAGTTATATTCTAGAACATATATACATTTCGAAACGGTTTTTACCTTGGAATCCAAAACAGCATACACCCTCAATCGAAGAATAATCCAAAACTTCATGGATATAATAATTCTCAAACACCTAAAAAACAACCACCCCATGAGCGGATACGACGTAATCAAATATCTCCACAAAAAATTCCACATGCTACCAAGCCCCGGCGCAGTATACTCCTTACTATACTCACTGGAAAGAAAAAACCTCATAAAAGGAAACACAAACCAAGGAAAACGAATATATAAACTGACAAATCGGGGTGAAGAGTTACTCAGAGAGATTAGCATCACAAGGAATCACATCCATGCAGTATTTTCCTCTGTTTTTTCAGAACTTTAGAGTTGAACAGCATCGAACCACACTAGCGAGTTCTCTTCTTCTGCTGTTTTTCAAGTTCAATCTGTTTCACCCGCGTTTCTATGAATTCAGTAACCTTTTTCTCACCGTATTTCATGCTTTCCCTCTGCTTCTCCAAATGTTTCTCGATCATCGCCAACAACTCGGTAGCATCAAACGGTTTCAACACATATCCATCTGCACCTTTATTTACAGCCTCGATAGCATTTTGCAAAGACGCATAACCCGTAATAATTATCTTGACCATTTTAGGCTCGGACTCCTTCAGTCTCTCCAAAAGTCTAGTTCCCTCCATGTCTGGCAATCGAATATCAATGAGAGCAACATTGAAAAACCGCTCATTAGACGCCTCAATCGCTTGCTGGCCATTCTCCACAGTTTCCACCAAGTAGCCCTCCTTCTCAAGAATCTTCGAAAGCGTCTTCCTTATCCCAGCGTCGTCGTCAACAGCAAGCACACTAGCTCCCTGAGTCAAACTTTTCACCTCCTCGTTTACTTTTAACTACGCTAACTTCTCCGAAATCTGAAACCATCAACAAGGATTCCCTCTCCAAAGCCATGCTCCTGATCTTTGAGACAGCTTCATCAAAATTAAGCACATTTTTTTCCTCAAACTTGACTTCCAAACCTTCGCACAGTTCATCCAAAATCAGCCTCTCCAAAAAAATCGCACCATCCTTGAAAATCAACTTTAGGGCATTATCAAATTCTTCAACTTTCTCTGGAATTTCTCCTCTACCTACATGAAAGGTTTTTTTCAGATGGAAATACAAAGCCTGCTTGCAAGATCTCCCAAGGGAGTTAAATGTAAAGTCAACCGCATTCAGCAAAGTGTCATCAAATTTTTTGAGGGCCATCAGCACCAAACCGTTAAGTTAAAGGCTTTACTAAAAGGCTAACGAGACAAAATAAATCTCTTATGAAACGCAAATTAGAATTATTCATATCGCTAATACGGATTCGAAATCAGAACACCCACTACCCTTTTCATGGCGCACATAAACCAGAAAAGAAACTAAAACCGCAACTGCTACATTTTATTAAACAACGTAATAGTCTATGACTTTTTTCATGCTTTTTGGCGCAGCTTGCCTTATAGCAAGTTGTTTCAAAATCTTTATCATCTGGGGCTGAAAACGAGCTATATCAGTTAACGTCACCAAACCCACAAGACGTTTTCCGTCGACCACTGGCAACTTCTTAATCTTCATCTGAAACATTAATCTCACAGCTTCTTCCAAATCCATGCTAGGTTCAACAACAACCAATGGACTAGACATAATTTCCTTAACTTTAGTTTTTGTTGCATCCTTCGCTTCTGCAACCACCCTTTTTAAGAGGTCTCTTTCAGTTATTATGCCCATGGCTTTTCCTTTCCTAACAGCAATCAAGCAGCCTATCTCAAACTTGTTCATGATCTCGGCTGCCTCTTTAACCGTTGCATTGTCATCTATAGTCATTACTTCTTTTACCATAGCATCCTCAACTTTTAGCGACGTGCCGCTTTCATCCCTTTTCTTATCTGACAACAAAGCCACCAGTTTCTCTATTGTCTTAAAGCCTCATATATAAATTGGTGTGCAGAAATTCCGTGTCTCACTACCTCGTCAACTTATGAACAAGTGTATCGACGCGTCTACTAGCCGGGATTTTTGCTCTATCAAACTTTTCCTTAGGCTTGGTAAATGGTCTAGTCGCATCAACACCCATTTTAGTTGTTAAGCCTGTCTCCTGATCGGCAGAAGAATCTAACGTCGAGCCACGCACATTCTTTATAACAAGTAGGTCTTCGCTGGCTTGGAAACGGGTTGCAATAGCCCATTCAACATCAGAAACATTAAACACGTCAATGTCAGAATCCACAACTACAGCATGTTTTAAGCTTGGGTGTGCCGCAAAAGCAGCCAACAAAGCATTTTTCCCGTCGCCGTCAAGCTGTTTTTCAATGGATATTATGGCGTGAAGCCATCCGCTTCCACCAACAGAAAGGTTAACCGCATAGACTTTGGGCACAATCCTTGAAACAGCATCCCAAATCAAAACTTCATGCGGCAAACCCATCAGAAGCCTATGTTCAGCTCCAGAAGGCAAAAGCGCCTGATAAACATAATCTTTCCTGTGCATAACCCCTACAACTTCGACGACGGGCTGTTTTCTTTCAATGTCGTAAGTTCCAGTTATATCTACGAAGGGTCCTTCAACGACTTCCTTTGTCGCAGAGATTTTGCCTTCCAAAACTAATTCAGCCTCTGCAGGAACGTAAGCATCTGCATTTTCACACTTAATTAAGCGGAGATCATTATCCATCAAAGCGTTTGCCACTTCAAATTCATTAACGCCAAAGGGAACAGGTGAAGAGGCCGCCAGCATAATTGCCGGGGGAACACCAATAGAAATTGATACTTCCAAGTCTTTACCAGATTCCTTTGCCACTTGCCACAATTTGAAAAGATGACGCGGAACCAAACGAATTGCTAAATGCTTCTTGTCTAAAACTTGAAGGCGATGCACCGAAACGTTCTCAACTTTTCCATTAATGCTTCTTGCATATACAACTGCCGAAGTGATGTATGGACCAGCATCCCTTTCAAAATGTGTTAAAACTGGAATCCTAGACAAGTCATTTTCAACAATTTCCTTCACCGCGCCATCCTCAACAATTTTTGGCTTTCTTGGTGAACGCCAAGCTTCTGTCAACCTTCGATAAAGTCTATCACGATCAACATTAAGCGCTGCACAAATTCTCTTCCGAGTTCCACAAACGTTGGCAACAACCTTTGTTTCGTAATCTTTTACATTTTCAAACATGAGAACCGAACCTTGGTTCTCAAAACTCTTCATGATGAATGGAATTTCAAAACGTGTGGACACTTCATCTTTTATATGCAAAATTTCTTTTCTTGTTTCCATTTGTTTAAGAAACTCTCTAAGGCTCATGCGGTTGTTCCCTCTTTTTCCAGTTCTCTGTGGACAACTTTTTCAATTAACCTCATAAGAATTGATTGAGCTCGCATTTCGTCGATTGTTTCCAAATAAATGGAAACTAACGCTATTTTTCCTTTTCTCGAAGCCAAATACTCAGCGAACATGCGGGCTGAAATTGCATTCTTATCACCCAAAAGAATGGACGATGAAGCTGGCCCTATCAAATCTCTTGGTTTTGGGACAGCAATTGCCAGCGTTCCAAGTTTGTCTTCGTTTTCGCTGAGTAGAATTAAACACGCGTTCTTTGTTTCCATGTACACTGCTAGAAAACGCACGTTTTGCTCAATTATCTCGTCTTTAACAATCTTTGCGCGTTCCATATTGAAGTCTCCATTGCCTATTTATAGCTTCATGCATTCACTATTTATTGTTTTCAAAGGCGATGCAACAAATGGCTGAAAACCATGCAGAAAAAATTCTGCAAATCCTCCGAAAAACCTTCACAATGCCAGAATGGACGACCTCAAACAGAGATCCATTTAAAACATTAATCGTAACAATAATTTCGCAAAACACCGCTGGCAGAAACACGGCAAAAGCCTTCGAAAACTTATCGAAGCGATTCGAAATAACGTCCGAAGTATTGGCGAATGCCGAAATAAGCCAAATTGAAGAATGCTTGAAAGTGGCTGGCTTGTATAGAAGTAAAGCTAAAGCAATAAAACAAACCTCAAAAATAATCCTTGAAAAATTCCACGGCAATCTAAAACCAATTTTGTCGTTGCCCTTCGAAGAAGCAAGAAAAACACTTCTACAGCTTTCGGGAGTCGGACCAAAAACAGCCGATGTCGTCTTGCTTTTTTGTTCAGAAAAACCAACAATCCCAGTGGACACTCACGTCAATCGTGTAGCAAAACGGTTAGGTTTAGCGCCTGCAAACGGAGACTATGAAACTATCCGTAAACGCCTTCAATCACTTTACAACCCAAAAGACTATTTAGCAGTTCATGTTTTGCTGATTTTACTCGGTAGAAAGTATTGCAGAGCTAGAAATCCCTTATGTAAGCAATGTCCAGTAAACATGCTTTGTCCATCAAAGCAGTTGTGAGGTAAAATGAGAGTTGGACAAACATTTTTGACTTTGCATTTCTTCAAAAAAGTTTTCTAATTGTTGCGAACTCCGATTAGTTTTCTTCTGTAAAAGCCGGAATTTCTTTTAGGTTTTTGTCCAGTTTAACTTTTCCTAGAGCAACTATTGAAATTTCTTTCGCAACGGGAGTTAAAATCTTCAGAGTTTTTCTTGAGTAATCGACCTCTTTTAAAACGCCTATGCCTAGGAATTTTCTCTCGACATTATACAAAGCTATGAGTACGTCTTCCTCTTCGCCCTTCCGAATCACAACCATTTTCTTCTTCGCGAATTCTTCAACCTTTTTTATGTTGTCTTCGTTAATCCAGCGTCTTCTACCAATAACTATGCAAATTCTATCCTTTAGTTCCGCAAGGTGCAGTGGTTTCATTCCTAGAAGTTCATAGATTTTCCTTGCCTGTCTAGTGTTCTCACGTGATCCGCTTAAGCCAAATAGTTCGTTTTCTTCAATTTTTAACCAGTTTAGCGGAAGAGATTGCACTTTTGCATTTCTCAAATATTTCATATATCCAAGTTCCCGTAAGCTTCTGCGTTTTTCTCTACTTCTTTGTTTTATAGCTGAAGGAGAATCAGCAACAACCTTCACGAACTTTTCGAGGGCATTTAAGAAGGGTGTCAATTCGTCTTTTTGTTGAATGCAGAAAATTATGTCCGGGTTAAGTTCCTCAATGAGCTGAACCTTATAATTAACAGCCTCTTCTCCCTCAACCCAACCGTCAGTATTTATAACAATAAAATCTGGATTACTGCTTGAAATTTCTCTTTTTAGCGATGTTAAGCCTTCAATTACTTTGTTGATGGCGATGCTTGGCGAAGTGACGCCAACAAAGAAAGCATTTTTTGCTTCCAGATTAAATAAGTCCGTTATGGGCTTCGTTACGAAGTTATAGGCAACTGTGCACGGTGGTCCTATGTCGGATTGACCTAAGTCTCCATCTAAAATTGCAACTTTCTTTTTTTCACGTAGCAGTTTGTTTATTAAGTATGTGCAGAAACTCGTTTTTCCAGAATCAACTGTGCCCAGCACTATTGCGGTGACAGGCTTCGCTTGAATTTTCAGAAGTTCTTCAAATGATTTAATCCACGATGTTGGAATAGTGTTGCCATCAACTTCTTCTACAATGGCATTTTCTCCTAACGAAATGTTTAAAGTCGCTTTTTCTTCTACTGCAAAAGGTAATCTTTTACCCTCACGTATCACAACTTTTCTTGTGTTGCCCATTATGGAGCCAAACACCTCCACCTTACCTGAAGTCACAATGACAGAGGCTGGGCCGTCAACTAACAGAGTTTTACCATTTTCAACTGTTTGAATCATTTGTTTTCCTCCTTGGAAATGTTTGCCCATTTCTTCCAGCTATTCTTATAGCTGAGACAATATCTCTCAAACCTCTTCTATGCTTAGTTTCACTTAAGTAACGGTTTGTTCCGGCTTCGCTCACACTTTCTAACATTACATTTGAAGGTAGTGCATTATCCAGAACCAGTAAAAGGTTTTCTTTATATGCAGGGACTCCGTTGCCAACTTTTACTGAAACCGAGGTTATTGGGATTTTCTCAAGGTTCCTCAGGATTTTCTTTATTTTTTCTAATGTTTCTTCAACGCTAAAACAGTTTCCTGTTTCAATGACTTTTCCATCGGCCAGAACTGCCACTCCAAAAACTTCACCAGGGTCTACGCCTATAACGATTTTTTCATAATATTCCTTTCCTTGAATAATTTGTAATGCTTCATTTATCAATGCCTCTGGTTCTACTCCGTCATGGTACACCAGAATTTTTTCATGATTTATTAGATGTTGCTCCTCTTTTGTGGTTATGACAACTCTAATTTCTATGGGGATAATATCATTTGGAGTTAAGCTTATGAAAGGTATATTCTTCCTTTTCAACTCGTTGACAATTAAGTAGTAGGCTTTTCCTGAAACAGTCGCAACAGCAATCTTCGCTTTCATATAGCTTTCCTATTTGTATATATGTTTGAACACAAAACAAATTATTAGTTTCGTGGTTTATATTCGTTGATGTGCGTGACCGTGGTACAGAAGATTCCAACAGGCTGTAGGACAATTGACAAGATTCTAGAAGGAGGCATCCCATTTGAAAGTGTTAGCTTAATCTATGGGGAAGCAGAGACTGGAAAAACAACCCTAGCTATACAATGTGCCATAAATTGTGCGGGGAAAGGTTATAAAACGTTATTTGTAGATTGCGACGGCACTTTCTTCAGCAGAAGGCTTTCTCAGATGGCCTCTGAAAAATTCAAAGAAATTGCAGAGCTGATAATTCTGATGAAACCAAACAATTTCCGCGAACAAACACTTGTTATAGACCAGTTAACAGATTATATAACTAAAAACTTCGGGCTCGTAATTATTGATACCATCACAACGCTTTATCGCGCCGAAATTGCAGAATTTCCAGAAAAAACATTTGAACTAAATCGTGAATTAAATAGGCAGATGGCATTGTTAGCGCAGATTGCCAAAACTCAGAAAATCGCTGTTTTAATGACAAGCCAAGTGCGAAGCGTTTTCAACGAGGCTCACGTAAGCATAGAACCAGTGGCCACAAGGGTCATAAAGTTCTGGGCTGACACAATAATCGTCATGAAACCTACCGAAAACCCAGGAATAATCAAGGCAATTTTGGAAAAAAGTCCAAAAAAGGTTCAGCCCCTAATTTGCCATTTAAAAATAGGAGAAACAGGAATACACGAGTATTCAACTCATTGATGGTTATGGAAATGGGAATAATAGAGCTAATTATTGAAGCATTAAAGTTCATATTTCCAGCATACTGTGCAAACGCCATACCAGTAATTACCGGCGGGGGCTATCCTATAGATTTTGGAAAAAAATTTTTTGATGGAAAACCAATTCTTGGGAAAAACAAGACCTTTCAAGGTTTCTTTTCCGGACTGGCTGTTGGAACCGCTGTTGGTTTAGTAGAAGGTGTATTTTTCCCTGAATATTCTATTTTATCTGGTTTCTTGTTATCCTTGGGAGCTTTATTTGGAGACTTAGCAGGCGCTTTTGTAAAGAGAAGACTTGGGCTTGCCCCTGGTGACCTGTTGCCAGTTATTGATCAGGTTGACTTCATAATTGGAGCAATTCTGTTCTCATTTTTCTTTTCGTTAAAAAACTTGTTTCCCGAGCTTATCCTAGCAGTGCTAATTGTAACTCCTCCTATACATTTGTTAACAAATTTTGCAGCGTACAAACTTGGCTTAAAAAATAATCCTTGGTAGATTTATTAACCGGTTTTAATTTTTATTTCAACTTCAAGGAATATGTACGCCAATAGTAGAAGAACGGTTCCTACTGCAAACATCATGTAGGCTTGTCTTGGCTTATATGCGTATTTTGTGCTTTGATATATGGCTATTAATCCAACGGTGCCAAGTGAGTATAGAATTATGGCAGCAACGCTGTCAGCTATAAATTGTTCTGAGAGACTTGGATAAACTAAGACGAAGCGTCCTTGAGAATAAACTGCTGAATAAGGCTTCACTGTTAAGTTATACAGACCGCCGCCAAACAAAAATATCGCGATAGCAATGGTGATTATTGAAAGAATCAGAGTTGATGGTTTCATTGTTGAAATTTTTCGGTATAATCCGTTTAAGGAATAAGACATTGATGAGATTTTTTTCTTAACCGTTCGTGACATTTTGCTTTTCTCCACTATTAATTAAATATTCCGCCACTTCTTTAGCCCATTCTCCTGTTAAAGGATTCTTAACAACCTCGCTTAAATACTCTTTCCAAGAGATTTTCAATGCCCTTTTCCAAGGCTCATATTTTTTAACGATGCTTTCATAGGCTTTCATGTGCAACTCGCAATAACCGTTTTCGCCAGCTTCCCTACTGCATATTTTGCAGGTCAATTCTTTTCCTCCTTTCCTCTTTCAATGGGCACTTTGGATTGAAACACAGCGTCCACGGACGTCTTCCCTTTATTCGAACCTGAACTGTAGGCCAACCGCATCCACGACAGTTCGTTCCAAGTGGTCTTACAGTGCCTTTCTGCGGAAGTGGGAATGATGCCTTGCATAATCCTTTGAAGTAGTTTGTGCATCCAACGAAACGTTTGCCAGTTCTTCTCGAATATATCATCATGAGTTTTCCAGTGTTACAAATCGGGCAAATGCCAATGGTTCCTTCTTCAAGTCTTGCTCTTTTTATGGCGTTGCTTAGTTGTTCGCCGATTATTTTCTCCTTGCCTTTTAACTCCTCTGCTACGGGTTTAAGGATTTCAACAGCGTCTAGAAGGACATTTTCTCTTTTTTCGCCGTTTATCTGAATCTTATTCATCTTTTCTTCAAGTTCTTTTGTCAGTTTCATTGAAACAACCGTTGGGCAATATTTTTTCAGAACCTCGAGAACCTCGAAACCTAAATCTGTTACAATCATTCTTTCGTCTCTAACATATTTTCTGTCATAGAGTGTCTGTATAATACCAGCCCTTGTAGCTTTTGTTCCGATTTCTGCTTCTTCCATTTTTTTAAGGAGGCTACTCGGATTATATCGTGACGGCGGTTTAGTGAACTTATCTTCTAAAATCACTTTTTTGATGTTGATTGCTTGTCCCTCTTCTATTGGGGGCAATAAAACTTCTCCTGACCTTACGTAAGGTCCATAGAAGCGTAGCCAACCTTCCCTTAAAGTTTGTCTTCCCCGTAGGTAAAAGCGATGCCCATTTACATTGATGCAGACTTTGATGCTTTGCCTTATGGCTGGTTCACCAAAAACCGCCATAAACCTTCGAACGACAAGGTCCCAAATGTTTCTTTCAGAGGTTTCTAGAACCCTTTCTGGCAAGTTTCCAGTTGGATATATGGCTGGATGTGCCGAGTCTTCTTTCTTTCCTTCATTGGGCTTCAATTCCGTTTTTGTAAGAAGTTCCGCTGTAAGTTTCTTATATTCAGGAACCTCGTTTAGGTTTTTTAGTATTGCCTCATAATTTATTGCTGGCGGGAGTTTTTGACTACTTGTTCTCGGGTAAGAGATTAAAGCGTCTAAGTATAAGCGTTGAGCGATGTTTGAAGTATGCATTGGCGTATAGCCGAAGAGGCCGTAGGCTTCGCTTTGTAGAGCGCCTAAATCAAAGGGGGTTGGTGGCATTTGCTGGAATTTTTTAACATCTATTTTCTCTGTTTCGCCGTTTTTTCCCTTGCAAACGTCAACTATGGTGTTTGCTTCCATTTTGGTTTCGATGATTTTCTTTTCATATCCCGCCTCGAAAATTGAACCAGCTATTTCGGCTTCTGCTTTTATGCTCCAGTAAGGGGTTGGCACGAAACATCTGATTGCTTTTTCTCTAGCCACGAGGAATCTGAGCGTTGGACCTTGTACTCTTCCTGTGCTTAATGTTGCGTATTTTCCGCTCCAATCCCTCGCCGCTATTGTTAATGCCCGTGAAAGGTTTATACCGTAAAGCCAGTCAACTTCATGTCTTGTGCGTCCAGCCTCTATTAGGGCAAAATCCAGATGTGGCAACGTTTCAGCATAGGATTTCTCTAGTTCCTCCTTGGTTAAGGTGGAATATTTCATGCGTTTTGAGATGCCTTCTTTGTTAGTGCATGCATATTTTAGTAAGCAGTATCCAATAATGCTTCCTTCAATGTCGTAGTCGCATGCGTCAATAAACATGTCAGCGTCATTTGCCAATTTTGAAATAGTTTCAAGCCATGTGCGAATTTGTTTTGCACCTCTCTCGGCGACGTATCTTGGCACCCATTTAAAACTGAAAACGGGATAATGGTTTCTTCCGCTTCTTTCTTCGGCAACCGTGTATAAATGTCCTAAAGCCGGAACAACAATTATCTCCTTATCCCGTTTTGCCACATAATATGGTACTCCGTTATGCTCCATTTTCTTTGCTTTTCCTTGTGCGTCAAGGGCAGAGGCTATTCTTTGCGCTGCATCCGGCTTTTCAGTGATGATTAGCGTGTACTTTTCCATGCTTACACAAACTATGTAGGCGTAATGGAAATGGTTTCCAGAATTAAGCATTATCTAAAATTAAAGTTTTGTGTCGAATTGTGGGGTGGCAAATTTTGATTAGCAAACCAATAAATATGCCGTAGATGCTTATTCCTTACCGTTGTGTGGAGTGTATTGATTTGCCCCAACGTGTTATATGTCAACAATGTGGCTACGTTTTATATGATGGTGCTGAACTAAGGCCACCCGATGAAATTTTACATGAACATAATGGGAAATGTCCAAAGTGCGGCAAGAAACTTGCACTCATACCCATTAATGTCGAAGTAAAGCCCATAAAATAAGATGTTGGCGGAGGAGTGAAAAATTTTGGCAGAAAAAATTCATAGAATCCAACTCTATGAGATGCATCAGCGAACGGCGAAATTGACGGTTTTTGCTGGTTTTGAAATGCCCCTATGGTATAAGGGCGTAATACCCGAACATTTGACAGTGCGGAACAGCGTTGGCATTTTTGATATCTCCCATATGGGACGGGTAATAATCAAAGGCGCTGACTCTGAACATTTCTTAAACTACGTAATAACAAACGATGTTTCTAGGCTGTCGCCTAATAGTGCCCAATATTCAGTCATGTGTAATGAAAACGGCGGTATAATAGATGACTTTGTAATATACCGGTTGGAAGAGGAAAAGTTCATGATGGTTTCCAACGCAACCAATAGAGAAAAAGACTACAATTGGCTGGTTACAAATGCTAAAAGCTTCAACGTAAAAATCGAAGAAATTTCAGATGACGTCGCAATGTTCGCAGTTCAGGGTCCAAACGCCGAAAAAACCCTTCAAAAAATTTCCACAGAAGATTTAAGCAAAATTGAACGATTCAAATGTGCCCATTCACGATTGGCAAATGTAGATGTTTTTCTCTCTCGAACAGGGTATACAGGCGAGGATGGATTCGAAGTTTTCATATGGGAAGCCTCATTAGCAAATCCAGATAACGCTGTAAAGTTGTGGAATGCCATTCTCGAAGCTGGTAAAACCTTCGGAATAGAACCATGCGGATTGGGAGCAAGAGACACGTTAAGGCTTGAAGCTGGAATGTGTCTATATGGAAACGACATCGATGAAAACACGACTCCTTTAGAAGCGGCGCTGGGTTTTGTAGTGAAATTCCAGAAGGAAAACTTCGTAGGAAAGGAGGCACTGCTGAAACAGAAAAATGAAGGAATTAAACGCAAACGTGTCGGAATACGGATAATCGAACAGGGAATACCACGACCAAGCTATGAAATCTACAGCGATAAAGGTGAAAATATAGGACACATAACAAGTGGAACATTTTCGCCACTGCTTAAATGTGGCGTAGGAATGGCTTATATTCAAACTTCTCAAGCCCAAGAGGGAAACATTATTAACGTGAAGATACGCGATAAGCTGGCAAAGGGAAAAATTGTGCCTTTTCCGTTTTATGATGCTGAAAATTATGGTTACAAGCGAAAAACCACAACATGAAATATCAGAAATCATTCTAGTTTCGCTTTTTATTCATTTTTGGAAAGGTATATAAGATTGACATATTTCATGTAAAACATCCGTTAACCGCAAGGGAAATAAAACACTTCAATAATCTTGTAGAGAGATGGACTCGAAATGAGGATTAAAGAAATCCTATCAAAAGAACACATTGTTAACGGTCTGAAAAGCTTAGGAAAGCTGCGAATTAAAATAAGCCATGGGTCAATATTGACTTTTTCAGCATTGTTACTCATACTTTTTATAGCTTTCATTATACGCATATTCCCAATAAAATGGGAAATACAAGCCGGCTCAATGCACCTCTCAGAGTTTGATCCTTACTTTCAATATCGTTTCACAGAATATGTAATAAAAAACGGGTTCATTTCATGGGCTTTGCCACCCCCCGGGGGGTGGAATGATACACAACGCTGGTACCCAGGTGGAATACGCGCAACAACAGGGTATCCAGGGTTACCTTTTACGGCAGCGATTTTCTATGAAATAATTTCAGTGCTGGGTGTAAACATTCAACTGATGGATTTCTGTGCACTTTTTCCAGCGATAATGGGTATGCTGGCTTGCTTAGTGATTTATTTTTTGGGCAAGGACATTGGTGGAAAGCCCATTGGACTATTGGCGGCCCTTTTCTTAGCTTTAAGTCCTTCTTACATTCAGCGAACATCCCTAGGATTTTTCGACGACGAAACAATCGGAATATTCGCGCTCTTGGTGTTCGCATTCTTGTTTTTAAGAGCGATTGAAGAAAACAGGCCTCTGTCCTCGTCTGCGAAATATGCGATTGGCTCCGGATTGACCTTAGGATATTTCTGTGCTGGATGGGGTGCCGCATACTACCCTCTCGGCCTTACGGTTCTCTTTGTTTTTGTGTTGATTATGCTTAAAAGATACACGCAACGGTTGCTTTTGTCATATAGTTTGACGTTCGGGTTAGGGTTATTTATTGCGATAAATGTTCCCAGACTTGCACCTAGCTATCTTACCACAACTGCCATTTTGGCGATTGCAGGAGTATTTGTAGTGCTCTGTCTCTGTGAAGTTGTTCGAGTCTTGAAATCTGCGAAATGGAGGAGCATTTTTATCATAGTTTTTCTGGTTTTGCTGATTAGTGGTTTTGGGGTGCTTTGGCAGCTAGGTTACATACGAAACATAGGTGGAAAGTTCATTTCAGTTCTTGACCCACTTGCGCGTTCGGGCTCTTCGCTTATAGAGTCTGTGGCTGAACAGAGAATTTCGGCTTGGGGTTCCATATATTACGAGTTTGGCATAGGAATAATATTCTTTATAACAGGCTTTTTTTTCATTTTGAGAAATCTTAATAATCGAAACCTATTTCTCTTAATTTTTGGTCTAACATCTCTTTACTTTGCCGGTTCCATGGTACGATTGCTCGTACTTGTAGCTCCGGCCTTTGGTCTTCTAGCAGCTATTGGAATAATAGGAATATTAAAACCGTTTAACACATTGTTGAAAGAACCGCCGAAAATCTTTACGAAAAAGAAGTATAGTTTGGAACATGTTGGAAAAGAGTTCAGCGGGACCACCCTTTTCTTAATATTCCTTATCCTAATGACAAACTTCGCCTTTTCACCTCAAACTGGGGGCGTGCCCAGAGTATATACGCAAGCCTACAGTCCAATCACCATTACAGCGGCCAGCCTCTCACTAGTACCTAACGAGCCTGTAAGAGCGTGGATGGACGCGTTGGAATGGATGAAAAGTAATCTTTCACCTACGACCGCTGTTTGTAGCTGGTGGGACTATGGATATTGGCTAACAATCCTCGGCAATGTGACAACCCTTTGTGATAACGCCACAATAAACAGTACGCAAATAGGGCTAGTAGGCAGAGTATACATGTCGAATGAAACACAAGCAGTAAGGATACTTAAAGAACAGTTTAACGGTCCTCATGGACCCCCTGCTTACATTCTGGTGTTCACAACATTTGCTAGCACGGGTCAAGATTATCCAGTTGGAGGAGATGAAGGAAAGTGGATGTGGATGGCTAGAATCGCCAACTCGTCCAGAACAGTTCGGGAATTATACGCGCAAGAATGGGGTGTATGGGAATATGAAGAGTGGACGAATAGCACAGGACAATACAACACGTTTGGAAATGCCACAGCAAGCGTGTTCCAATGGTGGGATACAGGAGAGAACGCAACGACAATTTACAAATTGATGGAGAACGCAAAAAGTTATCAACTAGGAGCAGATTATTACACTGCTCCTACACTTCTATATTTCAAGAACCCACACTTCTTCGGAGGCGAGGTAGCCACGCTAGGAACAATACAATCAACAGGAGAGACTGTATATCTGGACGCGTTGGTATGCCTATATGAAGTAGACTATGCAAAATATAATCTAGACCACTAGGAATTGCAGAGGTTTGAATTTTGTTTCCAAAAGTCCCTGACAATCATAAGCCAAACAAGCCTTTAATTCCAAACGGTTTAGGTGTAATATACGTTCTAGCTAGCGTAACATATCTCTTCCTGTTGTATTACTTTCAACCAGCAGAGATTGAAACATTCAATAATGTTTCTGCAGCTTTAACTTTGGCTGTTTGCATCTTATTTGGGGGTTTTATGGGTTTGCTTGATGATTGGATGGATTTGCGGTGGCGTTATAAGGCTTTCTTTCCGTTAGTAGCTGCGATACCACTTATTTCGTTAGCCACCAGACTTCCATGGGTGCACACATATATGACAATTCCCTTCCTTGGAACAATCGATTTTGGCCCTGCCTACTATTTCGCAATTATTCCGCTTATTGTGACCATCACTACGAATACTGTGAATCAGCTTGGAGGATTGAATGGTTTAGAAACAATATGTCCAGCAATAGTTATGATTGGGCTGATGGCTGTCTCAGGATCGAATGCGGCCCTATTATACGCTCCTTTAATCGTGTGGCTTTTGCTCGGCTTTTTTAATTTTCAGGGCAAAATTTTCGTTGGCAATATAGGATCTTTCGCCATTGGAATAACTTTGGCTGCTTTTGCGATTATTTCAGATACCAAAACTGTTCTGCTGATTTCCATTCTGCCTTACATATTTAACTCTTCTTTAATTTTGCTGAATTATTTCTTTTTTAGAGCTAGGGCTTCTGTCTCTTTTGATGGTAAAAAGCTGTTTTCGGATCATAGAAGGAGTCTGATTACCCTTATTACTCATCGTCGTTACTTGACTGAGCGGCAGGTAGTTGTGATAATCTCACTTTTGGTGGCTGTTTCAACTTTTGCTGCCTTGTTTATTCATTGGTTATTGTTATAGCTATTTGTAGCTAGCGAATGATAGCCGGAGAAGAAACGAGTGAGGTTTAGCGTTTCTTACAAGTGGCTTTTTTTCAGTAACATTAATAGCCTAGAATTATGTGCATAGAAAGTGTTGGCGGGTGAGTGGGCCTCCACCCGTTCCGCCGCATAAACCCCGGTGTGGGAGGTGAAAAAGTGAAATTTGACAGTAGAGACATAGCCTTAACAGCTGTCTTTGCAGCTTTGTATGTGACGATTAACATTCTTCAGACGGTCTCTATTGGTAATCCGACAATTTACGGGCCTATTCAGCTGCGCATCGCCGACTGCTTAATTGCCATGGCTGCTTTGCTAGGCTGGCCTGTTATCGGAGGAGTGACCTTTGGGTGTTTTCTGACCAATGCTTACTATTTCCTTGGGACCCAAGATGTTGCCTTCGGACCTGTTGCAAATTTACTTGCCGCAACCACTGTTTTCCTCTTGCGAAGACGCCATTTCACAGCGTGTATTCTGGGAGCCTTACCTATAGGCTTAATAGTCGGAGGCTATCTTTGGCTGTTCTTTCCGCCGCCTGAAGTTCTTAACACCCTGCCTGCGTGGGTAGCTATGATCATAAGCATAACCGCCAGCAGCTTAGTTGCGATCGGAGGAATTGGTTACATATTACTCTCAATAATGAGCAAGTGGAATATCGTCGGACCGCTGAAGTCTCGAGGGTTGAAAGTGGTCAATGGAGACAAAGGCTGATAATCACATGAATCTTTCCAGCTTAGTCAACCCTATTATTTCATCAAAATCCAGACCCAATGCGTCTAGGACTTGGTCGAACGTTGAATGCAGGTAGGCTATGTACTTGTCCACATCAATTTCATTGTTGGTTGCCAATTCCACCGGTTTTACGTGAGGTTCTTTAACAACCTTTACAAAGGTTATTAGATCGCCGGCTTTCAGCTCCATCCCATTTTCTTTTAGGATTTTTGCGGCTTTGACGTGTTGAGGTGTTGTTTTTGTGTAGTGTTCTAGTTCTTCGCCTAAAACTACGTTGAATGCTAAATCGCTTAGGTTTTCCCATTCTCGTCTCTTTAATCGCATGTAGCAGTCGCGGACGATTTCGCGTATGTCTTTTTTCGCGTTTTCAAAGTCTGCTGGCGTTTTTACCATGGCTAGGCGTTCTTTCATTCTGTTGAAGGCTTTTTTGATGAACAATGGGATATGCCTCTTCTTGCCCGTTAATCCTTTAACGTCAACGCTGCCATCCTCTAAAACTCCAAGATAATTTTTCTTCCGTGAGCTGAAAACTGCATATCTGTAAACTTTGTCCACATCCAAACTCATTTTTAACTCGTGCTCTGTCCAACGGGCTAACTCTTCAATTTGCTCTCTTGAGGGATTTTTTAGGAATATGCTGTCTGTGTCTCCGTAAAGCACTTGAATGTTAAGCTGTTTTGCTTCGCTGAGTATTTGTGTTATTGAGTGTCTTCCAATCGCTGCTGTCGCTTCAGCTACTGGTGGACAGTATAGGTCGAAGGTTTCCGCTCCGAAGACGCCGTAGCTTGCGTTCAAGATTACCTTGAGGGCTCCTTGGGTGATGTTGTACCAGCTTCTTAACTCCACTCCTAAGGTTTTGTCCTTTGATTTCGGTTTGTACCATTGCACTCGCAAGTCTCTAAGGGAACCGATTAAAAGGCTTTCTAATGCTCGTTTCTTAGTGCAGACCCAGTGCGGCGTGCCTGGAATGAGGTTGTTGCGGCATTCTGGATGCTGACACAATATAGACTGGTAGCCCAGGTTCCAAACCTTTATTATTGATGGGTATAGGCTTGGAAAATCCATGATTGCAACGTTGAAGTGAACGCCGGGCACGGGTTCAACAACTATGGCGCCTTTGTATTTTTTACCTTTAATTATCGCTTTTGTGACGCTTTTGCCTTTTACGGCGAGAATATCTTCCCCATTTGGGATAAGCATGTTTCTTCTGCGATGTTCGCGGTGCATGAAATTTCTTATCCATCGAGAGACGCCTTGACGGCTCACATCTTCCATTGGCATACTGCTGATTCTGGCCAAAACCAGAATAAGTTTCATAACTAACTCGTCTTCAAAACTTGTAAGCTTAAACGTAATTTCAGCATCCCTAAAACAGTATTTGGCAAGTTCTGTGTAAGTCAATTCGCCAAGGCTCTTTTCCAACTTAATCTTTTCCATCCCAACTAGGGCTTTGCCTACATCATTAAGGGTTACATCCCGATAACGGTTGTTAAAGGCGTAAATTTGGATTGAGCGGTTGAATAAGAACTTGTAAAGATCTATGTGCACCCCATATTTTAGTAAGCAGGCACGTTTTCCAACTTCTATTGGAATTTCATCCCTTCTAAAACCGAGGTTCATCGCCCTATGGGTCAAGTAACGCAGGTCAAAGTCGTCGCCGTTGAAGGTTATAACGAAGGGATAACTCCACAAGGCATCAAAAATGGCTCTAACGAGTTTTTCTTCAGAATCAAAATATTCTAAAGTCACTTCTGCTGGCAGACGTTCGTTTCCTTCGCGGGGGCCTTCTCTTTTTAAAAGAAGAACTCTCTTTTTTCCGTCTGAGCCATACAGTGAAGCGCAAACAACTTGGTAGGCAGCTTCTCGAGGGTCAGGCATTCTTGTTGGGATAGGCGTGTAAACTTCAATGTCCAGAGCTACGCAAAGAAACTTTGGCGCGGGATATTCCAATAGTCTTGCCCATTGCTCAATAAATTGTTGCTCCTCATTTGTTGCGTCCTCAAAAGTCTTCTGTATATGCTTAACAATCTTTTCTGTTTCTTCCATGTTTTTTAGGATTAACTTACTATCTTTAACTTCGTATATCATTCCTGGCAAAAGTTCTCTGTCGTAGATGTAGCATTGGTAATACTTTATTTTAGATTCCCATACTTTTGTTTCTTGAACGATTGGTGTTTCGGCGACTTTTGGGTAGTCTTCTATAATTATGTCTCTTATGCATCCTGTTGGGCGACCACCAATTGCCAAAGGGTCTGTCGCTATAACACTAGTAACCTTAACATTTTTGTTTAATAACGGGTCGAATTTGTCCACGATTTCAAAATGGTCAAATCCAGGATGTTGCATTAGCCTAGTTATTTTTTCAAGTTCTATTGGCGAAAGGTTGGTTAGGCAATATGGTTTGTGGCCAGTGTTGTCAAGCCAGAAATAGATTCGCCCTGAAACAGGTTCATAAAGTTTGATTAAGGCTTTTTTAGCTTTTCCATCGTATGTGGCTGAAACAAAATATGAAGGCGGCAGATTTTCAGGCGCCAACGACGGAAAAGCGTGCTTTTTCTTTTCTTTCGTTACAGCTTCCATGAAAGGCAGGGCTTTCGCTTCAGTTTCTTTTGAAGGTTTAGCTTTCATGTAAGAGGAATCGTCTAAACGCTGTTGCGCCATGCTAACCCTTAACCTAGTTACTGTATGTGGACAGATATACTAAAATCTCTTACTAAGCACTAGGATTTTTGCTTTTTCTAGTAATGTTGCTTTCACCAGCCACATTCATTCCTAATTTTCTTTATGAATTCTTTGGTTGACAATAGGCCCATGTTCCCTACTCCATGCTTTCTAATCGATATTTTCTTCAAATTCGCTTCGTGTTCGCCACAGATTACCATGTATGGAATCTTCTGAACTTCGGCTTCTCTGATTTTGTAGCTGATGGTAGAGGCACTACTGTCAACCTCCGATCTTATTCCGCAAGCCTGCAGTTTTTCATGAATCCTCTGGGCATATGAAATATAATGATCACTGATGGGCAATATTTTTACTTGCGTCGGTGCAAGCCAGATGGGAAGATTCCCTTCATAATGTTCTACTAAAATGGCGAAAAAGCGTTCTATGGCTCCAAGAAGGGCTCTATGAATCATCAATATTTCGTGTTCTTTTCCATTCGGGCCCGTATAAGTCATGTTGAAACGTTTTGGCAGGTTAAAGTCGAACTGGATTGTGGAGCATTGCCATTCTCTGCCTGAAGCATCAACTATGTTAATGTCAATTTTCGGTCCGTAGAATACGGCTTCTCCTTGCATTTCGCGGTATGTGATTCCCTTGTTTTTAAGGGCTTCAGCTAAGGCTCTTTGAGCCGTCTTCCAATCTTTTTCTGAACCCATATATTTTTCAGGTTGTTTCGGGTCTCTGGTTGAAAGGTACACGTTAAATTCGTGAAAGCCAAATCTCTGCAACATATGTTCAGCGAAGTCTAGAAGTTTCAGTATCTCTTCATCGATTTGTTCTGCTGTGCAAAAGATGTGGGCGTCATCTTGGGTAAATCCCCTAACCCGAAGTAATCCATGTAAAGTGCCTGAACGTTCGTATCTGTAGACTGTTCCCCACTCTGCATATCTTATTGGAAGGTCTTTGTAACTTCTAGGTTTAGACTTGTATATTTGGATGTGGAATGGGCAGTTCATTGGTTTAACCACGTAAGGTTCTCCGTCTTTCTCGAAGACATACATGTTTTCCTTGTAATAGTCTAAGTGTCCCGAAATCTTCCAGAGTTCTCCGCGGGCTATGTGCGGTGTACAAACTAATTGATATCCATTTTTCAGGTGCTCTTCTTCCCAAAAGTCTCTGATTATTTTGCGGACGATTGTGCCTTTGGGATGCCAAAGTACCAAGCCTATGCCTACTTCTTCGTTTATGGAGAACAAATCCAGCTGTTGACCGATTAGTCTATGGTCAGCGTTTGAAAGCTCTCTTTCCTGTTTTTTGTTTTTTAAAAGGTTCATGTTCACGGGGTGTATGGAGTGTTCTTTTCTTTTTAGAAATCGTTTAGAGTTGTGTTTCTAAATACCCCATTTGAAGCACCGACCTTGTTAATAATGCATCATCCTATTTATTTCTTATTCTGGAAAAGGTTTTAGATATACACAAGCAAAATAGGAGGAAATACCTTTAATTCTTATCTACAACATTGTTTCCATCCCAATAATTGTTTGATTCCGAGTGAGTGAGAAAAAGTTGCTTAAGGAAGCTTGGACGCTTGCGATTGAAACCCTAAGCTGGATGGAGATGCAAAAATTAAGCGAGCGCCTAGCATTGGCGAAAACGGTTAAACAATTGGGCATAAGGGATGCTAATGCTGTGCGGCTTGCTCACATGCTTGTGTGCGAAACTGTCAGGCGGCGAAACTTCATAGACAACTTCATAAACAACACCCTTAAACCCGAATCCCTCAGCGAATTTAATCTTGGGGTTCAAGCATTTTTGCGGCTTTACGTTTACCAAACACGAATAGCCAAAAACTGGTCCAAAATTGACATTGAAGAAGCTGAAAGCATTGCTAAACTTGCCCGCTCTATTCTTGGATGGGGAACTCTTCGAAAAGTTGAGCATATGTTAGGCGTATTACTAACGCAAAAGCCAACATTAATCATTGAAGGAGTAAGCGATGAAGAAAGAATTGGGCTTTTGACTTTCCATCCGACATGGTTTGTAAAATATTGCTTCAAGCTTTTTGGGAGAAAAGAGGCTGTAGCGATGTTAGAACTGGATGCGAAGCCGCCGCCAACCTACATGAGGCTAAACACGCTTAAGGCGGATGAAAATGAAATTCTAGAGAGACTTGCAGAAGACGGAGTCAAAGTTGAGAAGGTTGAAGAATTAATGTATGCGTACAAGGTTATAGGCACGAAGCAACCCTTAACCAAAACGGAAAGCTTCCGAGAAGGTTTATTCTGCATTCAAGACAAGGCAAGCTGTTTCGCTGCGGAAGTAACAGATCCAAAGCTTGAAATGACGGTTTTAGATGTGTGTGCTGCGCCCGGAGCAAAAACCACATATTTAGCGCAACTGATGCAAAACCGCGGCGTCATCTATTCCATGGATTATTCAAAACGTAGAATGAGTGTCTGGAAAAGCGAAGTTGAACGCATGGGCGTGGAAATCGCTGTTCCAATAATTGCCGACGTATGCAATCCATCACCTTTAACGATAGAAGCAGACATTGTAGTTTTAGACCCGCCATGCACAAGCACAGGCGCTTTTGGAAAGCTACCATCAGCCAAATGGAGGCTTACGAGACATTCCGTTGATAAAATGGCTGAAATTCAGTGGCTAATGATAAACAGCTGCGCCGAAAACGTGAAGCCCGCAGGAAACCTAATCTACTCAACATGCAGCATAACCGTCGAAGAAAACGAAATGCTTATTGAGCGTTTCCTGAAATGGCATCCAGAATTTTCATTGACTGAAATAACGCCGAAAATAGGCTTGCCAGGTTTAAGGGGAATGGAAAAATGTCAAAGGCTTTATCCACACATTCACCAATGTAACGGATTTTTCATCGCAAAACTGTTAAAGAGCAAAATCTAAAACGAAGCTAAGGAGGTTTCGGGTTGAAAAGCTATAAATTAATTGGGAAGATTGTGAAAGTCGAAGGAGAATGTGTTGCAAGGCATCATATTGGAGAGGAATTCGACTTAACGCTCTACTCGGAAAAGGCGGATAAGTTTCCTAGAACTC
>CAZNJT010000001.1:0-1786 GCA_964573475.1 uncultured Candidatus Bathyarchaeia archaeon | reverse complement strand
GAGGAATTCGACTTAACGCTCTACTCGGAAAAGGCGGATAAGTTTCCTAGAACTCCTAATGTTTGTGGTTTTCTTTACAATGCCATCTTTCCCTACTTGGTTGCTTTGCAGTTTGGAGGCGTTTTTTCTTGGGAAAAGGATAAGGACAAGTTTCTCGCTGGTTGCCCAGACAATTACAAAGTAGTTATTGAGATTAGAAGGGTGAGAACTTAACTAGGTTTCCAAACGAAGTCTTTGTAGCATCATTTATTTCATGCTTTGTAAGTTATTGCTTGTAAATGTCCTGCCAATGCCAGTGCGTCTGGTTTCTCACATAAAGTAAACTCAAATTGAAGTAACTTGTTGAATAAATCATCGGGATATTTCTTTTTCATAAATAGTTCTTTTGAAATTCGCAAAGGCATAGTAACGCCTTTGCCAACAATCTTCTCTACGCGAAGTCCGTTTCTTTCTAACATTGTTCGAAACTCGTCAGGCGTCCAAGTATAAATTTTAACCTTGCCATTTTCAGTCATGCTTCCATATCTTTTACGAAGTAGAATGTTAAGCGCATCGTCAACCTTGTCTAGGCTTGGTTTTTCGGGTAGCGAAACTAACGATTGGACATAGCGGTTATGCACAGAAACTATTAATCGGGCTTTCCTCTTTAGAATCCGCTTTAATTCTTTTATAACGTTGTCTGGTTCTTTGAAAAGGAAAAGAGCATGTTCACAAAGGATCATGTCAAAGGTTTCGTCTGCATAACCTGTTTTTGTAATGTCGCCTTCTTTTATGGTGACTTTATTCTGGAGTCCTTCTTTTTTCACTTTTTCGGCGGCAATTTTTAACATCCCTTCAGAAATGTCAACCAAAACCACTTTACAGCCTTTTCTGGCCATTCTAATTGCCCAGCGGCCAGTTCCTCCTCCAGCATCGAGAACTAGAGCGTCAGGGTCTTTTGGAACATATGGTTCGATGTATTTCCAAGTAATCGCATCATAGATCCTATAGTAAAGCATGTCAAAGGTTTTATCGTAGCTTTCTGGTTTTTCATCATAATATGTTTTTACTTCTTTCGTTTTGTCCCACCTTTTCGGGATTTTTCTAAGTAGCAGAGGACTTCGAAAATTGTTTTTGCGCCTTGAATCGCTGATATTCCTTGGTCATAGTTCGGTGCAATCTCAATGACGTCAAAACCTACTACACGTTTGTCGCATACGCCATATAAAATGTCAAGCAAGGTATGCGTTTCGATTCCTTCCGGTTCTGGGTTCTGCACCGCCGGGGCGTAAGCAGGATCTAGAACGTCCATGTCAATAGATAGATAGACATTCTTGTATCTTGACAATTTTTCCCTTAACTGTTCTGTGATTCGTTGGCTTCCCTCTTTTCTGATCTGCTTTGCAGTGAAAAATTCTATTCCAGCCTTCTTTGCATAGTCTAGTTCTTCCTTGCAGACGGCTCTCGTGCCAACCTCGATGATTTTGCCTGGTTTTAATTTTTCGTTTATTCTGCGCATGAACGTCGTATGGGAAAGTTTCAAGCCCATGTACTCATTACGCAAGTCAAGGTGTGCATCAAAACTTACTATCGCTGTTTTTGATGCTTTTTCTCCTAAACCTTTCATGACGCCTAAAGTTATTGTGTGTTCTCCGCCAATGGTTACTGGAGTTTTTCCAGTTTCCAAAAGGTCCTTGATAACCAACGCGGTTCTTTCCAGCGTTTTTTCCGTGTCAGTTGATATGTGTAAATCGCCCAAATCATGCAGTTTCAGGTCTTCAACATCTATGCCTGTGCGGAAACTGTA